>NZ_AP024546.1:0-327062 GCF_018406645.1 Lysobacter helvus
TTCGACCCGCGCTCGCCCGCCACGGTGGAGAACCGCACGAACACCGGCGTGATCTTGCCGGCTTCCTGGAACGGCGCCGCGCGCGTGAGGTCGGTCAACGCGTCGTAGCACTCGAAGAAGCCGTGCGCACCGGAGCCGCGCGCATGCACGATGCGTTCGGGGATGCGCTCGTGGTCGAAGTGCGTGATCTTCTCGCGGAGGATGAAGTCCTTCAGCAACGCGGGCCCGCGCAAGCCGGCCTTCAGCGAATGCTGGTTGTCGGCGATCGGCACGCCGTGGTTGGTGGTGAGGCGTTGGCCTTCGGCATCCACGCGCACGCGCGACAGCGGATCCACCGTGGGATTGGCGCCGGGCGCCGGCGCGTTGCCGACCTTGTCGTTGGCGTTGCGTTCGCTGAGCGTGCTGCCGCTGACCAGGCGCGATGCCACGTCGACGTGCGCGCCTTCCGGCGGTGCGGTCGCGTTGTCGCGTCCATATTCCAGCGGCTTGTTGCGGTTGAAGGGGAATGCAGCGGCGGTGGCCTGGACGTCTGCGTCCTGCTGCGCGGGCAGCGGTGTGCCGGCGGCGCGTGCGTTCGGGTTCTTTTTCGCCTTCGAGGGCGCTTGCTTCGCGACGGACTTGCCCGTCCCCTTCTTCGTTGCCATTCGGGCGCTCCTGTGCGATTGAAGCCGCATGGTGCGCACGAAGGCCGTGCACGCCCGATCATGGGCGCGCACGGCAGAGCTTGCGGATTACTGCATGCCGGTTACTTCAGGACGAGCTCGCGCAGCAGTTCGTCCCCGAGCAGCGTGCGCATCACGGTGCGCTTGCCGCTGGCTTCGTCGGCCTGCCGCGGATTCATCTTCGTCACTTTCTCGGCGATGGGGTCCATCTTCTTCGCCATGTCGTCGAGCATCGCCATGTTCGGATACGTCACCACCAGGTACAGGTCGGCTTCGTTCGGGTTGTGCGCCTGCGCCGAGTACACGCGGTAGTCGAGCACGTAGCCCGCCTTCTTCGCTTCCTCCATCACGCCCTTCCAGTTCTTCTGCAGGTACGCCATGTAGTTCTCGAACTGGCCGTCGACGACCTTGATCGATGAAACGTTGGTCACCGGTCCTTCGGTGTAGGCACGTTCCTGCGCGAAGGCAGGCGCGGCCAGGCTGCACAGCGACAGCAACGCGCACAGCGCGAGGGTCCAGCGGGTGCGGGAATGCATGGGGCTCTCCGGTGATGCCGCCGGGAACGGCGGCTTGCACATCGCTGAACGCGCGTGCACGCGCGGGAAGGACAGCCGCTTGCGACCGGCCGTCGGATCGATGGCGCGCACGGGAACGCCGAACTCTGCGGTATCAGTCGCGCAGGATCGAGCGCAGGTTCGCGAGTTTCAGGCGGGCGTCGAAGGTGAGCGACAGCCCTGCATCGCAGCGCTCCACCAGGCCCATCCGTTCCAGTTGCGCCACGTGTTCGTCGCCGGGGACCACGCCCGCTTCCAGCGCTTCCAGGACGACGAGGGTATCGATGTCGAAGTCACGGGATTTCATAACGCGATCAAGGATATCGGCCCGGGTCGTGAAGGGTTCGTTGAAGGGATTGGCCCCATTGCGCATGCCTTCATCCACCGGCGCCGGGGGCGCATCATCGGCGCCTCGTCGCGCAGCCGCGCGGTCCGACAGGAGCGTCCCCCATGCAGGCCAGTTTCCAGCGCATCTCGCCCTTCCTGTGGTTCGACACCCAAGCCGAGGAGGCCGCGCAGCAGTACACGGCCCTGTTCGCGAATTCGAAGATCACGGACACCCAGCGCTATTCGAAGGAAGCCGAACAGGCTTCCGGCAAGCCGGCGGGCTCGGTGATGACGGTGGCGTTCGAACTGGACGGGCAGAAGTTCGTCGCGATCAACGGCGGGCCGCACTTCAAGTTCTCCGAAGCGGTGTCGTTCGTCATCAACTGCAGGACGCAGGAAGAGATCGACCACTTCTGGGACGGCCTGTCCGACGGCGGCGATCCGGCCGCGCAGATGTGCGGCTGGCTGAAGGACCGCTTCGGCGTGTCGTGGCAGGTGGTGCCCGCAGAACTCGGCGCGCTGCTGTCGAAGAACGGCGGCGCCGCCATGCAGGCGCTGATGCAGATGAAGAAGCTCGACCTGGCCACGCTGCGCGCAGCCGCGGGCGCCTGACGCCCGCGCGTTACGTCGCCGCGGTCACCACCGCGGCGTCCATCGGCATGCGGAACTCGAACCGCGTGCCGTCGTCCGCGCTGGATTGCACGGTCAAGGTGCCGCCGTGTGCGCGCGCGATTTCCGCGGCGATGTACAGGCCGAGGCCCAACCCGCCCTGCCCGTCGCCGGGCGCCACGCGCACGTAGGGCTGGAACAGGCGCGCGCGATCGGCATCCGCGATCGGGGTGCCCGTGTTGGCGACCGACACGACGAGGACGTTTTCGACGATGTCCGCCGCCACGTCGATCGGCGAGGCCTGCGCCCCGTGCGTGGCCGCGTTGACGAGCAGGTTGGCGAGCAACTGCGACAGGCGCCGGCGATCGCACAGCACGTCCTGGTCCAGCGTCAACGCCGCGCGGATCGCGTGCGAGGGATGGCCGCCGCGCACTTCCTCGACCACCTGCGCGAACGATGCCTCCAGTTCGCCGTCGCGCACCAGCGCGACCGGGATGCCTTCGCCGAGGCGGCTGCGCGCCAGGTCCAGCAAGTCGTCGATCAATCCCGTCATGCGTTCGCAACTGCGCGCCATGCGCTGCACCTGGCCCTGCCATTGCGCATCCAGCGGCGCAAGCGAAAGCATGTGCGTGCCGACGGTGAGCGACATCAGCGGGCTGCGCAGGTCGTGGCCCAGGATCGCGATGAACTGTTCGCGCCAGTGCGCCAGCGCTTCGGCATCCACCAGCGCGGCTTCGGTGGCGTGCATGCGCTCGTCCTGTTCCAGTTGCGCTGCGATGAGGTCGGTGCACAACTGGAAGGTTTCGAGGATCGTCGGATCGTCGAGCTTCGCCGGCTGCGGGTCGATCGCGCACAGCGTGCCGAAGAAGGTCCCGTCGCGACGGAAGATCGGCACCGAGATGTAACTCTCCAGCCCGTAGATGCGCGGCGTGTGGTGCTGCGACCAGTGCGGGTCCGCGCTGGCGTGGCCGAAGATCACCGGCTCGCGGTGCTGGCGGATCTCGTTGCAGATGGTGGTCCCGAGTTCCAGCGCACCGCCGGGCTTGAGGCCGAAGTCGATCTCGTCGTGCACCGCGCACGCGATCCACTCCGTATCGGTGACCCGGGCGACCGCCGTGAAGCGCATGCCGGTGGCGCGCGCGACGACGCGCAGGATCTTGTCGACGGCAGGCAAGCGGGCGATCGCGTCGAGATCGTCCTGGCGGGTACGGGGCATGGGGGTCTTCGGACGGCGGCGGCGGGCCTGCACAGCGTACGCGCTCGCGCGCGGCGATTTCATCCCGAATTCACCGCCCCGGCTCGACCGTGGCCGATGAATAGCCGTCCGCCCCGCGAACGGCCCCCGTCAAGGACCGACCATGATCAGCGCCGCCGACATCCTTTCCGCCCGCATCCTCGTCGTGGACGACGACGCCGACGCCGCGCACGCATTGGAGGCCGTGCTCACCTCCGCGGGCCATCGCGGCGTGACGGTCGCGACCGATCCGCGCACCGTCGTCGCGCTGCATCGCGAGCACGACTTCGACGCGATCCTGCTCGACGTGCTGATGCCCGGCATGGACGGCTTCGAAGTGATGGAAGCGCTCAAGCCCTACGAGCGCGACGGCTACCTGCCGGTGATCGCGTTGACCGGCGAGCCGGGCCATCGCACCCGCGCCCTGCGCGTGGGCGCCAAGGATTTCCTGCGCAAGCCCTTCGATCCCGAAGAGCTGCTGCTGCGCGTGCGCAACCTGGTCGAGGTGCGCCTGCTCTACAAGGAGCGTGCGCACATCGCCCCGGCCGTGCACGCCGCGGCCTGAGCCGCATGCCGCAGGCCAGCTGCGGGTTGTTGCTGTACCGGCGCGACGCCGACGCCTTGCGCGTGCTCATCGTGCATCCGGGCGGCCCGTATTGGCGGCTGCGCGACGTGGGGGCATGGTCGATCCCGAAAGGCCTCTCGCAACCGGGCGAATCGGCGGAAGACACGGCGCTGCGCGAATTCGCCGAAGAACTCGGCACGCCGGTGGCGGGCCGCCTGCAATCGCTCGGCAGCATCCGCCAGCGCGGCGGCAAGCACGTGGAGGCGTTCGCGCTGGAAGGCGACTTCGACGTCGACACGGTGGACAGCAACCTTTTCGACCTGGAATGGCCGCCGGGCACGGGCCACATGCAGCGTTATCCGGAAGTCGACCGCGCCGCGTGGTGCACGTTGCTGGAAGCGCGCGCGAAGCTGTTGCCGGCGCAGGTGGAATTCCTGGATCGGTTGAACGTGCTGCTGGCGGGTTGAGTCAACGCAGCTGGCTGTCCTTGCTGCCCCGCCGGTTGTAGCCCGCGAATCCGGCCTCTTCCGCATCCACCGCTTCCTGGCACGGCACGCACAGGCGCACGCCGGGCACGGCCTCGCGGCGCGCCTCGGGGATCGTGGCGCCGCATTCCTCGCACGCTTCCAGCGACGGCCCCTTCGGCAAGCGGCTGCGGATGCGCTGGATGCCGTCTTTCACGGTCGCATCGATCTGTTCGTTGACGGCGTTGTCGTTGGCCCAGCCGGTCGCCATGGGATGCCTCCGGTTCCTGCTTTGCAGAGCTTGAGGATGGGGCCGTGCAGGCGGTGTTCAAAGGGGGCCACCGATGACCGCCGCATAACGCGCGCCGTCGCATCCTCCGCGGCTTCCCCCACCGGAGCATGCGCATGGCCGCCAAGGATTTCATTCCCCAGGGTTACCACACGCTGACGCCGTCGGTCGTCGTGAATGACGCGGCCAAGGCAATGCAGTTCTACACCGACGCGTTCGGCGCGAAGGAAAACTATCGCCTGCCGATGGGCGACAAGATCGCGCACGCGGAGATGGAGATCGAAGGCTCGCGCTTCATGCTGTCCGACGAGATGCCGGACTGGGGCGCGCTGTCGCCGACTTCGCGCGGCGGATCCACGGGGTCGATGATGGTGTACGTGCCCGACGTCGATGCGTCGATCGATCGCGCGACCAAGGCCGGCGCGAAGATCGTGCAACCGCCGGAAGACCAGTTCTGGGGCGATCGCACCGGCGCGGTGCAGGATCCCTTCGGGCACAAGTGGATGTTCAGCACGCACAAGGAAGACGTGGCGCCGGACGAGATGGAGCGCCGCGGCAAGCAGTGGGTGCAGGACATGCAGAAGCGCGGCGGGGCGACGCAGTAATGGCCTCGTCGCGCGCAGGGACGCGCGCTTGAAGGCGTCGAGCTGATCGGCTGGATCGTTTCGGCGATCCTCGTCGCAATAGCGCATCAACCACCTCCGGCACGGCGCTCCGCCGCGATGAGGGCGATAGGTCCTTGCCCGGCGCGTTCCGCTGTCCCTGCTCCAAGCACCGGCCGTGCGCCATCCATGGCGCACTTCAAGGACCTATCGCCCTCATCACGTCGAAGCGCTTCGCGACCGGAGCGTTGCGACGCTGCGTAGGGGTAGCGCCTTGCACCGCATCGGTGGGTTGCTGGCGAACAGCTGCACTCGGACGGACGGCGCACTGCACGCCCAGCCAATCCCGCTCCGCTGCCTCGCCATCCATGGCTGCGAGCATCGGCGCCGCCCATCCATGGGCGGCGGGATTGGCTCGGCGTGCGGTGCGCCTCACCGATACGTTGCTTTCTGCAACTTCGGTTGCGAAAGCTAAAGCGCGACGTCGCTGCTTTCCTTCCTAATGTGTGGAAGGCACAGACTTGGACAGGCGCCCCGCCTGCCAGAGAGCAGTGAGGCATTTCAGATGCGAGGGCTCGAGGTGGGCGGCGCGCCGTCCATCGGAGCAGATGTGTTCGCCAGCAACTGTCCGCTGCGGTGCATGGGTCTACGCAGGCGTGTTGGCGAAAACAAAACCGCGACGAGATCCGACGCGTCACGTCGCACAGTCTTTTCTGCCGCGTTGCTCTTGCGGCAGAAAAGACTGTGCGATGGGGCGTGGCGGAGCGCCAGTCTGGGTGTCCCCGCCTTCGCGGGGACAACGCCCGTGCCAAATCCGTGACCAATGGCATATGCAACGCATTTCTTTGCATCGAATCCACCCTACCGCTTAAACCCTCCGCCACACCCTCACATCCTTCCCTCGTCCGCGGGCTGCACCACGCGCCCGTGCTTTGGCAGTCTTTGCGTCCTTCGAGGGGAAACCGAATGCAATCGTCGTCCGTGCGTCGCCTGGTGTTGAGTGCAGCGCTGCTGCCGTTGTCCATCTCCCTCGCGCTCGCGCAGGAACCGAACGTCCCCGGCGAGAAAGAAGGCGCGCGCACCTACCTGCCCGCCGACTTCGCGCGCTTCTCCCCCAACAACGCGCTGGACATGCTCGAACAAGTGCCCGGCTTCGTGATCCGCGAAGCCGTGCAGGAACGCGGCCTCGGCCAGGCCACCGGCAACGTGCTGCTCAACGGACAACGCCTGTCCGGCAAATCCAACGACGTGCTCGGGCAACTCGGGCGCATCCCCGCGGCCAACGTGGTGCGCATCGAAATCCGCGACGGCGCCACGATGGACATCCCCGGGCTCGCGGGCCAGGTGGCCAACGTGATCACCAAGGCCGAAGGCATCAGCGGCCAGTGGGAATGGCGCCCCGACGTCCGCAAGTACTACACCGACCCGCAATACACGCGCGGCAACGTGTCGGTCAGCGGCACCGCGGGCCGCGTCGACTGGACCGTGGGCCTGACCAACAACGGCAACCACAGCGGCGCCGGCGGCCCCACCGTGATCTACAACGCCGACGGCACCGTGCGCGAACGCCGCAACGAAGAATGGACCGGCGAATCGGATTCGCCCACCTTCAGCACGCAGCTCGGCTACAACGGCGCCGAAGGCCAGAAGGGCAACTTCAACGGCCGCGTGCAGCACGTGTACTTCGACTACATCGAAGAAGGCGTGCGCGCCGGCAATCCGTTCATCCCCGATCGCTTCCGCACCATCAATTCGGAAGAAGGCGGACACAACTACGAATTGAGCGGCGACTACGAGTTCGGCTTCGGCAAGGGCCGCCTGAAGTTCATCGGGCTCGACAGCTTCACGCATTCGCCGACGTCCGACACCGTGGTCGACGATTACTTCGACGCCACGCCCAGCGACGGCGCCCGCTTCGCACGCACCGGCGACCAGGAGGAGCGCATCGCGCGCGCCGAATATCGCTGGAAAGCGCACGGCGACTGGCAGGTGTCCACCGAATACGCGTTCAACAGCCTGGACAGCGTCGCCAACCTGTACGTGCTCGATGGCACCACCGGCGCGTTCCTCGCCGTGCCCCTGCCCGGCGGCACGGCCACGGTGCAGGAAGACCGCTACGAAGTGATGGGCAGCTACGGTCGCGCGCTCACGCCGGCGCTGGCGTTGCAGGTCAACGTGGGCGGCGAGTATTCGAAGATCGAGCAGGTGGGCGCGGGCGGACTGACGCGGTCGTTCCGCCGGCCGAAGGGCCAGGTGTCGCTGGCCTGGCAGGCCTCGCCGAAGATGGACTGGAACTTCAAGCTCGAACGCCGCGTGGGCCAGCTGGATTTCTACGACTTCCTCGCCAACGTCAACCTCACCAACGGCCAGTCGAACGCGGGCAACGCCGAACTCGTGCCGCCGCAGACGTGGGAGCTCTCCGCCGAAGGCCACGAGAAACTCGGCAAGTGGGGCTCGACCACGTTGCGCCTGTACGCGCAGCGCATCGATGACATCGTCGACACGATCCCGATCGGCGAATTCGGCGAAAGCCCCGGCAACATCGACCGCGCCACGATCTACGGCTTCGAGTGGAAGAGCACGATCAACCTCGATCCCATCGGCTGGACGGGCGCGAAGATCGACGCCACCTGGCAGATGGAGGAAAGCGAGGTCAAGGATCCGCTCACCGGCGAGAACCGCCCGATCAGCAACAACCTGCAATCCTTCGCCGACGTCTCGCTGCGCCACGACATCCCCGGCACGCAGTGGGCCTGGGGCGGCGACGTCAACTATTCCTACTACGAACTCGACTACCGGCTCACCGAAGTGGGCCGGCAGTGGGAAGGCCCCGTCTGGGGGAACCTCTTCATCGAGAACAAGGACGTCTTCGGCATGACCGTGCGCTTCACCGCGGGCAACCTCGGCGATGCGATGTCGATGTGGGACCGCACCGTGTACGTCGACCGGCGCACCGGGCCGGTCGACTTCCACGAGATGCGCAACCGCCGCATCGGGCCGATCTACTCGCTCACGGTGAGCGGGAAGTTCTGACGCGGCTCAGCAGCCTTCGGACATGTCGGCGATCTGGCGCACTTCGCATTCCACGTCCCACTCGTCGCCGTGGACGTCGAGGAAGCGCTTGGTCATCGCGTTGATCTCGTCCATCGACGCCGCTTCCAGGATCGCGTAGCCGCCCACGACTTCCTTGGTTTCGGTGAACGGACCGTCGGTGCGGCTGAACTTGCCGTGGTTGTTGCGCATGCGGAAGCCTTCGGACGACGCGCGCAGGCCCGCGGTGTCGATGAGCGCGCCCTTGGCGGTCATCTCCTGCATGAGCGCACCCATGTCCTGCATGAGCTTTTCGCTGGGACGCTGGCCGGTTTCCTTGACGCGGACGAGGGAAAGGAAGCGCATGGTGGATCTCCTGTTGGTTGGGGATGAGGCCGCGAATGCCGCCTTCCCCCTGACCGACGAACGGGGATGGCGGGGATCGACATCCGCGGAAATCTTTTTTTCGCGGCGGATGCACGAAGGATCGGCTTGTAGCGCCCGGGCCGGCCGCCTATCAAGGAGCCCCCTCGCCCGGAGCCCGCCCATGCACTGCCCCCATTGCACCGATACCGCCCTGCAGATGACCGACCGCCAGGGCATCGAGATCGACTATTGCCCCCGGTGCCGCGGCGTCTGGCTGGACCGCGGCGAACTGGACAAGCTGATCGAACGATCGGTGTCGCAGGCGGCGCCGGCGATGCCGTCGGCCTCGCGCCAGCACCACGCCCCCTACCCGCACCCGGGCAAGCGCAAGTCGTCCTGGCTCAGCGAGTTGTTCGACTGACCTGCCGCCATGCGCGGACGATGGCGTCCACGCTGCGCGCCGCATCCTCCGCGCTGGTGCCGTAATTCGACACGGAAATGCGCATCGCCGCCCGGCCCTGCCAGGTGGTGCCGCCCAGCCAGCACGTCCCGTCCGCCTGCACCGCCGCGATCACGCGGCGCGTCGCGTCATCCTCGTCGCCGAACCGCACCAGCACCTGGTTGAGCACCACGTCGGCGAGGATGGCGACGCCGGGCTCGCGCGCGAGCGCGTCGGCCATCTGCCGCGCACGGGCGCACAGGCGATCCACGAGATCGGCGATGCCGTCGCGCCCGAGCGCACGCAACGCCGCGTACACCGGCACGCCGCGCGCGCGCCGCGAGAAATCCGGCACCCAGTCCACGGCGTCGCGCTCCGCGCCTTTCGTCTGCACCAGGTACGCGGCCGTGCTGGTCATCGCCGCGCGGTGGTCTTCGCGCGAACGCACGATCGCGACACCGCAGTCGTACGGCACGTTGAGCCACTTGTGCGCATCCGTCGCCCACGAATCGACGCGCTCGATGCCGTCGGCCAGCGCACGGATCCGGGCATCGGCGCTGGCGCGCGCCCACAGGCCGAAGGCGCCATCGACGTGCAGCCACGCGCCGTGTGCCTGGCAGGCGTCGGCGATCTCGCCGAGCGGATCGAACGATCCGGTGTTCACGTTGCCGGCCTGCGCGCAGACGATGGTCGGGCCTTCGAGCGTCGCGAGCATCGCGCGCAACGCGTCCGGGCGCATCCGTCCCTGCGCATCGGCCTCGACGCGACGCACGCAGGACGTGCCCAGCCCCAGGTAACGCAACGCGACATCGATGGTGATGTGCGATTCGGCGGACGCGACCACGTGGATGCGCGGTGCGCCCTGCAGGCCGTCGACCTCGACGTCCCAGCCCACGCGCCGCAACACGCCGTGGCGCGCGGCGGCCAGGCCCGTCAGGTTCGCCATCTGGCAGCCCGTGACGAAGCCCACGCCGCAGTCCGGCGGCAGGCCGAACAGGTCGAGCAACCAGTCCGCCGCGATTTCCTCGACCACCGACACGAGTGGCGAGATCACGTAGATGCCCGCGTTCTGGTCCCACGCCGACACCAGCCAGTCCGCGGCCAGCGACACCGGCAAGGTCCCGCCCACCACGAACCCGAAGTACCGCGGCCCGTTGCACGCCACCGTGCCGCGCGGTGCCTGCGACGCGAGCAGGTCGATCACCGCCGCGTCGTCTTCGCCCGGCTGCGACAAGGGTGCGCGCAACGCGGCGAGCAGTTCGTCGCGCGTCGCGCGTGCGCCCACGTCGCGCGCGTCGAGGCCATGGAGGTGTTCGAGGGCATGCGCATGGGCACGCGTGAGCAAGGCATCACAGGGCTGCAGCGACATGGCACCTCCACCGGTGGACTTCACATCGAACGCACGGCACGCCCGTGCGCGGACAGCGAGGCCATGTGAGTGCGCATGCACATGCACGACGGGCGCCTGAACGCTTCCATGGCTTCACGCGTTTTCTCAGAACCCATTCATGCGCGCAAGGCCTTACTGCACGCGGTCTCCAACCCACCCAAGGTGGCTCGCAATGACTTTCCATCGCAACGCACTCCTGGCCGGTGCCATCGGCCTCGCCCTCGCCGCCGGTGTCGCGCCGCTCGACGCCGCTGCGAAGGACAAGGACCAGAAGTCCCAGCAGCACGGCCACGACGACAAGGGCAACAAGCACGACAAGGCCGAGCACGGCAACAAGGGCGCGAAGGCCGACCACGGCAAGTCCGGCAACGACCGCCGCGAGGCCTCGCACGTGGAGCATCGCGACCACGTCGAGCATCGCGACGCGCCGAGGCACGATTCGTATCGCCCGCCGCAGCACAGCGACCACGATCGCGACCGTCGCGATGCCTACGTGCCGCAGCACGCCACGCCGCGCGCTTCGGAAGTGCGCCGCGACGACGAAGCGCACGCCCGCAATGCGCAGCGCGCGTACGACCGTCGCGTCTCGAGCATCGAGCGCGAGCGCATGATCTCGCTGCAGCGCAGCCGCGAGGCCGACTATCGTCGCCACCTGGAGGCCATGCGCGCCGCCGAGTCGCGCCGCATCGCCTCGATCAACGCCCAGCGCCGTGCGCAGCAGTACCGTTACCAGCAGTGGTACTGGCAGCAGCAGCAGGCGATGGCCGCCCGCTGGTCGCCGCGCGACTACGACCGCGACCCGTACTTCAATACCGCGCCGCAGTATCGCTACATCCGCGATGGCCGCGCCTACGAGGTGAACCAGTACGCCGCCGACGTCCTGCGCCAGGCCGTGCGCAACGGTTACGAGATGGGCGTGCGCGCCGGCAACGCCGACCGCCAGGATCGCTGGCAGAACGACTGGCGCAACAACTACGCCTACCAGGACGCCAACTACGGTTACACCGGCGCCTACGTCGACCAGGCGGACTACAACTACTACTTCCGCCAGGGCTTCCAGCGCGGGTACGGCGACGCCTACGGCGACCAGTACCAGTACGGCACCCGCACGGGCAGCAACGACACGGCCACCATCCTGGCCACCGTGCTGCAGTCGATCCTGGGGTTGCAGTCGTACAACTGACGCGACGGTAGTCGCGTCATCCCCGCGAAGGCGGGGATCCACGACGCCCGGCGAGAGCCGGGCGTTTTCTTTTGGCGCGCCTCAGTCGTCCTCGTCTTCGATCTCGTCATCGAACCCCGCGCTCGCCACCGCGTCCTCCATCGGATCCACCGGATCGAGCAGCGTGTAATCGTCCGCGTCGCGATCGCGGATCCTGCGCGACACGGGGTAGGCCTCCAGCGCGGGCTGCGGCATCGTCGCGAGGAACCGCTGCGGGAACCACGGCCCGTCGATCCACGCCACCAGTTTGTCCGGCGGCAGGAAGATCGGGCCGTCGGGCGTGAGCGGCGGCGGGATCGCGGCGTTGGCGTGCGTCAGGATCGCGAAGGAATACACGTGCGGCTCGTCGCGATGCCACCAGTCCCACAGACCCGCCGCGAACAGCACGCGTCCCGATTGCGCCTGGATGAAGTACGGCTGCGGCGGTTTCGCGTGGCGATCCCACTTGTAGTACCCGTTCATCGGCACCACGCAGCGGCGCTGTTCCCACGGGCGCCTGAAGATGCGGCTGCGCGGCGCGCGATCCAGGCGCGCGGTGACCGTGGTGTATTTCGTTTCCGGTTGCGCGGACCAACCGGGGATCAGGCCCCAGTCGAAATCCTCCACGCGCACGCCCTCGCCGCGATCGAAGATCACCGCGGCCGGCTTGCGCACCGCGATGTTGTAGCGATCGGGAAATTCGCCCAGCGCCGCGGGCACGTCGCGCGCGGCGCGGCCCGTGGGCAGGTTGCCTTCCGAAAACGACTGGACGAAGCGGCGCATGGCCGCATCGTGGCCCGGCGCGACGCGCTCAGGCCGTGAATGCCAGCATCAACCCCATCGCCACCGCATTGTTGAGCATGTGCAGCGCGATCGCCGGCGCGAGCGACCCGGTGCGCTTCACCAGCCAGCCGCCGAACAGCCCCATCGCGAAGTAATACGGCAGGCGCGGCGGATCGCCGTGGATCGCCGCGAACAACGCCGCCTGCCACACGTTGGCCCACCCGAACGAAATGTGGCGCGACAGGCCCCCGAGCAGCGCGCCGCGGAACACGAGTTCCTCGAAGACCGGCGCGAGCATCGCGACCACCACCAGCACCGCCCACTGCCCCACGCTGTGCCCCGCGCCCGCGAGCGCACGCACCATCTTCGTCTGCTCGGTGTCCACGTCGAAACCGACCGCGTGGTTGAACACGCCGATCAGCACGCCGATCACGAGCAGCACCGCCCACGCACCGACGATGCGTGTCCACGTGGCGCGCCACATCGCGGCATCGCCCACCAGCGCGCGCCGCCACAACAGGCGCGCGACGAACAACATGCACAGCAGGCCGAAGCCCGTGCCCCACGCCGCCATGCGGAACACGGCCGTCGAATCGAGCTGCCCGTCCACCACCAGGCGCCCATCGCTGTTCACGGCGGCGAACGCACCGACGAACGAGAACACGATCAGCACCGCACCGGCGTACCACGAATGCCACAGGCCGATCGGCGCGAACAGCGGCGTGCTCGCGCGCCCGTCCATGCGACGCACCAGGCCGCGGTAGTGCACGGGCAGCAGCATCAGGCCCGGCACCAGCAGCAACGGCACGAACAGCATGGAGAACATCGTGGCGACGATCAGCATGCGGGGCTGGAAGATCGAGGCGGGCGATGCCTTGAGCAGCGCGACGAAGCGGCGGAAGGTTTCCCGCAGCTGATCGGTCTTCGCCGGCTCGATCAGCGATGCGGCCCTCGTGTAGTCGCGCGCCGCCAATGCGACGTCGAAGCGCAGGGGCTCGGCCCCCTGGCCATAGCGTCCTGCGGGAATACCGCGGCTCGCCATGCGCGCCGTCGCCACGTCACCGGCGCGCAGCGACACCCGCACGAGCTGTTCGGGATCCGGCGCGTAGCCGGTCGCTTTCCAGCGACGCAGTTCGCGCGCCGCGGCCTGCTTGTCCGGCAGCGCGAGTGCGGCGTCGATGCGCCGGCCTTTTTCGAAGTCGCTCTCCGGAACGGCCGCAGTGCGCAGCAGCGCAACCGCCTCCCCGGACTTCCCCTTTCCTTGCAGGTACGACACCGCGCGCGAAACGACACGCGCATCGCCCATGTGCGTGGCTTGCAGGGCGAGTTCACCGGCGCGATGGTCCAGGTCGTTGTTGCTGTTGGCGTCCGAGACGGCCACCAGCAACTCGCGGCGCAAGGCGTCCGGCCAATCCTGTGCGGTCTTCAGCAAAGCCTCGCCTTTCTTGACGGATTCGTCGCCGTAGAGATGTTGCAAGACGAACAGGTCGACTTCGGGCGCGCCGGGCCAGCGTTTGGCCAACGCGGTCTCGCACGCGACTTCGTCGTCGTAGGCCGACTCCATGTAGTCCTCTTCATCGCGGGAGGCCACCGCCATGAACTGGCACCGCGCAATCTGCAACGCGCGATCCTCCGGCGCCGCGGCGATCCGCGCGTCGTAGTCGGCGACCACCCGCTGGTACGCGGCGCTCTTCTCCGCGCGTACCTGTGCGAACTGCTGCTCCGGCGTCGGCGCCTGCGCGCACGCCCCGCTCCATCCCGCCACCCCGACCAGCGCCACGAGGGCGCGCGCCACCCAAGCTTGCATGCAGTACTCCGGTTCCCCGCGGCGATCTTAAGGCCGCTGGCACGGAAGTT
Organism: Lysobacter helvus; assembly: GCF_018406645.1. NCBI lineage: Bacteria > Pseudomonadati > Pseudomonadota > Gammaproteobacteria > Lysobacterales > Lysobacteraceae > Lysobacter > Lysobacter helvus. The sequence goes on from NZ_AP024546.1 coordinate 14,373, forward strand.
GGCCGATCCGGCCTGTTTCTTCCGCTGTCCCCCAAGACGGCCTTCACCGCGGAGATCCCCATGCTCAGGAAACTCGTCGCCGAAACCATCGGTACCTTCTGGCTGGTCCTCGGCGGTTGCGGCAGCGCGGTGCTGGCCGCGAACTTCGGCGGCGACGGCAATCCGCTCGGCATCGGGCTGGTGGGCGTGTCGCTCGCGTTCGGCCTGACCGTGGTCACCGGCGCCTATGCGCTGGGACATATCTCCGGCGGCCATTTCAATCCGGCGGTGAGCGCGGGCCTGTGGGCCGGCGGGCGCTTCCCCACCACGTTGCTGTTGCCGTACATCCTCGCGCAGACGATCGGCGCGATCCTCGCCGCGGCCGTGCTGTGGCACATCGCGCATGGACGCGCGGATTTCGTGGTCGATGCCAGCACGGCCGGCGCGTTCGCCACCAACGGGTTCGACGCGATGTCGCCCGGCGGCTTCTCGATGAACGCGGCGTTCCTGAGCGAACTGGTGCTCACCGCAATGTTCGTCATCGTGATCATGGGCGCGACGCATCCGTCCGCGCCCGCCGGCATGGCGCCACTGGCGATCGGCCTGGCGCTCACGCTGATCCACCTGGTCAGCATCCCGGTGACCAACACCTCCGTGAATCCGGCACGTTCCACGGGCGTGGCGATCTTCGTCGGCGGTGCGGCGCTGTCGCAACTGTGGTTCTTCTGGGTGGTTCCGATCGTGGGCGGTTTGCTGGGCGGCGTGGTCGGGCGCTGGCTGGGCAACCCGCGCACGAACTGACGCGACTTCGCCACGCAATCGTCACGGTCCCGGGTGTGCAATTTGCACATTGCAGGGGGTGGGGAACCGAACGTGCGCGTGCTGGTGGTCGACGATGAAAAGAGCCTCGCCTGCGCGATGGGCGAGTTCCTGTCCGGCCAGGGTTACGCGGTGACCTGCGCGCACCTGCTCGACGAAGCCTTGCGCGTGGCGAACGACGAAGCCTTCGACGCCGCCCTGCTCGACATCAACCTCGGCGAGGAATCGGTGTATCCCCTCGCCGACTACCTGGTCGCGCACGGCACGCCGGTGATCTTCGCCACCGCGCGCCGCAAGCGCGACATCCCGGAACGCTTCCGCGCCGATCCGCTGATCCTCAAGCCCTACGACGTCTCCACGGTGCTGGGCGAACTGCGCGCCGCCGGCCTCAGAGCTTCACGTCCACTGCCAACGCCTTGACGCCATCGGTGGTGGTCAGCTCGCTGCAGCGCGTGCGCAATTCATCCAGCGTCGAACGATCCGGCACCGGGTTCTGCGTGCCGTAGACGTTGCGCTTCGTCGACACCAGCACCTTCGCCTTCGCCTTGCGCGCCTTCGGCAACAGCTTGTCGAGCAAGTGCATCGGCGTGCCGTTGTGGCTGCCGTGGTGGGCCACCTTCAGGAAATCCACCGGCGCGATCGCGTCCGGCGCGTGTTCCTCGATCATGCGCCAGCTCTCGATCTCCGCATCGCCCGGCAGCAGCAGGCGCTTGCCGGCGCATTCGACCAGCAGCGCGAGCGAGGTGTTGTTCTGCGCGCGGTCGATGAAGCGCGCGGCGGCCACGCCGTCTTCGCGGATCGCGCGGCGCAGGCGGGCGAAGTCGCTGGCGGTCAGGCCCGGCAGGTCGTCGTCGGCGGCGCGCGGCACGGTGGCGAATTCCCACGGATCGCCCGCGCTCGCAGCCTGCCGATCCCCGGCCGCCGTCAATCGCAACGCCCCGATCAACGCCCGCGACTTCGCCGTGCGCCCGTAGTACTTGCTGGTGTCGGCTTCCGGCGCGAGCACGCGCACGTGGATGTGCTTCGACCACTTCTCCGCGGCCTTGCCCTTCGTCCCGCGCGCCAGGTACAGCGGCGGCTGCGCGCCGAGCTTGCGCACGTAATCCATACGTTGCTTGTTGGCCAGGTTGTTCTGCAGCAGCGAGAGGAACGCGGGGTGGAATGCGATGCCCTTGCGTGCGGCGTTGCCGGCGAACTCGGCCAGGTTGTCGCGCACGATCTTCTGCAGGCGCGCGTTCGGATAATCGTGGTAGTACGTGGGGCTGCTCGGCAGGCTCATCCACACGCGGTCGACGTCCATGCGGTCGAACACTTCGCGCTCGCGGTAGAAGCCTTCCATGTGGTCCAGGTGTTCGTGCGTGACGACCACCAGGTCCAGGTGCCCGTCGCACTGCTTCTCGATGTCGCGCGCGATGTCGGGGAAACGCCCCACGCTGCCGGGGTCGTTCGGCGCGCGCCCGAAATCGATCAGCACGTGGCGCGTGGCGTTGCCATCGGGCAGGCGCAGCAGGATGCAGTCGCCGAAGCCGACGACGTAGGCGCGGACGGTGATCCCGGCGCTCATGCCTCCCCTCCCCCGCGCGCATGCCGCATGGCCGCGATGCGGCACAGCGACACGCGCCCGTTCGCCACCGTCGCGCGCACGCGCGCATGGCCCGTCGAGGGCGCGCCGTTGCCATTGATGTCGGGCGCCATCGCCAGCTCGCCCGCTTCGACCAGGTACGCGGCGTACGCCTTCAGTTCGCGTTTGCGCTGCTCGGTGGGCAGCACCATCGCGCGGTGCAGGAAATTGGAATTGGTGTCAAACACCAGCGTCCCGCCGCACCACAGCGGCAGCATGGTGCCGTCGAGCGCGCCGAAGCGCTTGCCTTCCAGGGCCACGTCCTCGCTCCAGGTGAACTCGACGATGTGTTCCTTCGGCGGGCGATAGCCGCTGGGCGTGTGCTTGTTGGTGCGATAGACCGCGTTGACCGCGAGGTTGGCTTCGTACGGGATGCCGAACACCGCGCGATGCAAATCGAGGAAGCGGTACGCATCGGCTGGCGTCGTCGCGGTTTCGGCCACGCTCTCGGCACGCAACGCGCGCTGGATGGCGTCGCGCGTCTTTTCGTCGGGCTTGCGCAAGGGGATGCCGCGGGCCGTGAACAATTTCACGAGCTGCGCGCGGATCCCCAGGTCATCGACCGGATACGCCACTTCCTGCGCGCGCAGCACCGCTTCGGCGTAATCGGCGTAGCGCAGGTCCACCGGCGGGCAATAATCGATCGCGCGGAACATCACGCCGGCGGTGGACGTGGCCGCCTGCATCAGCGCGCCCATCGCATAGCCCTGGCGCTTGTTGAGCGCGGTTTCGCCGCCACGCTGCAGGTTGTCCTTGTAGAACCGGCGATACAGGTACTGCAGCAGGTCGTAGTAGATGCCGGTGAGCACCTCGGACCAGTCGTGTTCCTCGAACGTGCCGACCAGCGACTCCATCGTGCGCTGGTTCCAGGCGCCGCGCAGGTAGTCCTCGTCCGGCAGGCCGCGCAAGGCGGCACCGAATTCGCTGGCGATCGCGGAGACGACGTTGTGCGCGTCCAGTTTCTCCGGCGCGTCCTTGACCACCTGGAAGGCGGTCTCGCGCGTCGACAGGCTCGCCATCATTGCGACCGCATCACCGAAGTACTCGTGGAAGCCCGCGGTCTCCGGCGAACTCACCTCGTTGTAGCCGGGCTTGAGCCCGTCGAGCACCGCGTGCCCGAGTTCGTGCGTGATGATGTCGTGCGACAGGCAGGTAAAGACCGGCTTGCCTTCGAAGCCTTCGAAATAGAAGAAATGGATGCCGCCGGTACCGCGGTCGTAGAACGCGTTCTCCGAGTAGCCCGCGTGCGGCAGCAGCAACAGGCGGCCATCGCGGTTGGCCCACGGGATCGCGCGGCCCAGCAGGTGGATGTGTTCGATCTTCTCCAGCGTGCGCTCGACGATCGCCCACACGTTGACCTGGTGGAAATGGAAATCCGCCAGCAGCTTCTCGCGCGAGAGGCGCGCCAGCCCCGCGAAGCTGCCGTTGCGCTGCAAGCGCGCCGGCGCGAAGCGCACGTCCAGGTCCGCGTTGTAATCCACCACCACCGCGTGCGGCCCGCACGGGCCCGAGCCCGCCGTCGGATACACCATCGCGCGGTCCAGCGGCCAGAGCCCGTCGCGGCGCGCGACCAGCGGATCCTTGGGCAGGAACTTGACGTGGACGACGTCCTTCTTCGGCGCCTGTTTCTTCGTCGCCATGCTCATTGCACCCGCGTGGGGAACAGGGTCTTGAGGTGCTGCTGGAACTTGGTGGCGAACGTTTCGAACCCCGTCTTCGCCGGGTGCAGCTCGTTGTGCCAGGAACTCGCCTGCGGCGCGAGCGTGCCTTGCGTCGCCACGCACGTCACCTTCGGATGCGCGCCCGCCAGTTGCGTGAGCATCGCCTGGAACTGCTGCAGCATGACCTTCACGACGGCCTGCCCCGCGGCCTGCGACGGGAAGCCGCGCAGGTCGAACGTGGGTTTCAGCCACGGGCCGTAGTTGCACACGCCACGCCCGTCGGGGATCGCGAAGTCGTACCCGTGGAAGACCAGGTGCGTGGTGGGGCTGAGGCCGTCGCGCAGTTCGATCAGGTCTTCGTAGCCCGCGCGCACGAGCGCCAGTGCCGTGTCGAACCGCGGCTGGTGCAGTTGCGACGCCGCCGATCCGCCCGCCGTGAAGTTGCGCACCCACAGCGCCATCGGGTTGTCGACGATGTCGTTGCCGCCGCCGGAGAACAGCAGCACGTCCCACGGCCCGCCCGCCGGACACCCGTTCAGCAGCATCTGCACCATGCGCTTGCGCTGCGCGACGCCGAGCATGAAGCGCACTTCGTCGCCCGCGTCGGCCATGTTGAGGATCGGCACGCCCAGGCGCTTCTGCAGGCGCGGGATGATGCCGCCGCCGAACAGCGGGATCGGATAGTCGAACCAGGAATCGCCTTCGGCCAGCACCTGCAACGGCTTGAACGATGCGCTGCCGCCGGCGTTCTTCGCGAGCGTCCTGCGGGCCTTCGTCGCTTTCGTCGTCTTGCGCGCCGTCGTGGTGCGACGCACGCCGCGCTGCTTGAGCAGCGCCATCGTGTCTTCGTATTCCTGCAGGCGGCGGGCGCGTTCCTCGTCGTGCGATTGCTGCAGGCGCTTGCGTTCCGCACCGACGGCGGCGGGCGTGGTCGTCGCGGCCGCGAGTGCGCGGCGCGTCGTGCGCACCGGGCGGCGCGCACGGGCGAGCGCCTGCGCTTCCTCGAGCGTGAGCGGCGGACCGGAGGCGACGGACTTCGCGACTTTCTTCGCCGGCGTCTTGCGCGCAGCCTTCTTCGGCGCGGCCTTGCGCGCGGACTTCCTGCCGACGGACTTGCGCGGACCCTTGGCCATCGAAGCACCTCATCCCGTGGGTGGACATCGTCCACCCCGTGCGTCGCAGATTCGGCGACGGCTGTTCCGGGTTAACGGTGCTTCGCAGGCGATGCGGACGGACGGTCGTCGGTCTCGGGGTGAGGATCAGTCACCGCGCGCGTCGCGCCGCCGATCTCATCCCGTGGGACGCGCCCATCGGATGTTGCGCACCCCGTTCCGCGATGCGCCTCCCATGCCCACCGACGCCAGGATCGCCTGCACCCGTTGCCACCACGTGTTGTTGCGATGCCGCCTGCATTGCGACGTCTGCGGGCATGCGATGCCGCGCCGCGTGCGCCGCCGGTGGCGCACCGTGCTCGCGCGCTTCGGGTTGGCGCTGACCGCGGCGATGGCGCTCTACGTCAACGCGATGGGCGGGCCCTGACCGCAATCCACGGTATCTTCCCGGCCCATGGGGATCCGTTACAACCCGGCACTCGACGGCCTGCGCGCGATCGCGGTGCTCGCCGTCATCGAGTACCACGCGCACTGGCACTGGCTCGGCCTGGAAGGCGCGCTGGGCGTCGATGTGTTTTTCGTCTTGTCGGGCTTCCTGATCACCTCGTTGTTGCTGCAGGAAGACGCCGGCGGTGGGATTCGCCTGGGCGCGTTCTACCTGCGGCGTGCGCGGCGCCTGTATCCCGCGCTGGTGATGCTGGTCGCGGCGACGGTGCTGGTGGGGTGGACCAGCCTGGGCGCGGCGCTGCATGCCCTCGTCTACGTGACCGATTACGTGCGGCCCTCGGAGATCCTCGGCCACACGTGGTCGCTGTCGGTCGAAGAGCACTATTACTTGTTGTGGCCGCTGTTGCTGCCGTTCGTGGCGCGCATGCCGCGCGGGCGCGCGGTGGTGCTGCTGGGCGCGATCTATGTCGTCGCCACGGCTTGGACCGCGCTGCAACCCTTCGAGTGGCGCGCGGGGGTGCGCTTCGATACCCGGATGACGGGACTGGTGCTGGGTTCATTGCTCGCGTTCCGCCCGCGCGGCATGACATTGCCGCTCGCAGCGCTGGCCGTGGGCTCCGCGCTGGTGATAGCTGGCTACACCAACCATCGTCCGTTCGCCGAAGCCGCCACGGCGTGCATCATCGTGCTGTCGTATCGCACGACGCTGCCGTTCCTGACGCGCGCGCCGCTGGTCTACCTCGGCCGCATTTCATACGGGATGTACCTGTACCACTGGCCGATCGCCTGGGCGCTGCGCAATACGCTGGACGGGCTGCCGCAGTTGTTGCTCATCGTGGCGACGACGATCGCGTGCGCGGCGGTGTCGTTCCAGACGATCGAACGGTGGTTCCGGTCACCCGATCGACCTGCGGGGCGCGACATCGCTGCGGATGGCTCCGCCGTCGTCGCGCCCGGCCAACCCTGATCCCCGCACACGCCCGAAAGGAATCGCATGTCCCCGTCTCCGATCGCCATCGCCTTCCGCCTCACGTTCCGCGAGCGGCTGAAAGCCAGCGCGACGATTTCGCTCACGTCGGTGGCCACGTGGGTGTCGATCGTCGTCGATGTGCTCGCGATCCTGGCGTTCTGCCTGTTCGCGGACGCGCCGTGGTTCCCGTTCGAGTTCCCGTTCATCGCCGTGCCGATTTCCGTGCTGGCGATGCTGCCCTTGGGCTGGTGGCTGACGGCGATCAGGTACGCGCGGGCGGAACGCGACCTGGGCCGCGCCGCGTTCGAAATCGCCGACGCGGGCCTGCACATCGTCACCGATCGCGTGGACCAGCGCCTCGCCTGGCAGGCCATCCGGAAATTCCGCGAACGCGCCGGCTTCCAGATGTATTACTTCGCGCGCCAGCAGGCGATGTGCTTTCCGTTGCGCGCCTTCGCTTCCCGCGAAGAGGCGGACGCAGCCCGGGCCCTCGCGCGCTCGGGGGGTGTTGCAGGCGCCTGAGTCAGTGCGTTGCGGCTTCGGCCTTTGACGCCGATGGCGTCACGCGGCACTGCATGTCGTCGGCGCTCGATCGCTTGTCGGCCCCGATGGAACGCACGCCCACGATGACCCCGCGTTCGACGATCGGCTCGAATGGCAAGCGTCGACCATCAAGGAGCGACCCGGGTCCCGCGTACCGCGTCCCGTCAGGCGCCTGGAACAGTCCGCGCAAGCCTTGCGCCGCGGTGAGCGGCTGGTGCTGGTCGCGCTCGTACGCTTCGATCTGGTGGCACAACAATGCGACCTGCGCCTTCGTGAGCCTGTCGACGTCATCGGTCCAGCCGCATCCCGTCAACCAGGCGACGACGCACGCACCCATCATCACGTTCCGCATTGCTCGCTCCTCGTTGGCGCATGCCGCGCAACGTCCGCGCCCTACTGCATTCGTGCATACACCACGCACGCCACCAGCGCGAACACCACCAGCAGCGCGATGAACCCCCACTTGAGCAAACGCGGATCGAGGCTCGCGACATCACGCTCGAAGGCATCGACATCGACGGGCTCGGCGACGTCGTGGTCCGGGTTGTCGAGCAAGGCCCGCGCATCGTCGTACTGGGCGTTGATGCAGACGAAGATCGCGTCGTTGAACACGTTCCGGATCCCCGCGCCCCGGACGAACGTGGGAATGCCCTTGTGGTAGAGCCGCAAGGTGATCTCGTTCGCGAGCGTCCGATCCTGGACGTAAGTGAGCAGGCGCATCGCGTCGGATCGTCCCCGGCATGCCGCCCCGCGCGGCCCCGGGGAGCATAGCCTCGCCACGCGAACCCCGCCCACGGGACAAGGTCCCGGCGCTCGCGTAGCCTTGCCCGCACGCAGCCCACCACCCACGCCCGCCGCATGACGCCCACCGCGATCCACCTGCCCGACGTCCGGATGACGTTCGCCGAGTGCGTGAAGGCGCTCGCACTGGTCTCGGTGCGCGTGCCGAAACTCTGGGCATGCATGGCACTGTTCTGCGCCGGGGGCCTGGCGGTGCTGATCCTGTCCTCGCGCGCCGGCCAGCTCGACGCCGGCGCGCTCGCGGCCGGCCTGGCCGGCATCGCCTTCGTGCCGGGGTTGCTGGTTGCCGCCGCCTGGAACAGCCGTCGTGCGCAGAAGTCCGCGGTCGCCTATCGCTTCACGGCCGAAGGCCTGCATATCAGCACCCAACACAGTCAGACGCAGATGTCCTGGACGAACATCCGCAACATGCGCGAGCGCGGCGGGTTCCTCATGCTCCGCATCGGCGAACAGTGCGTGCTCTGCATGCCGCGGCGACTGTTCGGCCCGACGGAAGTCGGCGCGGTGCGCGCACTGGCGCGCGATGCCGGGGTGGAAGGCGCATGACGCCGGACGCCCTGCCTTCCGGCAACGGCGTGATGCCGGTCTACACGCCATCGACCGAGCCCGTGGTGCGGCTGGAAGTCCGCCTCTCGTTCTTCGATCGCCTGCGCGCGGGTTTCGCCGCCCTTCCCAACCAGACGAAGAGCCTGCGCTTCGGGGCCGTCTTCGCCGCACTGGGGTTGTGCGTGCTGGTCCTGTTCCCGGCCGTGATGCACAAGCCGCCGTCCTGGATCGACTGGCTGGTGGGCCTGTACTTGCTGGGGTTCCTGCCGATCGCCGTCGCGTCCGGTGCATGGACTGGTTATCGCGCCGCGCGTTCGTACGGCGGGCGGTTCTCCTACGAGTTCAGCGAAGCGGGCCTGCGCGTCTTCACCCCGAAGGTCGACCGCAAGCACGCATGGCGCGGCATGACCCGCGTGCGCGAACGCGGTGGCTTCCTGCTGGTGTATTTCGGCGGCTGCGCGTACGCGTTGCCGCTCCGGGACTTCCCGGATGCGCACGCCCTGCAGGAAACGCGGCGCCTGGCGCAGGTCGTCGGGACCGATCAGCTCCCGGCCTGAGCGTCCGCCCCGCCGATCGCGAAGAACTGTTCGCGCGACAGGGACGCATAGGCCTGCGTGGCGAACTGCTGTTGCAGGCTGCGCCGGAGGTCGTCGTCGAAGCTGTCGCACGCCATCTCGCCCAGGAACGTGAGCGCGTCGTCTTGGTCGTCTTCGAGGAACGGCGCATTCGCAGGCGCGAGGAGATAGCTGCCGTCGCGACAGCGGTAGGCGATCAGGGGTGCGTGGCAATCGGACACTTGGGGCATGGGGAATGCTCGAAGTTCGGCGCGCGAGCCGCCGCGCGCAGTGGGCAACATACGCCTGCCGCCCTCCGCCGAAATAACGATTCGCTGAGATTCGGCGCCCCTGTAACAAAGGAAAACCCCGCGAGGGGAGCGCGGGGTCTTCAGGGATCTAGGGGATACCCGGCCCCGTCCTTGGGGCTGAAGGCAGTCTTTCATTCGGCAGGTGATGGATTCGTGGATGCACGGCGCGCGGGAAAAGGTTCACGTGATTCACGCGAGCAACTACCCCGACAACATCTCCACCACGCGGACCACCGCTTCGCGCCTGCGATCCGACACGCGCCGCAATCCCTGCAGGATCCGGCTCTCCAGTTCGTCGCGCGCGAAATCGTCGACGACCACCGCGGCATCGAACGCGCCCGCGTCCGGATTGCTCGGTCCTCGCCCGGTCGCCAACCATTCGAAACACACGCGCGTCTCGCACGCGATCTGCGCCAGGTGGCCCACGCTCGGCGTGGTGCCGCCTTCGCGTTCCCATTGCGTGACGGCGCTGCGCTGCACGGCGAGGCGGCGGGCCACTTCGGTCTGCGTCAATCCGGCCTGCGTGCGGGCACGGCGGATGCGGGTGGAGATGGAGAACACGGGCGCGCCTGTCGAAGCTCCGTTGATGTTCGTAACGCGAACCGGGTAGCGAGGCTGCCACCCCCTCATCAAACGGCACACGGATTCACCCCGTGACCGGGATTTCCCGCATTCATCGCCGTGCCGCTACCGGGGCAGCGATTCTTGCGGCAACTGGTCCGTGCGCGCTGCCCCCGGGCACCGCATGCCCCGGATGGGGGGCGCGCGGACCCACCGGGAAGCGATGCTCACCACGCCATTCGTGCAGGCGGTGACCGTCGAAATGGCATGCGCGCGTTGCCATGGAAGCGCAGCTTGCGCGCCGCGTGCAAGGCGAGGCCATGCACCTGATCGTGTTCACCCCGGTGCGATTGCTCGGTGATGGATTGGCAGCCTCGCTTGCCAACCGCCCCGGCATGGTCGTGCGCGCGGTGGTCAACGCCTTCGCGGACCTGCACGGGGCGCTCGCGAACACCGAGGTCGACCTGGTCCTGATCGACGTCACCCAGGGCATCGACCTGTCGGACGTGCGCGCCATCGCGCAGGCGTATCCCGACGTGTTGCTGGTCGCCCTGGGCCTGGACGAACAACGCCAGAACGTCATCCGCTGCGGGCACGCCGGCTTCACCGGCTACGTGCCGCGCGATGCATCGATCGATGGTTTGTGCGAAGCCCTGTCGGACGTCGTGCATGGCCGCCTCGCCTGCTCCGCCGAGATCTCGTGCGAATTGCTGCGCGCGTTGTTCCGCATGGAACAGCCGGCGACGGGCCCCGCCCCGGGCCAGCCGTTGAGTCGCCGCGAATGCGAAGTGATGCATTTGATCGAGCGCGGGCTGTCGAACAAGGAGATCGCGCGGGAGCTGAGCCTGAGCGTGTCGACCGTGAAGCACCACGTGCACCACATCCTGGAGAAGCTGGCGTTGTCGCGCAGGACGCAGGCGATGTATCGGGCGCGGGAAGCGCCGTGGATTGCGTCGCCCACGCAAGCCAACCACTAGGGCCACGTCCCCTGCGGCGTGATCTTCGGCGGTGATTTCAGCTGGAAATGCATCCAGTCCTTCGTGCCGGTGGTCGTCCCCAGCCACACCAGGTTGCCGCCTTCGCTCGACGTCAGCGCGGCCACCAGTTCCGGCTCCATGTTCATGAAACCGTGCACGGCGACGGCCGACAGGCTCGTGCCCTGCCCGATCGGTTGCCCGGCCTTGTCGCGCGTGCCGGCGAAGATGCCGTGCAGTTCGACGAGCGAGGCCGCGAGCGTTGCGACCTCGGATTCCTTTGCGCGGGGTGCCAGCCGAAATCGCAGGTTGATCGGCATTTCGTAGCGACGCACGTCCTCGCGGATGCGCTTGAGCTCGGCGATGACCTTGCGGTCGAACAGGATCGCGAGTTCGGCCGTCTTCGGGAACGCCGGCGTGTCGCGCGGATCGATCACCTGCGCGAGGATGAAGGGCATGAGCCGGGTGAGGTCCGCGCGGTTCTTGATCTTCGGCTGCAGCGCGGCCACCAGCGTGTCGAGGACGCGTGGATCGTCGTGCGCGCTGTAACTGCCCTCGCCGCCGCTGCTGTCGGGCACGGCGACGCGTGCTTCCTCCTTGTCCATTGCGTCGCGCAGCGTCCGCTTCAAAGCCGCCAGCCCCTCGGCGCCCGGCTTGCCGCGTTGCGCGGCCGCCGCCACGGCCTTGGCCAACGCCGCGGCCGGAATCGGGATCTGGTGCTTCGCCGCCTCCGCCGCCAGCGCCGCTTCGAAATGCGCCGGCGAGTCGAACATGCTGCGGAACTTGTCGCTCGCCTCGCGAAAGTGCTTCGCCGCCGGCAGCGCGGTGGCGAACGGCTGCCCCGCCTTCGCGCCCGCCATGTCCGGCCCGTAGACATCGAACCCCGTCAGTTGCTTCACGATGTCCCAGCGGAACTTCGGCAGGTTGGGATTCGCGTTGGCGTCGATGTCGATTGCGAAGCCGAAGGAGTGGTTGCCGATCTCGCTCGGGTTGTTGCGGTTTTCGCGGATGCTGATGGCCCACGAGCCGCGGTGGTGCACCTTGCCGGCCAGCGTGGTGATGTCGGCCATGCTGGCGATCACGCGGTCGAAAGTACCGGCGGGCACCTTGCTGGACTGGAGGAGATCGGTGGCTTTCTTGAGCGCCTTCTTCAGCTCCGGGTGCACGAGGCTCTGGCGGCCGAACACCTTCGTCGTGCCCGACGCCGGCGGAAATTCTGCGGGTTCCAGCGTCGCGAAGAAGGCATTCATCGCATCGATGCTGCCGAACGTCGCCTTCAGCCCGTCGCGCATCGCGACGTATCCGACGAGCGGATCCGCGTCCGGTTCCATCGCGCCCTTCGCTTTCGTGGTCAGGCGCGCGAACTCGTCGCGATAGGTTTGCGGGGCTTCGGTTCCGACGCCGAGGATCAAGCGATCGAGCACGCCGTCGGCGACGCGGATGCGATCGGCCTTGGGCAATGCGCGCAGCGGGTCGGTGATGCCGGGCGTGTCGAGTGCGGCGAACCCCGACGGCACGCGCGGCGCGCCCTTCGTGCCCAAGGCGATGATCCATTTGCGGATCGCGGGCCATTGCTGCTTGAGGACGAGTTCCGGGGTGAGCGTCAACTTGGGATTCACCGTGGAGGTCAACGGGATCTCGGAAAGCGGCGTTTCGACGGCGGCGCCGATCGCGTCGATCAGGTCGTCGACGGGGTCGGGGGGTGCATTCGCAGGGACACCAGGTGCGGGACCCGGCGGCAACGGTGATTTGGGATCGGGTTGCCGGTACAGAAGCAACGGCGCGCGCGGTGATGCGAGCCGATCCTCGATCAAGCGCTGCAGCCCGATATTCCCCATGCGCTGCCGGAATTCACCGCCCGCTTTCACCGACACGATGGGCCTGCGCGCCACCACGGCGTGGATGGGTCCGCGATCCACGCTGCTTTCGAACTTGCGCTTCCGGGCCATGCTGCACCCTCATCCGTCGGCAGCCGCCGCGACAAGGCACTGCAGCGCCATTTCGCCTTCGATGACCGACGCGGCGCTGTCGTGCAGGCGCTCGACAAAGACCGTGTCCGCCGCCTCCGCGCCGCGGAAATCCGCGCCTTCGATCCAGGCGCCACTCAGCTCCGCCTGGGTCAGGTTGACGTTGCGCAGCGTCGCGCCTTCCAGCCGTGCCTCCCTCAGGTACGCGCGGAACAAGTTCGCGCCCGACAAGTCGGCGCCGCGGAAATCCGCCTGGCGAAAACTGGTTCGAAATCCGCGAAGCTCCAGCATGGAGGCGTTGCGGAAGACTGCGTGGTCAAGATTCGCCTTGGTGAAATCGGCACCCGCCAGATCGGCATCCACGAACGAGGACGATGCAAGATTTGCACCGCCAAAAGTGGCGCCACGCAGGTTGGCCCGGTCGAAACAGACCGAGGCAAGCGTTGCATCGGTGAGGTCGACGCCCGGGAGTTCCACCGAGGACAGGTCGGCGTCGTGCAGGACAAGCTGCGTGCCGGATGCGCCAAGGCTCGCCAACCACTGCGCATGCAGTGCAATCCTGGCGATCAGTTCACTTTCGGGAATTGAAGGCATCGCTCGAATTTCCTCTCAGGGGAAGAACTTTACCCGGTCGCCCCACCCGCGCTTGACCCCTTCCGCTTTCAGCGCTGCAGTGTCCGCTGCCGTCATCTTGCCGGTGTCCATCATTACGTCCTCGCCGAGCGAGAGCGACTTGTCGACCTTGGCAGCGTCCGTTGCAAGGTCGAATCCGCCTTGCGCTGGGCTATGCCCCGAGTCGAATCCTTTCACGTCCCAAGGCTTGCCATCTCCATCGATGAAATCGGCGCCGCCCGTTGGATCGCGTCGGACCGGACCCTTGACCTGGCCGGCTTCTTCCAGCGAGACGGCGACTTCGGCTTCGCGGAGCGTGCTGGGCGTGACCTTTCCGCCCTGCGCCGGATCCTTGCCGAGGATGTCGATCCGCGCCTTTCGCGACACGATCGGATCGTTTGGATGTGGGTTGTTCTTCCGGATGTCGGCCAGCTTTTCTTCGATCTTGGCCATCTTCCAGGCCTTCAGCTTCGGATTGGCGGTGGTCTCGGCGGCCTCCAGTTCCGCCAGCAAGGCGGCGTTCTTCGGATCGTTCAATTCGATTGCGTAATCCTTGACCAGCGTTCCGCAATCCGAGCAACGCAGGCACACACCGTCTTCGGTGACCTTGATCTTGTGCTTCCCATCCGCGGTCGGCTCTTCGGCGACTACGCGCTTCCCGTTTTCGAAGCCCAGGTCCGGCTCGGGTGCCGGCGCAGGTTCGTCCTTGCCCGGCGGCGGCTTCTGTTCGGGCGGCGCCGGTTTGCTTTCGGGCAACGGCGGCGCTTTTGCTTCGATCGGCGGCGCCTTGATGGGGAACACTTTCCCCTTGACGAAGTTGAAGATGCCCTTCATCACGCCGTAGAGCGCCGGCAGCAGGATCATCAGCAGCGCGATCACTGCCGTGATCGCAACCGCGATCAGGTTGTCGGCGATGCTGTTGTAGGCATCCTTCTTCTGGCTCTTGACCGTCGCACCGGTGTTCAGCAACAGCAACTTCTGGGCCAGGTTTGCGCCTACGCCGCCGAGGAACGCGAGCAGCAACTCGTACCCGATCGCCAATGCGGCTTCGTGCGCCACGGGGATGAATGAAGCGACGAGCAGTGGCAGCATCAGCGTCCGCATCAGGATGCTGACCCCGGTGTTCCAGAGAAGAATCGGGATGTCGAGGATCTGCAGGATGCTGGTCCAGAGGTCATGCAGCGAATCGAAATTCAACCCCAGCACGACCTTCTTGATGTCGTAGTACAACTTGATGAGGTCTTCGATATCGCCGATCACTGGCACGAAGAGGTCCCTCAGCAACCCGACCACCACGGTCATCGGGCTGGCCTTGAAGGCCTCCCACTTGTCACCCATCGCACCCAGGATGCCGGTGCCGATCTCGCCCCAGTCTGCCGCGGTGCGTGCCTCCGGGGCGTTCGCATCCGGCGTGCGATGGATCTTCACTGGTGGCGCCCCGGCGGGTGCGGCGGCCGCAGGGTCCGTGCCGCTGCCGAAGTATTGGCTGACCACACCGGCAAACCGGTTTTCCACCCCTTCGAGCGCCTGCACGCAACGCTTGGCAAGGATCGCGATGTACTTCATCGGATCCGCGAAGAAATCCGTGAGGAACGCCACCATCTGGCCAATCTTGACGAGCGTTGCGATCACGACGTCGATCGCGAAGTTCAAGACCTTCTGCATGAAGCCGACGATGGCGTCGATCGCCGTGTTGACCCACGCCTTGATCTGGCCGAAGAGCGCCGTCCACCCGTCGTGGATCTTCTTCCACAGCGCCTTGAGCGCATCGACAAGCGCGCGCGCACCTCGCTGCACGAAATCGGGCAACTTCCGGAAGAGGAAGTTGCCGAGCAGTCCGGACAACTTGTCGAGAACCCAGGTCGCGTAACGGTTGATGATCCCCCACGTGAACTCGAACGGCCGCAAGAGGCCGGCCGCCAAAGTCTTGAATCCCTCGCCCACCCGCTTGACGACGCCGGAGAACGCGGCCCACGTGCGGGACAGCGCCGCCGGATCGAGCTTCATGAAGGCATCCGCCACCAACTTCAGCGGACTGAGGAAGAACGCGGTGATGTTGCCGAAGGCGTCCTTCGCCGCTTCGAAGGCGGCGTTCATCAAGCCCTCGAGCTTGTCCCACTGGTCGCCCAGCCACGCCATCGCCTCGTGCGCGAGTTCGGTGATCTGTTCGACGACCCAGTTGATCGCGTCCTCGGCCTTGTCGCGCACCACGCCGGCCGCGGTCTTGACGCCCTCCCACGAGAAGTCCGTTTCGTAGCCGAACGGCAGGTCGAAACGCTGGATCGTGGGCGTGACCGCGTGCGTTGCGATGCTGGGCCTGGCCGTCGCCGCCTTCCGGCTGACGCGACTGGCGCCCCCATCCTGCTGCACCACGTGCGTCAGCTCGTGCGCCAGCAGGTGCTGTCCTTCCTGCGATTCCGGTGCGAACTGCCCGCCCGCGAAAACGATGTCCGACCCCACGGTGAAGGCCTTCGCGCTCACCGCCCTGGCGGTGGCGTCCGCGCGGCCGCCGGTGTGCACGCGCACGTGGCTGAAGTCGGCGCCGAAGCGCGGCTCGAAGAACGCGCGCGTGGCGGGCGGCAGCGGTGAACCGCCGCCTTGCATGTCGTGGATGTTCGCTGCGACCGGCACCGGTGCTTCGGAGGCACCACCGGATGCCGTCGCGCGGTCGATCTGCTCGCCCGCCATCTCCTCTTCGCATTCGGCGCAGACACGATGGACCGCAGGCGACGGGGCATTGCGCGAGACGTTCCCCGGTTCGGCCGATCGCATCACGTGGTCGGCGACGCGCTCCGCTTCCTGTTCGTGCGCGTCATCGGGGTGGCTGACGGCGAATTCGCCCAACGCGGCCCCATCGCCGAACACGCTGGCGGGTCCGCTGGCGCGGGACATCATCTGAGTCGCAAATGCCTGCGCGCCCTGGTTTCCCAACTTCTGCTGCAACGCCGCGCCCATCGGCGTTGCGCGTTCCGACGCGATCGCAGGCGCACGCACCACCCCCGGCCGCCGTTCCGCCACGGCCGGCTTCCGCGACGCACTACGCTCCGGCCCCATGGCGTGCCTGCAACGCGCGCGTCAGGTATTCGGCGGCGTGATGGTCGCGATCGTCCCGCGCGGACGCACGACCTTCTTCGCCACCATCGTGTTGGTCAGCGTCCCGACGGCCTGCGCCTGCGGCGGCGCCACCAGGGGATCGCGCATCAGCACGGGGCGGATGAAACGCCGCACGCTGTGGTCGGCCTCCCATGGTTTTTCCGCATCGTTGGTTTCGTCGATGCGCGCCAGCACGACGCAATCGCAGTCGCAGCAGTCGCAATCGCCGTCCTTGCAGCCGCACACGCCGTTGTAGTGGTTCTGATGACAGAGCATCGACGGGTCGGCGCACTTGCACGGCGTATCCCAGATGCCGGTCGTCGGCGAGTCCTGGCAGCCGCAGCCGAGCGCGGCATCCAGCACGCGGATCTCGAAGGCGTCGCGTTCGCGCGTGCAGACGGCCGGCGTTTCGTCGTCGTCGCAACTGCAGGCGGCGGTGCGCGGTGCGCAGCACTTGCTGGTGCCGCACAGCACGACCCACAGCGGGAATTCGAACTTCGTGTCGCATTCGCCGTCCAGGTCGAACACCTGCGTCTTCGGCACGTACACCGGGTCGCCTTCGCAGTCGATGGCCAGGCCGCATTCCACGGTGATGCGCGGCTTGCCGCAGTGCACGGCCACGTCGACCTTCAATCCGCACACGACGCCGCATCCGAACAGGCTGCGGAACATCAGGCGGTTGATTTCGCGCGTGTACGCGGGCAGCAATTCCAGGTCGCCGTGCTCGAGCAGCATGCCGGGTCCGAACTTCGGCCAGACGAGCGTCGACATGGCCTTGTGGATCGCCAGGGGCTTGGGAGTGTTGGTCATGGCGCAACTCCTTAGGCGTCGCTCTGCGCGACGCGGAAGTTCGAATGGAAGGTGCCGCCCGGGGTGCCGTTCCCGGTCGGGGCCGGCGAGAGGCCGACGGCATTGGCGTCCACGGTCTGCCCGTTGCAGTCGACGATGTAGTCGCCGAACACCGCGATCTCCACCAGGGCTTCGTCCTTGTTGAAGATCTTGTGTTTCTTCACCGTCACCGCGTCGGTGGCCCAGCCGGCTTCGACCACCAGCGTGGCGCGCGTGATGTGCTGCGGATCCGGGCCGCCGCTCTTGATGACGTCGATGATCGGGACGCGGCGCGATTCGTACCAGCCGGCCTCGTCCTCGGCGATGGTGATCGTCATGGAGAAGCAGTCGGGGCGCACCGTGTCCGCGCGCACGGGGCGCGAGAACTCCACCCAGTAGTCGCGCGTGAGGTTGCGCGTGTTGTCGGCGGGATCCTCGTCGCCGAACGATGCCTGGAAGTCCTTGTACGGCACCAGCGTGTCCAGCCGGTGCCACGGCTTCCAGCCGATCGCGCTGATGCGCGTGAGGTCGCAGCCGCGGATCAGGTCGAACAGCAGGTCGTTGCGCTTCACGAGGCGGCGCGGGCCGCAGGCTTCGAAGGTGTCGTCGAAGCCCCAGCAGTCGCATTCGGCGTCGTGGCGCAGCACCACGCAGGCCAGCGGCACGCCATGGCGCAGGTCCACGCGCACGCGGGCGCAGGGTTCCTCGATCTCCGTCAGGCAATCGCAGTCGTCGTGGAAGCGCAGGCCGGTGAGGTGTTCGCACAGGCAGCGGCAGCCACCGCGTTGCACGGGGTGCTTGCGCAGGCGCTGCGCGACGACGGCGCCCTGCTCGATCGGATCCTTGCCCGTGCGGTGTTCGTCGCAGCACGGGCCGGTGCCGCATTCGCAGTCCAGCGTGCAGTCGTGCTGGTCGCAGCAGGTGCGGCAGTTCACGCGCTGCAACGAGAAGCGCACGGTCTCGCACACGTGGTCCCATTCGTTGCGTTCGCAGCTGCACGGGTCGGTGACCGGCACCGGGTCCATCGCCTGTTCGGCGTAGTGCACGCTGAGCAGCCAGCATTCGCGCGTCGGATCGATGCGCGATGGATTACGCGCGTCCGCATCGCCCAGGCCCGCGTCCTCGCGCGACAGGCGCCGGCCCTTGTCGTCGATCAGCACGACCTCGCGCAGGCCCACGGGCGCGCCGCGCACGCGCACCAGTTCGCGACCGCAGGCATCCAGCGCGAGGCCGGCGCCCAGCTGGAAGCGGCCGCCGACGCCTCTTTCGTCCGGCGGCGCCATCGCCATCTTGAAGCCGTACACCACGCCCCAGCCGTGGATCGCGCGGTTGAGCAGGCGACGACGGTCGATCAGGTAATCCTGTTCGACGCGGAAGGCATCGGCGGTGAGCCGCTTGCCCTCGAAGTAGTTGTTGCGCAGGCCGGAGTCGCAGCCTGCGTCGCTGCAGCATTCCCGATGTGCGTCTGCCTTGTGTTGCATGGCGATTCCTCCTGGCATTCCTTCAGAGCAGGCGCGTGCCGATGTCCGCACCGGTCGCGCCCAGGCGCGTTCCGCGTGCGGGCAACCGGGCCACGCCGGTGATGGCGTCGTCGCCGAGGTGCGGCGTGGGGTCGCCTTCCAGCACCAGCGCGCCGTCGAGTCGCTGGCCCTGCAGTGCGCGCGCGTCGATCCAGCGCACGCGCGCGCGGGTGGTGAACGGGACGAGTGCGGTGATCGCATCGGGCAACCACGGCGACCATGCGCGACGCTCGGCCGCGGTGGCGGCGATGTCGATGCGCACGCCCGCGGCGAGTTGCCAGGGATCGTCGTTGTCGCCTGCGCACGGCAGGCGCATGCGGCCAAGGCGCGCACCTGCGTCGAGTTCGGTGTGCCAGCGCGGGCGGCCGCCGAGCATCGCGGGCAAGGCGCTCCCGGTGCATCCGGCGCCGCCCACGGTCGCGAAACCGAAGTCCGCGATGCCGTCGACGATGCGGAAACGTCGTGGCGTTTCCGGCATCAGGCAGGCGAGGAAGGTCTGCAGGCCGCTGCGCGTGCCGCGGGTCGTCGCGAGCGCATGCGCGTGCGCGACGATGCAGCGCTTCTGCGCGAGCGCCAGCGTGTCGTCCCAGGGCAAGCCGAGCCAGCGCGCGATGGCGTCGAGCCATTCCGGCGACGCGGTCTTCGGATGCACGTGGCTGCCGAGCGCGGCGATGCGTTCGTCGAGGCCCTGCGTGGTGGTTTCGAACACGCCGACGAGGGCGCGCAGGAAGCTGTCCGGGTTGGCTTCCTCGCGCTGGTAGATCGACGGCAGGTACTCCATCAGCGTGTGGCCGGGGTACAGCACCGACAGCGCCTGCAGCGCGGGAAGCGATGGCGCGCCGGGTGCGGCGATCAGGCGCAGGTGCACCCACAGATACGGATCGCGCAGCGTGAACAGCGGCGCGGCGAAACGCGCGGTGTCGTTGCCTTCGCCATGGAAGGCGACCGGCGCATGCCAGAGGCCAAGCTCGGCGAGGAGGCGTTGCGTGCGCTGGGTGGCGGTCAGCGTCGGGTCGGCGGCGAGCTTCACCATGCGGTCGCGGATCGCGGGGTCGCTGGTGGAGGCGTACGCCAGTTCGAGGGTCGCGCCGCGCGGGAGCGTCGCGGTGGCTTCGATGCGCAACCAGCGGCGGCCGTCTTCGCGGTCGGGCGAATGCAGCATCGGGGTGATGAGCTGGCCCTGGATTTCGGATGCGTCGTCGGGCACGGATGGCACGGCGGCGAAACGCAGGAGGCCGCGCGGGCCGGTGACATGCAACGCGTCGCGGGACGCCGCGACGCCCGTCGCCGGTGCGTCACGCGCGTCGAGCTGCACGTCGCCGAGCGCGTTGCCGTCGCCATCGAACGTGAAGACATGGGCCGCGCCTTCCCGATCGACGCCCGCGACGCACGCGCGATCGCGGCCGTCGCTGCCGAGCGCGGTGGCGCGGAAGCAATGGCCCAGGCCGGCGACAGATTTCCGGACCAGCGCGTTTCCGCCGGCCTCGGCATACCAGCGCAGCTGCGGATCGCCGTCGTCCGTGAGGAGGACGAAGCGCTTGCGCGTGCGCAGGTAGACGAACGCCTGCGCGTGCGTGACGTCGGTGAACGCGACCGTTTGCTGGATGCGCCCCGCGCAATCGACATGGAGGGCATGCCAGTGGCCGTCGTGCTCGGCGAGGATGTAGAGGCCGTTGCAGGCTTCGGCGATGTCGACGGCGCGCCAGCCGTCGAGGTCGAGGATCGCAAGTCGCGTGAGCGTGTCGGTTTCGAAGCGTTGCACCGCGCCGTCGCCGAACGACCACAAGCCCCAGTGCGTGGCGAGCAGTCGCGTCGCACGCACGATCGCGGCGGGCGCGCGCAGCAGTTCGGGGGTGTCGTCGCCCGGTGCCAGGCGATACAGCGTGTCGGTCGCGGCGTCGTGCCAGAACGTTTCGCCCGTCGCTGCAACGGCGAGGGCCGCCGCGCCCTGGGTCGGGAAGCGCTGCGCGGTCGTGGCGAACGGTGCGAAAGGTTGCACCGTATCCAACGCGGCCAGCGCACCGGCATCGATGCCCGCGAACAGGCACGCGCCCCACTGGGCTGCATTCGCGAAGCGATAACCGCGCTGCGGGTCGGCGCTCATGGCGCACCTCCCTGCCCGGGCCGTCGCACGTCGATCGTGCTGTTCGCTGCGTCGAGTCGCGGCAGGCCGTCGCGCGCGACGGCGACGCTGGCGACGTTCCCACCCGGGTCGCGCACCAACTGCAGCGCGACGACACGCGCGACGCCATCGACCGCGCGCATCCAGCCCGCGATGTCGCTGCGCGAAACCGGCACGCCGGGTGGCCGCGCCGACGGTCCCGTCGTCGCCAACCGCTTGCGCAGGATCTCCATCACGTTGCGCTGGAGGTCGTCGACATTGCGCCCCGCGTCGGCTTCGAGCGTTGCCTGCACGACGAACGTGGCATAGCGCGGGCCGACCACCATCAGGCGCGTGCCCAGCGGCATGCGCGCCAGCAGGCGGCGACGGATTGCGTCGAGCCAACGACGCGATTCCGGCAGGCGTGCTGCCTCTTCGCCGGCGCGCAACCCGCGCATCGCAACGAGGGTGACGGTGCCGGTGCGCGGACCGGTGGCGTTCGGCGGCACGATCCAGGCGCGCGCGACGTCGAGCAATGGCAGCTTCAACGCGGCGCCGAGGATGTCGTCGGCGCTGACCAGCGCGTGGTCCTCGCGCGCGCGACGGCGGGATTCGCGGCGCTGCGCGCGCCAGTCGTCCGGCCCTGCACCGCCGGCGACGGCATCCGGGTTCACGCCGAACACCTCGCCGAATCCCTGCACGTGCCATTTGCGGTTGCGCGCCACGCTGCCTTGCGCGCCGTCGCTCACCGAATACCACGCGAGCACCTGCGCCTGTTCCGGCGGCGCGCGCCCGTTGACGCCGTTGCCGAAGGTGATCCGGTCGGCGGCGAGGTCGAGGGCGTACACCTTGTCGGCGGGCCCTTGCGTCGCGAGGTCGTCGCAGCGTTGCCAGGTGGATTGGCCGCTGGGTTCGACCACATCGATCCGCACCAGTGCGTCCCCGGAGTTGAACCGCAACCCGGGCACGTCGAGCTGGAAACGCCAGTCCGTCGTCGCATTCACCGTGTGCACTTCGCGTGCGATCTCCCGGCCCTGCACGATCGGCAGGACGTTCGGCGCGATCCGCAATACGCGCGGTGCGCGTGCCAGGCCGCGCGGTGCGACGAGTTCGAGCGTGAACCGCTTCGGCGATGCGGGCACCGCCGAGAGGTCGAGCGTCAGCGCGCCGGTGCGCAGCAATCCGTCGGTGGTGTCGGACACGATGGCGATGGGATAACGGCCCGTGTCGGTCACCAGCGTGGCAGCGAGCGGGGCATTGCGCGTGTCACCGGCCACCAACGGCGTAGAGGCGCGCACGCCGAGCGTCCAGTACGCCCCTTGCGCATCGTCGCGCTTCGGCGGGAACACGCCGCCGTCGCCCCGGCATTCGAAGTCGATCGCGAGCACGTCGCGCGGACGCGCGCGTTCGCCGAACGGCTGGAACGCCGGGCCTTCGCGCGCGTTCACGCGCGTGTGGTCGAGCACGCGGCCCTCGGCCAGGCGCGTGGTGATCGATTGGACGTCGCCCGGGATCCACAACACCTTGCCATCGGGATGGAACGCCGGCGCGTCCGCGTTCACGACATGGATCACCGCATCGGCGGGAATCACGACGGATTGCGCGAACGTCGCTGCCGGCGAGCGCGGATCCTGCGCATCGGGCCACAGCAGGCCGCGCGCGGGTTGCGTGCCGCCCGGCACGAGCGACAGCAATGCCGCATACGCCGCGCGCTCGTCGCGCCGCGTGTGACCCACCGCGTAGAGCTGCGCTTCGGCCACCCACGCGAGCAATTCCATCAAGGTGATGCCCGGATCGTGCGCGTTGTGGTCCGTCCATTGCGGCGCGAGCGCGGGCAATTGCGCGCGGCCCATCGCCATCAGGTCCGCGAAGCGGCGATCGAAGCGTTCGTTGACCAGGCGGCTCATGCGGCCGCCTCGGCCGTGCTGAAGCCCAGGTGCAGGGCGTCGTCGCGCAGGACCACCAGGTCGGAGCCGCGCAACGAATTGGGCCACGGACGTTCGAGGACGCCGTCGACGATTTCGTGCAGCACCACGTCGTCCACGCTGGCCAGGCGCGGCACATCGACGAGGGCGAGTGCGAGGTCCGTGGCGTCCGGGCTGCGGCCGAGCGGCCAGCCCTGGCCATCGGCGCCACCGCTGACCACGTTGAACCACGCCGCGATGCGGGCGCGCACGTCACGTGCGACGGCACCGGCGTCGTCGAGGTCCTGCACGCGCAGTTGCAGCTGCGCGCCGAGGGAGCGCAACGTCGGGCCTGCGATTCGCAACGCACCGAGCGTCACCGGCGACACGCCCAGCAGCAGGCGTTCCAGTTCGCGTCGCTGCGCTGCGTTCGGCGTCGGGTCCGCGCCGCGCATCGCCACGACCAGGCGCACGCCGCTGCGCGCGGTGAACACGCGCGCCTGCGCGATGTCGGGCGAACTTTGCAGCGCGAGGTCTTCGAGGTCGGTGCCGCTCACGGCCCGGTTGCGATGGCGCAAGCGCGCGCCACCGAACCGGAGGATGCGCGGTGCATCCTCCGGCGGCGCGCCACCGGCGGCCTGGTCGGCGGCGAACACCGCTTCCACGCCCGCGACCGGCGAACCGAGGTTGAGTTTCGTCCGCGCCGCCACCGCGTTCGCCGGTACGCGATCGCTGCCATCCGCCGCGGGTTCGGTGCGCTGGTATCGGAACGCGACGATCGAATCGCGGCCGATCGGCGGGATCATCCCGTGCTCGCCATCGCCGAACAGGATCGCGCCCGTCGCTTCGTCCAGCGCGTATGCGCGCTTGTCCGGTGCTTCGTCCGCCGGATCGAACACTTGGTCCCACCGCACCCAGTCGCCCGGCAGGTCGGGCACGTTGCGCACGACGCGCGCGGGATCGTCGGCGAGCAACGTCGCGCGCTCCTCGTCGCCGAGCGGTTCGCGCACGCGCAGCTCCAGCGTGTTGCGCAGCACGGGCGGACGCGCGAGCGTGAGCGTGAGGTTCGGCGCGCCTTCGGACGAGCCCAGGCGTTCGTAGCGCATCGTTTCGGTCGCGCTCGCCCATGCGGCGTTGAGGTATGCGCCCTGCAGTATCGGCGCCCACGCGCTTGCGTCGTTCGACGCGGTGACGCGCAACCAGCGCAGCGTCGTGCCGAACAACTCGCGCGGCGTGGGCTCGGCGTCGAACACCAGCGTGAGCATGCCGCTCTCGCCCAGGCCGCGCGTGTCGTCTTCGACCACCAGCGGCACGAAGCGATCGGCCACGAGCGCGTCCACGTGCAAGGCATCGCGCGCGCCCTGTCCTGCGTGTTCGACCGCGCGCAGGTACAGGCGCACGGGACCGCCGGAGACGGGACCCTTGAAGCCGAGGAACAACGCACGGCCCGCGGATTCGACGACCGGCCCGGCCACGCGCGCGCCGGCGGCGGCGGCGCTGGTCGCCTTCGTGTTGTCGCAATGGCAGGGCGGCGCGCAGTCGTCGGCGTCCGCGTGCACCGCCGGCCCCGACATCCGCCCAAGCAACACCGGCAAGGGCACGAACGCTTCGACGATCGCATTCGGCGTGCGGTTCGCATCGCTCTGGTCGCGGATCGAGCCGCTGTCCTGCGCCAGCACGTAGGTCGGCAGCACGCCGTCCTTCATCGCGTACGACAGGTGCAGCTGCGCGACGTAGGGCGCGCGGATGTTGTCGGCATTGCGTTCGATCGTCTGTTCCGATCCGCCGCCCGACGTCGGCGTGTTGACCACTTTGACTTCTTCCTGCCCGTAATCGCCGCCGATCAGGCGCGCGCGGATCCAGTGGCTCGTCTTGCCGGACCAGTCGGTCGGCTTGAGGTCGGCCGGCACCTTGAACGTGATCGCGCCGCTACGCTTGAGGTGCTGCGTGGTGTCGGTGGCGTTGAGGTTCCACCAGCCGGTGCCATTCCAGTATTCCCACGACAACGCGGGGTTGGACGTGGTGTCGGCGAGCTGGCCGATCCAGGCTTGCACGGCGGCGTCGACGACGAAATCCGCCTTGCCGAGCGAGACCGCTGGCGGAATCGTCCACGATGTTGCCAGGTCCACGAGGATGGGATGCCCGTTGACGTCCGCCTGGAATGCGTGGCCCTTCTGCCACGCGGGATTGGCACCGGGGAACGCGAGCAGGATGCGATCGAGCAACGCGGCGTCCCAGTCGCCATCGGTGTTGGGGTCCAGGTGCAGCAGCGGGACGACGCGTCGGTCGCCGGGGATCGGGCTGGGCACCGGCATCCAGTAGTCGACACTGGCCGGGGGCGTCGTCGGCACGTCGAGCTTGCGATCCAGCGTCGCCACGCGCGTCGTCGTGTTGAACCCCTTCACGAGGTAGACCTGCGTCGAAATTGGCGTGGCGATGAGCAGCCGCGTCGCGTTGGACGTCACCGTGTGCGCGGCGGCGATCACCACGGTGTCCAACTTGGTGGGCACGACGACCGATGGCGTCGCCGCGGTCGCGGCCGGGGGATAGACGAAGATCGGGTCTGCGACCGCGCGCACGTCGTATTCGAACAACACTTCCCCGCCTTGCACCGACGTGGCCATGGCGGTCGCGACCTGGAACCCCGGCGCGCTCGTGATGGGGAAGGCCACGCGGTCGGCGGCCTGCAGCGGATCGAGGGGCTTGGTGATGATCGCGGTGCGCAGCGGGCCCTGTCGCGGCACGCACTGCGTCGGATCGAAGGCCGCCACGAGGACCTGGCTGGACAACGCCGGCACGACCAGGTGCGCCGGCAACACCGTCGGCGCGCCGGCAGCGGGCCCCAGGCCCGGCGGAATCGGCGCGTCGAACAACAAGCCCGACAGCGCCGCCGCATTGAACGGCGCGTCGAACGGCGACCAGTGCGCAAGCTTCGTCGTGCCATCCGGCTCGCCGAGGCATGCTGCGAAGACGCTCCGCGCATTCGCGATGCCGCCGTCGAGCGCATTTCCCAACACGTCGGCGTCGCCGATGGACGCTTCGACGAGCGCCTGCGTCGTCAATGCGTTCGGGTTCGAACGGAATCCGAGCAGGCGTCGCTCCGTGGCGCCCGGGCCCGGGCCGACAGCCACCGCGGCCAGCGTGTTGTCGCTGCGCAGGATCGCCGCGGGCGTGACGCGCGCATCGACTGCCGTGCGCAGTGCCGTGCAGGTCGCGGTGGTACCTGCGAACGCCAGCGCATAGAGCGTCTGGTCCATCGCGACGCCCACCGCCCGCGGGTTGGTCGGCAGCGCACCCGCGACCACGATGGGGGCGATGCGCGTGAACTCGATATCGACGCCACCGATCCTCGCGACGAGCTTGGTCCACGCCGGCGTCGCGTCATCCGGATTGCACTGGTACAGCGTCTTGTCGCGCAAGGCGACCAGGTTCGGCGAGACGTACACGAGGCCGTCGACGCCGGGCGTTGGTCCCGCGGCCGGCGGCACCACGGGCACGTCGGGGAGCTTCTTCCAACCGCTGAACAGGGCGCCGAACAGCACGTCGTCGCTTTCGCGCCACACCCAGACCGCATCGTCGGCGGCCGCGGCGGCGAGGACATCGGTGCTGCGGTTCCAGACGGCGATTGCGTCCTGGCGCAACGCAACGGGGGCAGCGTCCACCCGAGCACCGAACAATCCGGGCGATGGCGGATGCAGCGCGGGGCGACCGTGGTACCGCGAGAGGCGTTGCGGCGTCCCGCTGAATTCCAGGAGCTGCAATCCCCCGTCGCGCGTGACGCCCGCCAGCACCGTATCGGCCTTGGGGCCGGTGCGCAGGCACGCGAAGTCACGAAAACTCAGGTCGGCCAGCTGGACGCACAGTTGCACGTCCGCGTCCTTCTTCGAGAAGGCCTCCGCGCTGCCGACATAGAACGCATCGAACTGCCGCGGCGCGCGCCCCAGCGGATAGAACGCGCTGTCGACGACCAGAGGCGTGGTGTTGGACATCGCTTCGAAACCGACCGAAGGCTTCGCGGCGGCGCTCTGGCACGTGGCGGCGATGGGCGTGTAGTTGATGCGCACGCTGAGCTGGTCGACGCCCAGCAACACCTTGTCGACCTGCGTCGCGACCGCGCGGATCCAGCGTGCGCCCATGCCCGGGAGGATTTCGCGCGGTTCGACGGCGCCTTCGGGTTTCTCGAGCGTCAATGCCGTCGCGTAGGGCTGCGTGGCGGCCTTCGCCAAGGGCTGCCACGCCACCGCATCGGGATCTTCGGCCGCGGCGCGCTTGCCCCAGTATTCCCATGCCACGCCCACCAGGCCTTGCGCGCCGAGGATGTCGAGCGTCGCCGCCGCGGTGATGTCGAACAGATCCGTGCTGCCGAAGTACAGCGCATGCAGTTGCGCGTCGTTCCACAGCCCATCGAACGGCGAGAAGCTGGCGACCTTCTGCACGATCGCGCCCTGCGCCAGGCCGTCTTGCAACGGCGGCTCGATGGTGGCCAGGCCCTTGTCGGCTTGCTGGATGCGGAAGCGCTGGCCATCCGAGCGCAGCACCAGCCCGGGCAGCAGGCCTTCATCGGGATCCAGTTGCAGCTTGTCCGCGGCCGGCGCGGCGAAACTCTTCAACGCCCATTGTTCCGGCATCGGCTGCACGGGCTCCAGCGACGACAGGCCCGGCGGCGGCAAATAGAAATGATCCGCCTCCACGCCGACGATGCGCTCCAGCTTCGCGGGCACCAGTTGCACGTCGGTTTCCGTTTCGAACACGACGGAGGCGCCCTCGACGCTCGCCTGCAAGCGCGATGCGGCACGCGCCAGCACGGCTTCGCTGGCCTTGTCCCCGAGCTTGAACGCCACCGGCACGCGCGCGGGACGCGCGGCCTCGCCGTGCACGCCGAGCCAGTCGAACAAGCCGTCGCGCAGTTTCGCGCCGGCGCCATCGAGTTGCTCGGCGACTTCCGCGTTGAAGCGCGCGCCGATCTGCAGCAGCGCACGGCCGAAGTCCGGTTCGTCGTCCGCGATGGCCCATGTGGGGATCCACGCCTGCGCGCGTGCGTTCAATTCCACGGCGAAGTCGCGGGTGCGGCGCGGTTCCAGGCGCGGAGGGACCGGCGGCTTCATGGCAGGCCCCCTTCGCGGAAGTAGAACGGGAACACGAGGTTCCCGACCTGGTTGGTCTTGCGCACGCGGTATTCGATCTCGACGAGGAGCTTGCCTTCGGCCGTCGCGGATTCATCGACTTCCACCGCCAGCACGTCGATGCGCGCTTCGCAGCGACGCAACGCCTCTTCCACGGTCGAGCGGATGCGCTGGATCGTGGTGCTGTCCATCGCTTCGAACACGAGTTCGTGGATGCCGCACCCGAAGTTCGGCCGCATGACGCGTTCGCCCGGCGCGGTTTCCAGGATGATCCGCATCGATTGCCGGATGTCGTCTTCGTACGCGACGCTGGCCACCAGGCCCGTGCGCGGATCCAGCTGCACCGGCCACGCCCAGCCGCGCCCGAGGAAGGCTTTCTGTTCGTCCATGGCGCGCGGCTCGCTCATCCGATCATCACCGTCGGTGCGCCGAGCACGATGGAATTCGGCGCGCCCGCTTCCACGACGCTGTCGCCCATCCGCGCGGCGGGCATGCCGCCGATCATCACGGACGTGCTGCCCATCAGCACCATGCCGCCCACGTGCGGCTTCGGCCCGTCGAACAGCGGGCACACGTGCGTATCCATCAGCGCGCGCCACGCGGGCATGCCACCGATCATCACCGTCAGGCTGCCCGGCCCCGGGCCCAGCGGCGTGCCGTGGCTCGTGGTGTCTCCGACGCGTGCAGCGGACTGACCCATCGCCTCGCTCCTAGTTGATGTTCACCAACGCACCCTTGATCGTCATCGTGGCGTTGGCCTTGAGTTCGAGCGTGCCGGTGGCTTCGATCGTGATCGTCGCGGCCTTGATCTCCAGCGACCCGCTGGCCTGCAGCTTCATCGCGCCGCTCTTGTTGTCGATCGAGACCTTGTTGCCCTGCCCGTCGTCGACGAGGATCCCGTCGTCGGTGAGCTTCACGACGCCGCCGTTCTCGTGCTTCAGTTCCACCATCCCCTGCGTGCCGTCGTCGAACGTCAGCGTGTGGCCCTTGCGCGACTTGAACATCCGCGTGTCGTTGTTGCCGTCGCTGTTGTCGAACGGCGGCTTGTCCTGGCCGTTCCACACGCCGCCGAGGATGTAGGGGAAGCGCATGTCTTCGCGTTCGAAGGCGACGAGCACTTCGTCGTCCACTTCCGGGATCAGCACCAGGCCGCGGTCCTTGCCCGCCATCGGCGTGGCCAGGCGCGCCCAGAAACTTTCGCTGTCGTCGAACCACGGGAAGCGCACGCGCACGCGGCCCAGCCCGTCGGGATCCTGGTTGTTCGTCACCAGCGCGACCGCGACGCCGCGCGCGAAGCCGCCGGCTTCCAGCCCGGTCTCGACCGGCGGCGCCTGCACGAGGCCGTTCACAGCGTGGTCTCCCGGACGTGGAAGCGCGTGCGGTAGCCGCTCGCGTCGATGCGATGCGTGGCTTTCTCGATGTAGTACACCTTCGAGAAGGCGTCGCCGATCTTGTCGATCTGCACGGTGCGGTCGGGGCGCAGTTCCGGCAGGCCGACGGTCTCGGCGTCCGCGGTGAGGAATTCGCGCGTGCGTTCGCTCAACGCCGCCTTCGCGCGCTGGTCGGCTTCGGCTTGCGTGAACACCGGTTGGCGCAGCCGCAGCACGGGTTGCTTGCCGGGGGCGCGCACGAGCGAGCCCAGGTGTTGCGCGACACTCTTCGCGCGCGCACCGCCATCGGATTGCGCGTCGGCGCGCCCGATGAAGATTTCCTTGCGCGCGGTGTCGCTGCCGTACACCTCGACCTTCGCGACCTGGCCGGCCAGGTTGGCCTGCGGCCGGAAACTCAGCAGCCCTTCGCCCCAGCTCAGGTGCACGACGGGATCGGACTTCACGCGCGGCTTGCCGAAGTGCAGCGTCGAGCGGCCGCGGCCGTCCACGTCGACGTAGAGTTCGAAGTGTTCGTTGTCGCTGTTGTTGCGCGCGGCCAGCTTCTTGAGGAAGTCCCAGTCGCTTTCCTGGTTCTGTTCGATCTGCGGGCGCTTCTCGCGCGTGTCGTCGATCGCGGTGTTCAGGTTGTGGAAGCGCGCGATCTGCTGCACCACGTCGCTGTCGGTGGTGTCGCGCCAGCTGTCGGAACTCTTGCCCAGCGTCATCAGGAAGCCGGGGTCGTAGCCGGAGACGACGAGTTCGGGCGCGCCGGTCTCGGGGAAGCTCGTCGAGACTTCGGTGATCACGCCGTTGACCACGGTGGGCATCGACGATGCATCGCCGTAGCCCATGCACACTTCGATGCTGGCGCCGAATGCGAACTGGCCCAGCAGGTCGTCGCCCTGCCCCGTACGGAACTTGCGCAGCTTGTGGTCGAACGCATCGATCACGGTGAAGGAGAAGTGCCAGGCCGCGCCCAGCACCATGTCCACTTCCACCTGGCTCACGGCGACTTGCAGGTCGCGCACGAGTTCGCGGTTCGCCAGCCGCACGACGAAGGACGGTGCGAAGAATTCGCCGTAGTTCCGGGAGAGCGTGACCAGTTCCATCACGGGTGCTCCATCGGCGGGAGTTCGAGCCAGTCGCCGGGCGCGATCTCGCGCGGGTCGTCCAGGTCGTTGGCGCGCGCGACGCGCACCCATTCGTCCGGGTCGTCGTATTCGCGCGCGGCGATCCACCACAGGCGTTCGCGGCCCACCACCACGCGGCGCTTGGTCTTGTCGGCGGATTCGCGACGCGGGTCTTCCAGTTGCTGGCGCAGCGTGCGGTATTCCTTGAAGGCCACCGACAGCGACACGCGCGCGGGCGCGCCATCGGGATGGAACATCGTGACCTTGCGGCCGAGGCGTTCGATGACCGCGGCGAATTCCAGCGGTCCCCAGTTGAAGCGCACGGGCGGCGGCGCGTGGAGGTCGCGGTCGATCTCGAGCAGCGTGGTCAGGGCGCGCAGTCGCGCGTTGAGCGGGTCGGATTCGGATTGGCGCAGCGACGTCGGGCCGGTGGGATCGGTGTAGTCGTCGAGGAACAGGTCCATCGTCAGGCGATCGGATTCGCCGTTGACGAACTGCAGCAGCGGCGCGCCGAGGCCCGGGACCGGCGCGGCCTTGTAGGAATTGGAGCGCTCGAACGTGTATTCGGTCGGGTTGAACAGCACGGCGATGACTTCGCCCTTGCGCGCCCCGTCGAGCACGGTGATGGTCGCCTTCTTGAGCTGCGACTTGGCCATCAGAGTCCCCGGCGCTCGCGCTCGATGCGCAGGCGATGGTCGATGCGGCGGATCACGTCGTCGGCGACGCGGTCGACGAGGGCGGTGTCGAGTGCTTGCGGGCGGAGGGCGGATTGCAATGCCGCGATGGCCTGCGTCTCGACCTGCGCAATCGGCACCGGGTGCGCGACGGGCGCACTGCTGCCCTGCGCATGCGGTGCGTCGATGGCATCCACCGGCTTCGGTTCGCTGGCGCGCCATACGAGTTCCGGTGAGCGCGTGCGGAAAGCCTCGAGGGCCGGGATCGTCCGCTGCGCGGCTGGTTGCCTGGCTTGTGTCACGTCCTGGCGCGAACGCGGGAGCGACAACTGCGTCGGCCGACGCGCTGCAGCGTTGATGCCGATCTGCGTTGCAGCCGGCCTCTCCGATTCGCGTCGCGGTCCAAGCTGCATCGTGGCCATGGGCGCCGGTCGCGCTGCAGCGGTGCGTGGCGCGTGCATCGCCACCGGAATGCGCATCGCCGGTCGCATCGCGACGCCCGCCTGCTGCAGCCACTTCGCAGAGATCCTGTTGTCCGCGTTCGCGCGCACGTTCGACGGTTGCGGCGACCGCATCTCTGCCGGAACGACGTTCCGCGCGCGCACCTGGTCGACCGACGGCTTGTCCTTGGCTTGCGCGACCGCCTGCGTCGCGCTGCGCACCTCCACCCGCAGCTGCATCTGCACGCGCCACGGCGAGCGATCGATGCGCCGCGCACATTCCGTTTTCGCCAAGGGCGCATGTGCCTGCACCGGACGCCGCCACCGCAACCCGATCGGCCGCCAACTCATTCGCGCCGCACGCGCCCGGCGGACTGTCCGCCGGCGCGCAAACGCCCGCGCCGCCCGGAACGCCCGCATCCGCATCGCGCCGCTCACGTCGCCTTCCTCAAGCCGTGATGCGCCAGCTCCAGGCTTTCCATCACCACTTGCTGCGATGTCGCATCCAGGTCCGACGCCGACCACTTCACCGGGATCGCCTGCGCCACTTCCCAGGCCCATGCGTTGTCGTTGGCTTCGTCGTGCAGGCGGATCCACAGGTTGCGACGCTGCACCTGCCCGTCGGCCGCGGCCTGCGCCCACTTGAACAGATCATCGAGCGCCAGCCCGCGCTCCAGCACGAGGTTGGGATAGGTCACGTTGGACGCGAGCTTGTGTTCGTACTCGTTGACGCCGCCTTCCTTGTACGACTCCACGCGCACTTCGCGCGACAGGCCTTTCACGCGCAGGAAACCGCCGCTGACGAGACCTTCCATCTCGACGACGTAGCGGAATCCGCGGAACGGGTCCTGTCGCTTTGCCATGGCCTACACCGCGAACGGATTGGCGGGCGCGCCGTCGAGCGCCCGGTTGATGTGGGAGATCTCGCGGCACCAGCGGCGGCGCTCGCGATGTTCCAACTGCATCAGGTCGCCCGGCGCCCAGTGGAAGTGGTGCGCGATGAAGGCCATCTCCGCGTACAGCGCCTTGACGGGATAGGCCTTCATGCTTCCCCCAGGACCGACATCCTCGTGGGCGGTGCTTCGACATCGTCCTCGGCGTTGAGCGATTCGTAGAGCCGCTGCAGGTACGCCAGGTCCGACGCGTACAGGCCTTCGATCACGCCGGTGTGGATGTCGGGCAAGGTGCCCAGCCGCACGATCACGCGCGCGAGCACGATCACCGCCAGGTACGCCTCGTTCTGCTGCACGCGCGGATCGCGCAGCGGCAGGATTTCGTCGGCGGCGGTGGCCAGGCGCATCACGCCGCGGCGATGCAGCGTGCCGCTGTCGTCGAGGTAGCCTTTCGGCAATTCGAAATCGACTTCGGTGCGGAAGCCCGGATGCGGAGGGCCGGAATGCGGGGCGTTCATCGCGTGCTCCTGGTTACTTGACGCGTTCGATGCCTTCGTTCACGAGCTCCAGCGTTTCGATCATCACCTCGCTGCCTTTTGCGTTGAGGTCGCTGGGGTCGTACTTGATCGGCCAGGCGTCGCTGACGACGAAGCGCGCGGCATCGGCGCCGGCTTCGTCCTGCACCACGATCACCACTTTCCGGCGCTTGTCCTTCACCTGGCCGGACGAGATCTCCGTGTGCCACTTGTAGAGGTCCAGCGCGTTGGCGCCGACGAACAGGCCCCACTTCAGGGTGATGTTCCCGTACTTGGTGAGGCCGGAGAGCTTGCGCACGTGCGGCGGATCGGTGCCTTCGCGGTAGTCCACCGCGTCGATCGTGGTCTCGCCGATGTTGACTTCGCTGAAGTTGGCCTGGGTGATCGAGTCGATCTCCAGGCGGTAGCGGAAGTTGCGCAGGGGGTCGATGCGTGCCATGGCTCATGTCTCCTAGCGCTGGGGTTCGGCGGTGTTCTGGAAGATCCGGAACACGACGAATTCCGCCGGACGCACCGGCGCAATGCCGATCTCGCAGATCAGGCGCCCGTTGAGGATGTCGTCCTGCGTCATCGTGGTGCGGTCGCAGGTGATGAAGAACGCTTCTTCCTCGGTGCGCCCGAACAACGCGCCCAGCCGCCATTGCGTGCGCAGGAACAGGCGGATGGTGTCGATCACGCGCGCCCACAGCTTGTCGTCGTTGGGTTCGAAGACGACCCACTGCGTGCCTTCGTAGATCGAGCGTTCGAGGAAAATGAAGAGCCGGCGCACGCTGACGTACTTCCACAGCGCGTCGGAACTCAGGGTGCGCGCGCCCCACACGCGAATGCCGCGGCCCGGGAATTGCCGGATCGCATTGATGCCGCGCGGGTTCATCTGGTCCTGCGTGCTGTCGTCGGTCTCGGCGCTCAGCTGCAACGCGCCGCGCAGGATCTCGTTGGCCGGCGCCTTGAACACGCCGCGCTCGGTGTCGGTGCGCGCGTACACGCCCAGCGTGTGCCCGCCCGGCGGCACCAGCGTGCGCGCGCCGGACTGCGGATCGGAGATGTAGATCCACGGGTAGTAGAACGCGGCGTACTTCGAATCCGCCACCGCGTTGCGCGGCTCGAACGCCGTCGGGTTCATCGTCTTCTGGCAATCGACGACGGCGAAGCGGTACTTGAGGTTCTCGCAATGCGTGATCAATTCCTTCGCGATCCCGAAGTCCACGCCCGGCGCGTACACCAGCGAGACATCGCGATACGGGTCCAGCTTCAGCGCGGCCAGGCCTTGCGGCTCGGGGCGTGCCGGCAGCAGCACCTCGCCCACGTAGTCGGCCGAATCCGGGACGCCGCCTTCCGCACCGTTGGCGGACAACGGCAACGCGTTCGCGGTCTTCTGCGGGATCGATCCTGCAGGCGCGCCGGTCGCGATCAACGTCGCCAGCGCGGAGCTGTCGAGCAAGCGCTTCTCGTAGAAATCCGGCGAGACGCGATTGCCGACCAGGTCGTCGAAGTTCTCCGCGTACGAGGGGAACGGCGGCTTGGTCGGATCCTTGAACCATTCGGTCGGATCCTGCGTCGGCGTGGTCGCGTAGTACGCCAGTTGCAGGCGGAAGCCGATCGGCACCAGCGTGCCACCGGGGCCGGGCCGCTTCGTCGAGCTGTCGGACACGTAGGCGTACACGCGCTTGCCCCACGCGCCGGAGCCCACGGCTTTCACGAGGAAGTTGGCCGGCAACGCGACTTGCGCCGGCGTGGCCGTGTCGTCGGTGATGCGGCAGACGAACAAGCGCTTGCCGCCGTTCTCGAAGAAGCCGTTCACGGTGTACGGCAGGTACTTCTCGGTGGAGGTCACGCCGCCGAACCAGCGCTGGTAATCCTTGTAGCTGGTGACCATGCGCGGCATGGTCGGGCCGCGTTCGGCTTCGCCGAGGAAGGCCGCGGTGCTGGTGGGCACGCCTTCGATCGGCTTGGGGCCGCGTTCGATTTCTTCGATGTAGACGCCGGGATGCAGGTACTCAGGCATGGCCGTTCTCCGGTGTTCGGTGCATCACGCGCCGGACTGTTTGGGGGTGTCTTGCTTGGTGGGGGACTGTTCCGGCGTCCCGGGCTTCTTCGGCTCGGGATCCTTGCAGTCGTCGTCCGGGCCGTTCTTCGTCCGGTACGGCGTGCAATCGATCGGCGTGGACAGCTCGGCCTTGAACGCGGCTTCGAGCGCGTCGATCTTCGCCTTGACCTGCGCGGTGGCGCGTTCGACGTCCTGCTTGGCGGCTTCGAACTGCGCATGCGCATCGGCGAGCAGCTGCACCTGCGGCAGGTAACGCTGCGTCACCAGGCAGCACAGGATGTCGGCCAGGCCATTGGGATCGACGAGGTACGGCAGCGGCGGCAACAGGCGTTGCAGCGTGGTGCCGATGGCGGTGTCCGGGCCGCAGCAATCGTCGGGCGGAATTTCGCCGCACGTGCAGATTTCGACGTAATCCTTCACCTTCGACGTCGCGCTGCGCGGGCGGATCGCCCAGTGCCTGGGAATCAGGGTGACGAACAGCGCGTACAGCGCGCCGGGCGCATCGGTGCTGAGCATGCCCCGCACCGTGTCGATGAGCGCCTTGTTGGCGGTGAGCGTGTCTTCCAGCGTCTTCGCCGGATCCTCCCACGCGGCCAGCACGTCCTTGATGCGGTTGACCACGGCCTGGCGTTCGTCGCGGTTGCGCTCGTGCCAGCTGGCCCGCTCGCGCAAGGTATCGACGGTGGTGGCGAAGGTGCCGGTGCCGTTCAACTGGCGCTCGAGCGCGCGGATGTCCTGCAGCAGCGGGCACAGGCGGCATTCGAGCAGGCAGCTCCAGCACTTCACGCTGCACGCCACGTCGTCGGCGAGCTTGCCGATGGCGGTGTCCTGGTCCTGCCAGTCCTTCAGCAACGCCTGGTATTTCTCGTTGGTGAAGTTGGCCCGCGCGGAAAGCATCTTGTCCTGCAACGCGCGCAGCTCGTCGGCGAAATCCTTCGCCAGCGCGGCTTTCTCGGCCAGGTGCGCCTGCTCGCTGATCAGGCCGTCGAGGCAACTGCCGCCAGTGCCGCCCGGACCGGGCGGACAGCAGCACTTCGGATCGCACTTCTCCGGATCGGGCATCTTCGGCGGCGTGGGCGCGACCGGGGGTTTGCATTTCGGCTCCGTCCGGCTCGGCGGATTCTGCTCAGGCGTCTGGCTCATGGCGACGGTCTCCTCGGGTTCGATCAGGTCAACTGATCCCAGGCGTAAATCGCATCGACCGCGCGTCCTTGCGGATGCGCGAACTGCACGGACTTCTCGATCGCCGGCTGTCCGGGGGGCGCGCGGTTGGCGATCAGTTTCAGCGACAGGTTGCCGCCGGCCAGCTGCGGCAGGTCGGCGGGGACGAAGGGAATGAACGCCGCGAACTCGCCGCGCGCGTCGGTGAAGAAACGTTGCGGCGGCTGGCGCCAAGTGGTGCCGTCGTCGTCGAGCCATTGCAGGCGGACGGCGGCATTCGAAATCGGCGTGGGCGCAGTGCCCAATGGCGGCACGGTTTCGATGAGCGCGCCGCGGATCGCGGTGGTGCCCGGTGCGAACGCGTAGTTCGCGCGCGGCTGCAAGGCGATCGTGTGCAGCGGCAGCGTGACGTCGGCCTGCGCGAGATCGGCGCCGGCGAACGGCAGCACGCCCGGATCGATGGTGACGCCGGCGAAGCCCGCGAGGCTGTCGCCGCGCCAGACGAACAAGCCGCCGTGGTTGACGATGGGCGGGGTGCGGATCCCCTTCGCGCGCACGGTGATGCCCTGGCTCATGCGCTGCAGCGTCACGGCGTCGAGCACTTCCACGGCGAGCGTGGCCTTGCGGGTCCACGCGCGCTCCAGCGGTTCGTACACGTCGAAGGTGCGGGCCATCACTCCACCTCCGTCGTCGCGCGCATGCCGACGTCGAGGCTGTCTTCGAGGACCACGCGCGCCGGGATCGGCGGCAGCGCCGGATCGATCCACACCGGCGAGGCGACGTACGCGATCGACGTCCGATAGTTGGCCGTCGGGAACAGCGCCCAGATGCGGCTGGTTTCTTCGGTGGTGAGCGGCTCGAGCGTGAGGCGCACCGGTTCCTGGTTGACGGGCGCGCCGCTGATGACCGGATCCGACTGCAGCGCCTGCATCGCGAAGCCCAGCACGCGCAGCAGCGGTTCTTCGCTCATGCCCGGGCGCGTGCCCACCGTGAGCAGGAAATACAGGTCGAGCGGCAAGGCGTTGTCGTGCACGATCACCGCGGGCGGCGGCGTGTTCGAGGGCACGCGGTGTTCCCGATTGCGCAGGCTGGCGTTGGGCGCGATGCGATACAGGAACAGGATCAGCGACGCGCCGACGGCATCGGTGTCGTCGAGTGGGCCGATGAACACCGTGCCCGGATCGCCCGATGCGATGACCGCCTGCTGCAGGCGCGCACCGAGTGCCTGCGTGACGCGGAGGATCGCGTCGGCGTTCATGCGACCTTCCTCACGTCGGTGTCGAGCTGCACCGGCGGCATGCCGAGCTTGGCGAACTCCGCGTTGGTGGCGCGCGCGATGTGCGACAGGTCGATCTTCTTGTCCGCCGCGGCGGCGATGAACGCGGCGCGCAGCGTGATCTGGCGGATGTGGCCGCCGGTGAGGTCGATACGGCGGCCGAGCAGGCGGAAGGCCGCGTCATCGAGCGCGCCACGCGCCTTCGCCGGCAGGCAGCTGCGCCAGATGCGGTCGCGCGCTTCGGCGTCGGGGCGCGGGAAATCGATGATGAAGCGCAGGCGGCGCAGGAAGGCGGCGTCGAGGTTCTGGCGCAGGTTGGTCGTGAGGATCGCCAGGCCTTCGTACGCTTCCATGCGTTGCAGCAGGTAGGCCACCTCGATGTTGGCGTAGCGGTCGTGCGCGTCCTTCACTTCGCTGCGCTTGCCGAGCAGCGCGTCGGCTTCGTCGATGAGCAGCGCGGAGCCGGAACGTTGCGCGTCCTCGAACACGCGGTCGATGTTCTTCTCGGTGTCGCCGATGTACTTGCTGACCACGCGCGACAGATCGATGCGCAGGATCTGGATGCCGAGCTTCCGCGCGACCGCGAGCGCGGCCATCGTCTTGCCGGTGCCGCTGGGCCCGTGGAAGAGCGCGGTGACGCCGCGGCCGTAGGGAAGTTGGTCGCCGAAGGACCAGTCGGTGAGCACGCGATCGGAGAGCAGCACGTTGTCGACGATTTCGTCGAGCTGGTCCTTGCGGTCCTTCGGCAGGATGACGTCGTCGAGCGAGAACACCGGTTCGATGCGCTCGACCAGGCGCGAGATGCCGCCGGAGGCGACCTGCTTGCACGCGAGGAGGAAGTGGTCGAGGCGTTGTTCGGGCGTGCCGGTGGCGGTGCTGGACGCCAGGCGCATCGCTTCGTCGATGCCCGCGATGGAGAGCGCGAAGCGGCGCGTGGCATGCGCGGCCTGGGCTTCGGAGAGCGTGAGGCCTGCGGTGTGCGCGGCTTCGCGCAGGGCGTCGACGTGGGTGGCGGCCGAGAGCGGCGGCGCCGGCAGGCGATCGAATGGCATCGCGCCCAGCAGGCGTGCAAGACGCGAGGCGTCGGCATGGATCACGCCGGCATGCGCGCCGGTGCGGCCGATGGCGGCGAGCGCGCGACGCAAGGTGTCGTCCGAATCGGCATCGACGTGGGTGAGGTCGACGACGAGCGGGCGATCGGCAAGCAGCGCGGCGCGGCCGATGCGGATGCCGGTGTCTTCGAGGTCGTTCGCGTCGAGGGCGGCGATGCGCGTGCCTTCGAGGCGCAGCAATTCGGATTGCTGCGCTTGCGCGCCGAGTTCGAGCAGCGCTTGCCACCCTGCCCCGTCGTCGCCGGCGAGCAACAGCCATTGCGATTGCGCGGCGGTGGCGAGTTGGCGGACGACCGCCGCGGCGTGTGCGCGCAGCGTTTCGGAATCGATCAGCGCGGCGCCGGGCCACGGCGCCAAACGGAACAGGCGGCGGATGCGCGCGTCGCGCAGGAGCGCGTCGTCGTCGCCGAGGATCCAGGCAACGAGGGACGGATCGAGGCGCAGCGGTTCGTCGGCGGGCGGGAGCAACGCGCCCGGCATGTCGAACACACGCCAGCGCGCGAGGTTGCCGGTGGCTTCGAGCTGGAAGCGCACGTCGACCGGATCGCCGAGCAGGCCTGCGCAGAGGCCGAGCGTGCCGACGCGGCGGCCGAGATCATCGAGCAGGACGCCGATGCAGCGCTGGTAGCGCGGATCGAGTTCGGGCGCGAGTGCGAGCAGGAGGACGCGGAGCTCGAGGTCGGTGAGTTCCATCGCGGAGACCACGGCGGCGAGCGGTTCGTCGCGTGCGTGCGCAGCGGCGAGCGCCTTGTCGAGCGCGGTGTTGGCTTCGGTCAGCGCATCGTCGGGCGGCGAGGTGGCGTCGTCGAGTTGTTCGACGACGCGCGCGGGCGCGACGGTGAGGCCCGGCAGGTCGCCGTGCGCGGCGCCGACGTTCGAGGCGGCGTGGCGCAAGGTTGCGTGCAGCCACGCGATGCCTGCGCGCAGCAGCGGTCCGTCGGCAGGCATCGTCGCGTCTTCGCCGAGCGGTGCAACGTCGGCCGGCGCAACGCCATGCGGTTCCGCCAGCACGCGG
This sequence comes from Lysobacter helvus, assembly GCF_018406645.1. Classification (NCBI taxonomy): domain Bacteria; kingdom Pseudomonadati; phylum Pseudomonadota; class Gammaproteobacteria; order Lysobacterales; family Lysobacteraceae; genus Lysobacter; species Lysobacter helvus. The sequence goes on from NZ_AP024546.1 coordinate 54,074, forward strand.
ATCTGGTCGAGCAGGTTCTGCAACCCGATGTCGTTGAACGCCGTGCGCACCAGGTTGCCGAACGGCGTGCCGACGCGGATGACGACGAGGCCGACGCGCCCGGTGAGGCGGCGTTCGGCGAATTCGGTTTCGTGGTCGGGGCCCACCAGTACGAGCACGCGCGGCGGGTCGCGCGGGATGGCGGCCAGCAGCGCTTCGATATCCGCGATCGGCACCGCGCGGCCCGCGACCAGCGCCATGTCGACGCAGTTTTCCACCGCCGCGGCGATGCCTTCGGCTTCGATGTCCGGCGACGTTGCCGCCACCAGCACCTGGATGCGCGCCACGGATTGGCCCCTGCTGCGATCGAGTGCGACGTTCTCGCACTCGCGCCGGAGCGCGGCAATGCATCGTGTGGGATCGATGTGGACCGGTGCCGTTCGGCCGGTCGCGATGGATGCGCGGATCGGCGCGCGGGGCGACCGAAGGATCGGTGCGGCGATGGGCCTTCAATGGATCCGCGCATGGATCCAAGGATCGGGGTGGCGCCCGGTCAGCGGCCGCCGTAGGCCAGCGTGTCCATCATCTCCGCGAAGCGCGACCAGTCGATGCGCTTGCGGATGTGGCGGTTGGCGCCGCGCCAGTAGATCGAGCCGCGGCCGACTTCGAGCTCGCCGAGTTTCGACGCTCCGGCGAACACCTCCAGCCGCAGCGCGGACTTGGCCTTGACGAGTTCGACGTTGGTGAGCTCGGCGCGGACGACGTGTTTGCGGGCTACGCGCTTCGTGGTGGCCATGTCGCCTCCCGGGGGATCAGCACGGCGGCAATGCTGGTGCCGGGCGGCGTGGGGGAGGCGTGATGCTAGGGCGCGGGCGGCAGGTCGTCGCACAGGGCGCATGCCCTGCCCCGGCGCGCGTTGTAGAGACGCGAGGCCACGTAGACCGCGGCAGTGATCGAGGCCCAGAGCAAGGCCTCGCTGATCGCGAAGGCCATCGGGCGGGAACGCAGGAGATGCGCCGCCGCGATGACGACGAACGCGAAGGCGAAGACGGTGGCGTACCAGCGGAGGATCGGGCGCATGCGGGCGGTTCCTTGGGAATCGCCAACAAGGACGCCGCCGGGGCCGCGATGTGACCAGGGCGAACCGCTTATTTAGTCGAGACCGACCTGCCCCGCGCGGAGGACGGCGGGTTCGCCCAGCGTGGGTGCGCCATCGCATTGCGGGCGCATCTCCTGGGTGGCAACGCCCGACACGCAGGCCATGGCCTGGCGGTCCGCCGCTTCCCATTCATGCAACGACCAACTGAAGCCGGCCACGCTGCCGAATACCGCGAGCCACAGGGCTCCTTCCCTCAACGCCTTCATGTTCGATCGTCCTGCAAACGTGCGCGCATGCTAACGGGTTGATGCACCTCGGGCGGCGGGGGTGGGGTGAGAAAAATTCTCGAATGGGCCGAAGCATTGCGTTTTCGCGCAAAGCGTAGCGTTTATGGAGCCCATCGGGATCTCCGCCACTGCAGCGAATCGCTGCGTCGCGGCTCATGCTTCGGCTATGGTTCGGCCAGGGGGATCCACATGGCTCGAAGAAAAGAAAGCGGTCTGGACATCGTTGCTTCGATGCCTTGGCCCATCGGCATGGCACTGGGCGTCTTTGCGTTCCTCGGGATTCGCTACGGCATCGGGGCGTATTTCGCTCACTCGGGAAGTCCCATCGCGCAGGGCCTGGGCCAACAACTTTCGGACGGCGCGCTGTCGCCACTTGCCTGGATTGCCATGCTGCTGTGCTGGGTCGCCGCGGGTGTTTCGTTCCTTCGAAGCAAGAAGCGAAAGCGACTCCTCGAAACGCAAAGCGGATTGGAGAGTGTCGCGAACCTGGGCTGGCGCGAGTTCGAGATGCTCGTGGGCGAGGCCTACCGCCGCCAGGGGTACACCGTCGAAGAAACTGGATTGGGCGGCGCCGATGGCGGCATCGATCTGGTCCTGCGCCGCGATGGCAACAAGACGCTGGTCCAGTGTAAGCAGTGGCGCACGCGACAAATCAGCGCACCCAAGGTGCGCGAGATGTGGGGACTGTTGCATCACCACGGCGCCGATAGCATCAAGATCGTTGGTGTGGGCGAGTTCACGCGAGATGCGGCGAAGTTTGCGGAGGGCAAACGGATCGAGCTGGTGAATGGCGACCGGTTGGTCGAGATGGTGCGGTCCGTGCAAAGCGCAGGCACGCAAGCCACCGCACCGACTGGCCTCCACGTAGCCTCGAAGCAGCCGGAGTGCCCGAAGTGCGGCGCGTCCATGGTGCAGCGGGCGAATCGCAAGACAGGCGAATCCTTCCTTGGGTGCAGCAAATACCCCGTCTGCAAAGGCACGCGCTAGCAACTACTCGGATTCCCCCGCGACTAGGTCCATCGCCGCGATCGTCGCCACGAGCAGCGAGCCGCAATAGTCCTTCAAAGGGAGGCAATGCAGGTATTGCGCATCGAGCCATTCGATTGCAATGCGACACCCCTCCTCGCTCATCGCGACGCCAGGCTGCTCGAAAAACTGATGCGCCAACGCGTTGCGATGGTCCACGACAGACTTGACGTACAGCGCGAAATTATCGATGTCCGTCGAGGCGATCGATTCCACCAGTCGCTGGGCGGTGGGCCCCAGCGACTGTCGTTTCATGTCCGCGCGAAACTGCGCCAATGCTGTCGATCCCAGCGCGGCACCTTGCGGGTGGATATACGGAATCACGCGCTTCAGGCTGCCTTCGACCTGGTTGAACAGCAACAGGTTTCGACCCATTCGGCCCAGCATCGCCTCATGCGTCTCCGGGCTCGGAGGCACCAACTCGTCGCCGAGGTTTCCGAGGATCTGCGCTATTTCAAAACGATCGTAGGCAGGCATGTCTTTCCAGGCCCTTGCAGACCTCGCGCACGTGCGCGCAGCAACTATCAGGCCTGTTCGAAGACGACGGTGGGACGCTTGCGAACCACGACCGTGCCGGCAATGTGGTCGTGCCAGCCTTGCTTCTTCGGATCAAATCCCACCCACAGGTATCCGACGCACAGGCCAATCAAGCTCACGAAATAGCCCAGGTAGCGTGCAATCGCCCTGCCGGTCGAAATCGTCGCACCTGTTTGCGCATCGACGACCTTGGCGCCCACCACCATCTTGCCGGGGGTCTGCCCGTGCGAACCACCCAGAACCAGATCACCAGGACCGCGGGAAGCAGCCAACTGATCACGAAGTCCGCCGGCCCTTCGATAAAGGGACCATCCCCAACGAAATACTCCTGGCCATAGATGACATAGAGCGCCGGAAACGTCACCAGCATGATCAGCAGCGTGTCGATGATCGACGCAGCGACACGGCGCCAGAATCCCGCGTATTCGAGATCGAGGTTCTGCATTTGAAGTCTTCCCCTGATTGGTTCATGAGATCGCCTCTCAACCCCTTGAGCGGCGACCGGTGAAAAGGATAACAAGCCTGATCCGCCATCGCTCAGGAATTTCGACGCCCCCTCGCGCCTCGCTTGCAACGCTTCACGGCCATGAGCACGCCAGGAAACACACGATCGTGCTCGCTGACGAAATCATGGCAGCGCCCGCTGAAGTGCACCGCGTGTGCGTCTAGCGCACCGGTATCGAGACGCCCTAACCACCCAGCGAACGCCTCCTTGGCCATGCCCGCATCGACAATGCGCTTTCCGCGCTTACCTTCTTGCGAGACTGCGGCCAAAGGTATGTGCGGCGCAACAAACACCACAGCCAATCGATGGTCGGCCTGATCGGAAGTCAGGTTACCGGCGTCACGCTTGGCGGCCTGCATTGCGGGAGCAAGGTAGTTCTTCCTCGCGCGGCTTCCGATCGGCTGCCACGCCTGCTTTGCCTCGATCGCAAAGCTCGTGGTTGCGTGCGCCACGTAGAGATCGCAACGACCCCGGACATTCTCGCGCCGATCGACATCGCCGTCCGGCAGGACGCCACGCTTGGTAGTGCTGAATTCTTCGAGCGCATTCCATCTCGGCAGGCGCCAAGCCGCGCCGGCAAGCGTGCTCAGGCTTGCTCGCTCGTTGTACCACCAGGGATTGTCTTCGAACTGGTCGGCAGCACAGAAGTCGTGGACGACCTTGAGCCAACCATGCAGCAATGGCTGCAGTCCGTTGAGAACGCGTTTGGTCTGTACGATCTCGATGTTCGCGACGCGACTTGCCATCTGTACTCCACCCCCAGGTATTCGTCCGGGAAGAAGAACAAGGCACAATCAATAAGTCAAAGACTGTTTTACAAGAACCAGCGTGTTGCAACGCGTCAGAGAATAATTCTCGGATGACTGCTGGCTGTTACACAACAGCCCATCAATCAGCGCGTCGAAACAGTCTGGCGCGCGCGATGCGCCACGGCGACGACTAGGCAATCTCCAACGCCGCAATCCGCTCCCCCCGCAGCCGGAACTTGAACACGAACAACATCGACGACCCGCCCGGGAATGGCCCGGTCACGCGCACCCGAACGTTGTATTCGTCGGCCACCTTGCCCTTCAGCACCTTGAGGATCTCGAACTTCCGCCCGGGGTAGTGCTGCGCAAGTTCGTCCTGCCACGCGAGCATCGAGTCGCGGCCCTTGTACAAGGTGCCGCGATCCATGATCACCGCGTCTTCGGTGAAACAGCAGTCGAGCAACGCTGCATCGCGCCGCGGCGCGCCCAGGTACTGCACGATCACGGCGGGCAACGCATTCGGCACTGGCGCGATCCGGCTCACGCGATCTCCAGCACGGCGATGCGATCGCCGCGCAGCTTGAACCGGAACAACCAGCGCACCAGCCTGCCCTCGGTGAACGGCCCGGTCACCCGCACGCGCACGTGGTACTCGTCGTCCGCGTGCTGCGTGGCCTTCAACACTTCGAAGCGGCGCTCGGGAAAGTGGCGGGCCAGTTCGGCCTGCCAGGCGACCATCGAGTCCAGGCCCTTGTACAGCTTGCCGCGATCGAGCACGTACGCGTCTTCGGTGAAGCAATACGACATGAAGGTGGCATCGCGCGTGCGCGCGGCGAGGTACATCAGCAGCACGGGAGGCAGCGAGGCGGGCGGTGCGCGGAATTCCATCCGCGCATTATGAATGCAGGCCACAGACGACCGCGTGTAGCAGCGATGACGAATCGTGGGGGCGATCAACCCGCCTGCACCCCGTGCGCTTCGATGAACCCGGTGGCCATGCCGATGATGACCAGCACGATCAACCCCACCGACAGCGCGATGCGCTTGGTCAGCGCGTTGACGGTGCGCTTGCTGGTGCTGTCGTCGACCAGCATGAAATACAGCCCACTGCCGAGGTTGTAGAGGATGAGTCCGAGGAAGGCGACGATCACGAGGGTTTTCATGCGGGCTTGCTCGATGCGGGAAAGGATTTGCCGCGCGCGCGCGGGCCGGTGATCCAGGCGTGGCGCGCCCACAGGGCCAGCGTCATCACGCCGAGGAACAGGCCGTACGACACGGACGTTGCGAGCACCTGCTTCCACATGCCGCCGAACTGGCGGTCGGCGTTGAACATGCTCCAGTACATGCCGAGCGCGGCGGCGGCCGTGGCCAGCGCAAGCGCGGCCATGTCGAAGCTGCGCCGTGCGGGCGTGCGCGGGGCGCGCGGGTAGATCCAGTACAGCGCGCCGAGGATCAGGAACCACGGCAGGAACAGGATGAGGGCGAGGTTGAGTTCGACTTCGGGATTCATGGGGCGGCCCGGGGCGGGATGTGCGCACGGTAAGGCGCGGCCGGCGCGCGCGGCAGGGGCAGTTGCGGCGAGAATCACCGGATCAGTCGGATGGACCTGGGCATGGCGGCCAAGCGGTACGAAACCCTGGCGGATGACATCGCGGCATCGATCGCGCGCGGCACGCTGAAGCCGGGCGACCGGTTGCCGTCGGTGCGGCAGGCGCGCGCCAGCCGCAACGTCAGCGCGGCGACGGTGTTCGAGGCGTACTACCTGCTGGAGTCGCGCGGGCTGATCCAGTCGCGGCCGCGCTCGGGCTATTACGTGGCGGCGCCGCCGACGAAGGCGCGGGCCGCGGTGCCCACGGCGCCATCGCAACCCGATGGCCAGGCGCGCGAGGTGAAGATCACCGATCTCATCTTCGACATGTTGCAGGCGGCCACGCGGCGCGAGGTGGTGCCGCTGGGGTCGGCGTTCCCGAGCCCGTTGTTCTTCCCGTTGCCGCGGCTGGGGCGCGCGCTGGCGGCGAGTGCGACGCACCTGGATCCGTGGAGCACGGTCGAGCACCTCACGCCCGGCAGCCTCGAACTGCGGCGGCAGATCGCGCAGCGGTATCTGCTGGATGGCGTGCGCGCGGACGTCGACGAGATCGTGGTGACCAACGGCGCGATGGAAGCGCTGAACCTGTGCCTCGCGGCGACGTGCAAGCCGGGCAGCGCGGTCGTGGTGGAGTCACCGTGTTTCTATGCGTGCCTGCAGGCGCTGGAGCGGCAAGGCTTGCGCGCGATCGAAGTGGCGACCGATCCGCGCACGGGCGTGGACCTGGAAGCACTCGACACCATCCTCGTGCGCGATCGCCCCGGCGCGGTGTGGGTGATGACGAATTTCCAGAATCCGCTCGGGGGTTCGATGCCGGCGGAGAAGAAGCAGGCGCTCGTGGACCTCGTGCACCGGCATCGCGTGCCGCTGATCGAGGACGACGTCTACCACGAGTTGTATTTCGATCCGCAGCGGCCGGCGTCGACGAAGGCGTTCGATCGCGACGGGTGGGTTCTGCACTGCAGTTCGTTTTCGAAGACGCTGGCGCCGGGGTATCGCATCGGCTGGGCGAATGCGGGGCGCTTCGCGCGCGAAGTGGCGCAGCAGAAGCTGGGCGCGTCGCTGGCGACGTCGATTCCCGTGCAGCTGGCGCTGGCGAGTTACCTGGAACGCGGGAGCTACGACCGGCACCTGCGCGGTTTGCGCGCGCGATTGCGCACGCAGCGCGATGTGTATGCCGCGTTCATCGGCGACGTGTTTCCGGCCGGCACGCGCGTGGCGCATCCGGACGGCGGTTACTTCCTCTGGGTGGAACTGCCGGAAGGCTGCGATGCACTCGCGTTGGCGCAGCGCGCGCTGGCCGAAGGGATCAGCGTGTCGCCGGGGCCGATCTTTTCGCCGGCGGGGGCGTTCCGGAACTGCGTGCGGATCAACTTCGGGCATCCGCTGGATGCGCGGGTGGAGGCGGCGTTGACGCGGGTTGGGGAGATGGCGGGCGGCTGAGGCGCCCCTCCCCGGCCCTCCCCCGGAGGGGGAGGGAGAATAAAAGCGATTTACATGTTGCGGCGGTACTCGCCACCCACGTCGTACAGCGCGTGGCTGATCTGGCCCAGGCTGTGCGTCTTCACCGCTTCCATCAGCGATGCGAACACGTTCTGGCGATCGCGCGCGGTCTTCTGCAGGTACGCCAGGCCCTTCTCGGCATTACGCAGGTGCTGGAAGTTGGCGACGTTCTGGATCTGCTGGCCCTTCTCGCTTTCGGTCGAACGGATCAGCTCGATCTCGGTGACGATGTCGCCGGCGTGGTCCTTCGGCAGGAAGGTGTTGACGCCGATCAGCGGCAGCGAGCCGTCGTGCTTCTTGTGCTCGTAGTACAGGCTCTCTTCCTGGATCTTGCCGCGCTGGTACATCGTGTCCATCGCGCCGAGCACGCCGCCGCGGTCGCTGATCGCCTCGAACTCCTTGTACACCGCCTCTTCGACGATGTCGGTGAGCTTGTCCACGATGAAGCTGCCCTGCCACGGGTTCTCGTTGAAGTTGAGGCCCAGTTCCTTGTTGATGATCATCTGGATCGCCACCGCGCGGCGCACGCTTTCTTCCGTCGGCGTGGTGATCGCCTCGTCGTACGCGTTGGTGTGCAGCGAGTTGCAGTTGTCGAACAGCGCGTACAGCGCCTGCAGCGTGGTGCGGATGTCGTTGAACTGGATTTCCTGCGCATGCAGCGAGCGGCCGCTCGTCTGGATGTGGTACTTCATCATCTGGCTGCGCGGGCCGGCGCCGTAGCGCTCGCGCATCGCGCGCGCCCAGATGCGGCGCGCCACGCGGCCGATCACGGTGTACTCCGGATCCATGCCGTTGCTGAAGAAGAACGACAGGTTGGGCGCGAAGTCGTCGATCTTCATGCCGCGCGCGAGGTAGTACTCCACGATCGTGAAGCCGTTGCTCAGCGTGAAGGCGAGCTGGCTGATCGGGTTCGCGCCCGCTTCGGCGATGTGGTAACCGCTGATCGACACCGAGTAGAAGTTGCGGACGCTGCGGTCCACGAAGTACTGCTGGATGTCGCCCATCATGCGCAGGGCGAACTCGGTGCTGAAGATGCAGGTGTTCTGCGCCTGGTCTTCCTTGAGGATGTCGGCCTGCACGGTACCGCGCACGGTCTTGAGCGTTTCAGCCTTGATGCGCTCGTAGGTTTCGGCATCGACCACCTGGTCGCCGGTGACGCCGAGCAAGCCGAGGCCGAGGCCGTCGTTGGTTTCCGGCAGCATGCCGCCGTATTCGGGGCGTTTGCGGCCTTCGAACATCTTCTCGATCTGCTCGTGCGCCGCATCCCAGCGCGCCTGGTCGGCGCGCAGGTATTTCTCGACCTGCTGGTCGATCGCGGTGTTCATGAACATCGCCAGGATGATCGGCGCCGGGCCGTTGATCGTCATCGACACCGAGGTGCTGGGCGCGCACAGGTCGAAGCCGGAGTACAGCTTCTTCATGTCGTCGAGCGTGGCGATGTTGACGCCGGAGTTGCCGATCTTGCCGTAGATGTCCGGGCGCACCGCCGGGTCTTCGCCGTACAGCGTGACGCTGTCGAAGGCGGTGGACAGGCGCGCGGCGGGCTGGCCGACGCTGAGGTAATGGAAGCGGCGATTGGTGCGCTCGGGCGTGCCTTCGCCGGCGAACATGCGGATCGGATCCTCGCCCGTGCGGCGATACGGATACACGCCGCCGGTGTACGGGTAATCGCCCGGCAGGTTTTCCTTCTGCAGGAACGTGAGCAGTTCGCCCCAGCTGCGGTACGTGGGGGCGGCGATCTTCGGGATCTTCTGGTGGCTCAGCGACTCGCGGTAGTTCTCCACGCGGATGGTCTTGTCGCGAACCTTGTATTCGGTGACCTCGTCGGTGATCGACTTGAGGCGGGCGGGCCATTCGCGCAGGAGCTTGAGGGCTTCGCTGTCGAGCGAATGGATCGCGTCGTTGTAACGCTGGCGCAGCGTGGCGAGCGTGCGGTCGTCGTGCTTCAGCGCGTCGATGTCGTACAGCGACAGCGCCTTCGGCAACGCGGCGTCGTCCAGGTCGCGCAGCGACTGCCAGTAGGACTGCGCGCGATCGGCGACTTCGCTCTGCGCTTCGATGCGCGTGTTGATGCCGCGGCCCTGTTCGGCGATCTCGGCGAGGTAACGCACGCGCGCGCCGGGGATCAGCACGGTGGCGCGCGGTTCCTTCAGCGTGGTGTCGAGATCCGGCGTCCACTTGTCGGCCGGCAGCTGCAGCTTCTCGCGCAGCAGGCGCGTGAGGTTGGAGAACATCCAGCTGATGCCGGGGTCGTTGAACTGCGAGGCGATCGTCGGATAGACGGGGACATCCTCGTCCTTGGTCTGGAACGCCACGCGGTTGCGCTTCCACTGCTTGCGCACGTCGCGCAACGCGTCTTCGGCGCCGCGCTTGTCGAACTTGTTCAGCACCACCAGCTCGGCGTAGTCGAGCATGTCGATCTTTTCCAGCTGGCTCGGCGCACCGAAGTCGCTGGTCATCACGTACATCGGGAAATCGACGAGGTCCACGATCTCCGAATCGCTCTGCCCGATGCCCGCGGTCTCGACGATCACCATGTCGTAGCCCAGCGACTTCAGGAACGCGATGCAGTCGCGCAGCACGACGTTGGTGGCCGCGTGCTGGCGGCGCGTGGCCATCGAGCGCATGAAGACGCGCTTGGAACGCAGCGAGTTCATGCGGATGCGGTCGCCGAGCAGCGCCCCGCCGGTGCGGCGCCGCGTGGGATCGACGGAGATCACGGCCAGGCGCATGTCCGGGAACGAAGCGAGGAAGCGGTTGAGCAGTTCGTCGGTGACCGACGACTTGCCTGCGCCACCGGTGCCGGTGATGCCGATGACGGGCGTCTTGCCGCCGGCCAGCTGCCACTGCTTGCGCAGGTGCGCGAGTTCGGCTTCGTCCAGCGCGCCCTCTTCCACCGCGCTGAGCATGCGGCCGATGGCGATCTCGTCGGTGAGGTCCACCTGGTGCGGCTTCTCGACGCCCAGGCGCCCTTCGTTCGCGCGGCGCACCACGTCCTCGATCATCGCGACGAGGCCCATGTGCATGCCGTCGTTGGGATGGTAGATGCGCTCGACGCCGTAGGCCTGCAGCTCGCGGATTTCTTCCGGCGTGATCGTGCCGCCACCGCCGCCGAACACCTTGATGTGCGACGCGCCGCGCTCGCGCAGCATGTCGACCATGTACTTGAAGTACTCGACGTGGCCGCCCTGGTAGGACGACAGCGCGATCGCGTCGGCGTCTTCCTGCAGCGCCGCGCGCACGACGTCCTCGACCGACCGGTTGTGGCCGAGGTGGATGACTTCCGCGCCCTGGGCCTGGATGAGGCGCCGCATGATGTTGATCGCCGCGTCGTGGCCGTCGAACAACGAGGCGGCGGTGACGAAGCGCAGCGGGCTGTTTTCCGGCAGCGGGGACGGAACCTGGGCGGCGGTGGTGCTCATGGGGCGGCGATCCGGGGGCGACAGCGAAGGGGCGAATTGTAGCGCCGGGGGCGGAAAGCGGCTGTTGCCGACCTGCCGTGCGCCGGCGCATGGCGGAGCAGCGTCACGCGGCGCCGACATCTCCGCGGTTCGGGCGCAGGCTTTTCAGCGCGCTGGGTGCCTTTGCGCGTCATCCAGCCACAAGCCCTGCGAGACGATCGGTGCCCTGGTCAGTCGCTGCGTGAAACCGCTGGCTTCGAACGTGATCCGCCCGGATGGCCAATTGATCGGCAGCGTCCAACGCCAGCCGGTGTGGCCGTTCGGATATTCGAATTGCTCGCGCTCGATGCGCTCGATCGAGAACGCGCCCATCCCCGCGCCGGGATTCGTGAAATCGAGCTGGAACCGCAGGCCGAAGACGTCGTGGAATTGCAGTGTCGCCGGGGCGATGTCGAACTCGAACGACCCGTCATCGACGCGCCGCCATTCCAGCAGGAAGTCGATGTCGAGGATCAGTTCGGCCGTGCCCGTCTCCTGGTCTGCCGATTCGATCCGGAACCCGTGGACGTGGACGTCGTGCCACGACAACGCATCGAAGTCATCGGCCGTCCATTGGCGCACGCCTCACCAGCCTTCCACGCCGTCCAGCATCTTCGCGACCTTCGGGTTGTCCGCGTACTTGGCGCGCACGGCGGCGAAGTCCTGGTCGATCGTGCTGCATTGCAGGTCCTGCATGGCTTGCTGGGCTTCCTGCCCGCGCTGGCCGTAGGTGTCGGCGCGCGACCAGTGCAGGCAGCCCGACTTGCGCGCGGCCACTTCGCTGGCGTCCTTCGGATACTCGGACTTCGGCGCGTGCTTGACGAGGGACGGCGGCGCGGCCTCCTGCGCTGAAGCGTGGAACGACGTGCACAGCAGCAGGCATGCGATTGCGAGGTGGAGTTTCATGGGCCGATGCTCCGGTAGGTGGGCGGAGTGTGCCCCGATCAAAGGTCCCGGGCCACCAGCCTGTGGTCCCGGCAGTGCTGCTGGTAGGCAGCACGCTGGGATTCCACGTTCGCCCGCAGGATCACGTCACCCCCCGGGCCCAGGAATTCCACGTCTCCCATCACGACCGCGAACGCAAGCATGTCTTCCTCGCCCACCACCTTCCACCAATCGATGTGGCCCGCCGGTTCGAACGCGTAATCCCCTGCCCCGACGATCTCGCCCGTGCACAACTGGCGCTGGCCGACCAGCGTGTACACGTGCACGTCGCCGGTGTGGCGATGCAGCGGCATGACGGTGCCGGGCGTCATGCGCAGCAGTTCGACGAAGCCGCGGTCGCCGAGGAAACGCAGCGGCTTCGCCCACTTGCCGGGCGTGGCCGCGGGAATCCACGGCAACGCCGACGTCGCGGTGAGGTTCGCGGGCAACAAGCCTTGCAGCGCATCGTGGACGAAGGCGTTCATGCGGCCACCACTTGCAGATAGCGTGCGAAGGACGCATCGACGACCGCGCGACCGTTGCCGAGGATGTTGCGGCCCCACGAGAAGCCGTACACGTCGTCGTAGTCGAACGGCGCCAGCACCTGCTGCATGCGGCGCACGTACGACGGCGCCATCGGCGTGAAGTTCGGCACGCTGTGCATGAAGGTGACCTGCTTGCGGTCCTGCGCGACGTGCGGCGAATCACCGGAGAGCAACGCGGGCCGGCCGAACGGCCCCTTGCGCCAATGCAATGCCGTGCTGCCCGGGAAGTGGCCGGCGGTGTTGATCAGCGTGACGTCGTCGGACAACGCCAGCGTGTCGCCGCGCCAATGGCGGATGTGCGGCGAGGATCGGCGCACCCAGCTTTTGTCCGCTTCGTGCAGCAGGATTTCCACGCCGCCCAGCGCCTCGCTCCATTCGACCATCGACGAATAGAAGTGCGGATGCGAGACCACGATGCGATCCACGCCGCCGGCGCCGTTCAAGGCGTCGACCGCGGCGTCCGTCACCAGGCCGAGGCTTTCCCAGAGGATGTTGCCGCCGTCGGTCGGCAGGTGCAGCAAGCGCTGCGGGATCGCGAACGCGCCGTCGACGGCGATCGCGAGCAGGCCATCGTCCTCGCCGATGCGCAGGGTGTAGCGACGTTGCAGTTCGTCGTGCGTCAGCCATTGCTGGCCGCTCCACTCGACGTACTGGCGATCGTCTTCGCACACCGGGCACGACGCGGGCGGCGCGTCCGACGGTGCGTACTGCGTGGCGCAGGTCGCGCAGATCCAGGCGGTGCTCATGCGAGGGCCTCCTGCAGGTCGAATTTCGGATGGGCGTAGGGATCTTCGTAGCCGGCGAACACGCGCTGCGTCGCGGGCCGTGCGCCGATCGCATCGAACCAGCGCGCGATATCCGGGAAATCCTCCAGCGACATGCCATGCCCGGCGTGCGAGACGATCCACGGCCAGATCGCGATGTCGGCGATCGACAGCGCATCGCCTGCGATGAAGTCGCGTCCCGCCAGGTGCCGATCGAGCACGCCGTAGAGGCGATGCGTTTCGCGCGTGTAGCGATCCAGCGCGTAGTCGTCGCGCTGCTTCGCATGCTTGCGGAACCAGCCGCTCTGCCCCGCCATCGGTCCCAGGCCCGCGACCTGCCACGTCAGCCACTGCAGCGTCTGGTAGCGCGTGCGCGCATCGAACGCGAGCAGCCTGCCGCTCTTCTCGGCGAGGTATTGCAGGATCGCGGCGGATTCGAACAACGCCAGCGGCGCGCCCCCGCCGAGCGGCGCGTGGTCGACGATCGCGGGGATCTTGTTGTTCGGCGAGATCGCGAGGAACTCGGGGTGGAACTGTTCGCCGGCGGACAAGCGCACGGGGATCAGCCGATGTTCGAGCGGCAGGCCCTGCTCGGCCAGTTCTTCCAGGAACAGCGGCAGCTTCATCCCGTTGGGGCTGCGGGCGTAATGCACGTCGATCATCGGGAGCGGTCCTGCGACGGTGGGCATGGGGCGATGGTGGGCGTAATCTGGCTCCCTGCGTGGGCCAGTTCGCGGAGATTCCATGGAACCAGTCTTGCCGTTCGCGCTGGACCTGTCGGGGTCCGCGGGCCACCTGGCGGGATCGCTGCACCAGCAGTTGCGGGGGGCGATCCTCGATGGGCGCCTGGCGGCCGGGACGCAGTTGCCTTCGTCCCGGCGATTGGCGGAGGAACTCGGCATTTCGCGCAATACGGTGATGGGCGCGTACGACCTGCTGGTGGCGGAGGGCTACGTGCTGCCGCGCCCGGGCGCGAAGGCGGTGATCGCGGACCTGCATACGCGCCAGGCGGTGGCGCGGCGCCCGGTGTCGCCGCTGCCGGTGGAGGACGTGCGCCTCGCGCCGATGTGGCGCACGCCCTATCTCGCGCGCGAACCCGCACGCGTGCTGCCCGAGCGGAGTTTCCGTTTGGGCATGCCCGACCATCGGCATTTCCCGCATGCGCTGTGGCGGAAATTGACTGCGCAGGTGTTGCAGCAGTGGTCGAAGCAACCGTTCGCCTATCCGCCGTCGGAAGGCATTCCTGCATTGCGCGCGGCCATTGCGAAGCACGTGGCGTTCGCACGTGCGGTGGCGTGCACGGGCGACGACATCATCGTGACGAATGGCGCGCAGCAGGCGTTCGATTTGCTCGCGCGCTTGCTGGTCACGCCGGGCGAAACGCGCGTGGCGGTGGAGGAACCCGGCTATCCGCCGTTGCGCGGTGCCTTCGTCGCGGCGGGCGCGCGCCTGGTGCCGATGCGCGTGGACGACGAGGGCCTGTGCGTCGACGAGTTGCCCGACGACGTGCGCGTGGTGAGCGTGACGCCGTCGCATCAATCCCCCACCGGCGTGGCGTTGTCGCTGCGGCGACGGATGGCGTTGCTGGATTTCGCGCGACGCAACGGCGCGGTGGTGATCGAGGACGATTACGACGGTGAGTTCCGCTTCGGCGGGCGGCCGCTCGATGCGCTGCAGACGCTGGATCGCGAAGGCGTGGTGTTCTACGTCGGCACGTTCACGAAAAGCCTGTTCCCGGCCGTGCGCAAGGGCTTCATCGTCGCGCCGGCGTGGGCGCACGACGCGCTGGCGGCGGTGAAGCACTGCGCGGATTCGCACAGCGACGTCGTCACGCAATCGGTGCTCGCCACATTCATCGCCGACGGGCACATGGCACGCCACGTGCGGAAGATGCGCGCGGTGTATGCGCCGCGGCGAGAGGCGTTGCTGGCGGGGCTGCGCGCGATGCCCGCGTGGTTCGATGTCATTCCATCGGAAGCGGGGATGCATCTCGCGGCGCGCGTGCGGGATGCGTCGCAGATGGGGCGCGTGATGGCGGCGGTGCGAGAGCACACGCCGGGCGCGCAATCGATCGCGGAGTATTCGATCGCGCCGCCGGCGGTGCCGGCCGTGACGTTCGGTTACGGCGTGATCGATGCCGACGCGATCACGGCCTCGCTCGCTTCCCTGCGCAAGGCGTTGCAACGGCCGGCATGACGGTGGCGTGCTTCGCAGGCGCCGCCGCATTGAACGCCGCGATCTGCGGTTGCAGGCGTCGCACCATGTCGCGGGCGGGCACCAACATCCCGAGGAAATAGTCGACTTCGTCCGCGTCGAATGCCGCCGGCGGGCTGCTGCCCAACGCCACGTAGACCTTGTCGCCCTTCGGCTTGACCGTCACTTCGCCTTTCAGGTCCGACGTTGCGGCGCAAGGTTCGCGCGGCGGCGCCAGCGACCGCGCGTAGGCGGTGCCTGCGGCGAGGTGCGTTTTCGCGTCCCGCAGCGCATCGACCAGGGGATCGATGTCGTGGAAGGTCCGGGAGTACGACGCCGATACGCACCTCGGCTCGCCCGGGCATGGCCCCGGAAAATCGAAGTCGATGAGGATGCCCGGGTCGATGGTGCCGTCATCGAAGTACACGCCGCTCACGCCGACTTCGACCTTCGTATGCCCTGCATGCATTTCGCCGAAATCCGCTCGCATCGCCAGGATGGGGGCCAGCGGATCGAAGGCGACGGCGGGCGCACTGGCGCACGCTGCCAGTGACACGGCGAACAGCCAGCGCAGCGTCCCCGGGCGCATCACGGCCAGTTGCCCACGTAGAGGAAGATCGCGTGCCGCTGCCCGCTCTTCGGATCGATGAAATCGTACTCGTCGCACACCGGGAACTCGCCCTTCCGCTTGCGCCCGCATTCGACGAGCGCACGCATCTGGAAGTCCCAGGCCTCGGGCACGTTCACGGACAGCCAGTGCTTCTGCAGGCTGACGCGGAATTCGCGGTCCGCGTTCGTCAGCTTCCGCCCGGGGATCGTGATGACGACGGGATCGTCGCTCGTCGCGCGCGCGCTCGAGAACGCGAAGGTCGGCGGATCGGGAACACCGTGCTCGGTGACCTGGAAGGCTTCGAACGCTGGACGCGGCGACTTGTCTTGCGCGCCCACCGACGCGGACGTGCAGAGCAGGATGGCCGCCCAACCCCACGATGCCTTCCGCATGGCGACCCCCTCGGCTTTCGCGGGAGGCTACACCGGTTGCCGCGTGGCTGCGTCAACGTCCGCCGTCAGCTCCGCGCCGAATACGCGTACGACCCCAACCGCTCCTTCATCGGCGCCAGCTGTTCCTCGTAACGCCGCCACTGCCCCAGCGTCTTCGCATGGATGCCTTCGCGCACCTGCATCGCGCTCGCGGTGGCCACGGTGCCGGCGCGCTTGGCGATGTCGGTCAGGCCGGTCTGCCACGGCAGGCCGATGTAGTCGAGCAGTTCGCGCGTGGTGCCTTCCGGTTCCGACACCAGTTCCGAGTAGCGCACGGTGTGGATGCGGCCCGGCAGCTGCGCAGTCCAGTGCGCCATCAACTGGCGGTAGCGCTTGTAGTAGTCCGCCATCTCCAGCTGGTCGTAGCTGTGCGGGTACGCGGCGGCGAACAGTTCCTTGAGGTTCGAGAAGCACGTGTCCATCGGGTCGCGCACCATGTGCACGATCTTCGCGCTCGGCAACGCGCGCGCGATGTAGCCGAGGTTGAGGAAGTTCGGCGGCAGCTTGTCGGTGTAGTACGCCGCATGCGTACCGTCGGGGCGGCGCGCGCGCCAGCGGGTGTGCGCCAGGTAACGCTCGCCGAGCTGCGCCCAGTCGGTGATCGATTCGGCGCGCTTGGCCAGGGCGAGGTCGAGGTTGGGGCCGCCGGCGAAGTCGCACATCCAGCGCATCTGGAACACGAAATCGCGCAGCTCGCCGGCATCGCGCAGGCGCGCGTGCCCGCCGAGGATGCGTTCGAGCAGCGTGGTGCCCGAGCGCGGCAGGCCGACGATGAAGATCGGCGTGGCGCCCTCGGAATCGTGGTGCTCGCCGGGCGTGATCTTCAGTGATTGCAGGTGTTCGAACAGCGCGGTGTCGGTGGCGGTGTCGTACTGCACCTGCGCGCGACGCAGGCGCATGCCGGTGTCGAGCGCCTGCCATGCGGCCTCCGCATCGCCGAGGTCGTCGAGTTCCTTGAACAGCGCGTAGTACAGCATCGGCGCGTCGGCATGCGCGTCGCCCAGGCGCGCGAGCGAGGCGCGCAACGCGTCGACGTGGTTGTCGTCGCGCGTCTGCGTGTGCAGCTTCGACAGCGAGCGCGCGGCGCGGGCGAAATCCGGATCGGCGGCCAGCGCGGCGTCGAAGGCGGCCTGCGCTTCCACGTCGTCGCCGCGGTGCATCTCGGCCAAACCGATGAGGTAGCGGATGGCCGGCGAATCCCAGCCGAGCTTGCGCGCGGCATCCAGCAGGCGCAGCGCCATGTCGGGCTGCATGTAATCCGTCATCACCTTGCCGAGCTGGGCCAGCGCGGCCGGGCGCTGCGCTTCCAGCATCTCGGGGCGGCCGGCGGCGATCACGGCCGGCTCGGTTTCGCCCAGGGTGAGCAGGCGCTTGCAGACCATTTCGATGACATCCGCGTCATCCGTGTGGGCCACGCCCGCGGCCAGCGCGTGCGCGATCGCGTCGCGGTAGCGGCCCTCGCCCGACGCCAGCAGCGACAGGCGCAGGTTGGCCAGCACGGCGAAATCCGGATCGTCGACGAGCGTGAGGTAGGCGGCGCGGGCGTCGTCCTGGCGGCGTTCGCCGAGCAGGCGTTCGGCGGTTTGCCAGGTGTCCAGGGCGGGGGTCTGCATTCGGCGGCTTTCTTGTAAGGAGTGAATCGACAGGGCCGCGATTGTAGGCGGCCCGCGCCACGGGCGTCCCTACGCCCGCGTACACACGACTCAGGCTTGGCTTCGGAGTAGACTGCGCCGCCTGCGGTGGCCTGAGCGCCTGGATTTTCGTCCGCAGTCCCCAGCAATCTCAACGACTTATCTCGACTTGTTGGCCCGCTTGCCACGCGCGATCACGCGCACGGCGACGCAGGCCGCCGGAGCTTCCGATGCTTTTCGAAACCCTCGACACCTACGGCCACGAACAGGTCGTGTTCTGCCACAACAAGGATGCGGGCCTGAAGGCCATCATCGCCATCCACAACACGGTGCTCGGCCCCGCCCTCGGCGGCACGCGCATGTGGCCGTACAAGACCGAGGCCGACGCGCTCAACGACGTGCTGCGCCTCTCGCGCGGCATGACGTACAAGAACGCGGTGGCCGGCCTGAACATCGGCGGCGGCAAGGCCGTCATCATCGGCGACCCGGCGAAGGACAAGAGCGAGGCGCTGTTCCGCGCGTTCGGCCAGTTCGTCGAATCGCTGGGCGGCCGCTACATCACGGCCGAGGACGTCGGCATCGACGTCAACGACATGGAATACGTGTACCGCGAGACCGAGTACGTGACCGGCGTGCACCAGGTGCACGGTGGTTCGGGCGATCCCTCGCCGTTCACCGCCTACGGCACGCTGCAGGGCCTGATGGCCACGCTCAACAAGAAGTACGGCGACGAGGAAGTCGGCAAGTATTCCTACGCGGTGCAGGGCCTGGGCCACGTCGGCATGGAATTCGTGAAGCTGCTCAAGGAGCGCGGCGCGAAGATCTTCGTCACCGACATCAACAAGCAACTGGTCGACAAGGCCGTCAACGAATACGGCGCCGAAGCCGTGGGCCTGGACGAGATCTACGACGTGCCGGCCGACGTGTACTCGCCGTGCGCGCTGGGCGCCACCGTCAACGAACAGACCCTGCCCCGCCTCAAGGCGAAGGTCATCTGCGGCGCGGCGAACAACCAGCTGGCCAACACGCAGATCGGCGACGAAGTCGAGAAGCGCGGCATCCTCTACGCGCCGGACTATGCGGTCAACGCGGGCGGCGTGATGAACGTGTCGCTCGAGATCGACGGCTACAACCGCGAACGCGCGATGCGCATGATGCGCACGATCTACCACAACCTCGCGCGCATCTATGAAATCAGCGAGCGCGACGCGATCCCGACCTACAAGGCCGCCGACCGCCTCGCCGAAGAGCGCATCAGCGCGATCGGCAAGCTGAAGCTCCCGCTGGGCCGCGCACAGCCGCGTTTCCAAGGCCGCATCCGCGGTCACTGATGCACCACCCAGGGACGGGGCTTCGGCCCCGTCCTGCGTTTCCGTCACCTGAAAGTTTCGTCCGGAGTCTGCAATGCGCGCTTTTCCGCTGGGTGAAGACATCGATGCACTGCGCGAGACGGTCCGCCGTTTCTGCGATGCGGAAATCGCGCCCCGCGCGGCGCAGATCGACCACGACAACCTCTTCCCCGCCGACCTGTGGCCGAAGCTCGGCGAGATGGGCCTGCTCGGGCTGACGGTGCCGGAACAGTTCGGTGGCACCGACATGGGCTACCTCGCGCACCTCGTCGCGATGGAAGAGATCTCGCGCGCGTCGGGTTCGGTCGGCCTGTCGTACGGCGCGCATTCCAACCTGTGCGTCAACAACCTCTACGCCAACGGCACCGATGCGCAGCGCGCGAAGTACCTGCCGAAGCTGTGCTCGGGCGAATGGAAGGGCGCGCTGGCGATGAGCGAACCCGGTGCGGGTTCGGACGTCGTCGGTTCCATGCAGTGCCGCGCGGAACTGCGCGGCGATACGTGGGTCGCCAACGGCAACAAGATGTGGATCACCAACGGCCCCGAGGCCGACGTGCTGATCGTGTACATGCGCACCGCCGGCAAGGAATCGGGCAGCAGTTGCATGACCGCCTTCCTCGTCGAGAAGGGCATGCCGGGCTTCACCACCGCGCAGAAGCTCGACAAGTTCGGCATGCGCGGGTCGAACACGTGCGAGCTGGTGTTCCGCGATTGCGAGATCCCCGCCGCCAACGTGCTCGGCGAAGTGCACAAGGGCGTCAAGGTGCTGATGTCGGGCCTGAACACCGAACGCCTCGTGTTGTCCGGCGGGCCGATCGGCCTGATGCAGGCGGCGATGGACGTCGCCCTGCCCTACGTGCGCGAACGCAAGCAGTTCGACGCGCCGATCGGGACCTTCGGGATCATGCAGGCCAAGATCGCCGACATGTACACGTCGCTGCAGTCCTCGCGCGCGTTCGCCTACCAGGTGGCCCGCGATTACGACGCCGGGCGCAAGTCGCGCGTGGATGCGGCCTCGTGCCTGCTGCATGCGACGGAAGCCGCGGTCGACGTGGCCCTGGAAGCCATCCAGGCGCTCGGCGGCAACGGCTACATCAACGAATACCCGACCGGCCGGATCCTGCGCGACGCCAAGCTCTACGCGATCGGCGCCGGGACCAACGAGATCCGGCGGATGCTGATCGGGCGGGAGCTCTTCGACGGGCGGGATTGAGGCCGATCCGGGGCCTCACGTTTCGCGGAACGACACGTTCCTGAAGGCCGCACCCCACCCGTTTGCCGCACTGCAGCATGCGGCTCTAGAATCGGACCGTCCCGGCGAACCGCCGGCCCGTCTCCTGGAGTCACCATGTCCGACATCGTCATCGTCGGTGCCAAGCGCACCGCCATCGGGGCCCTGCTGGGCCAGTTCACCGGCGTCCCCGCCACCGCCCTCGGTACGGCGGCGATCACGGGCGCGCTCGAGCACGCGGGCATCGCGGCCGACCAGGTCGACGAAGTCCTCATGGGCTGCGTGTTGCCGGCCGGCCTCGGCCAGGCGCCGGCGCGCCAGGCCTCGCTCGGCGCAGGCATTCCCGCCAGCGCGGGATGCACCACCATCAACAAGGTGTGCGGCTCCGGCATGAAGGCCGTGATGCTCGGCCACGACCTGATCAAGGCGGGCTCGGCGAACGTCGTCGTCGCCGGCGGCATGGAGTCGATGACCAACGCGCCGCACCTGTTGCCCAACTCGCGCGTCGGCACGAAGTTCGGCAGCATCGAAATGCTCGACCACATGGCGTGGGACGGCCTGGTCAATCCCTACGACAAGCAGGCGATGGGCGTGTTCGGCGAACAGTGCGTCGCCAAGTATTCGTTCACGCGCGAAGAGCAGGATGCGTACGCGGCGGAAAGCGTTCGCCGTGCGCAGGGTTCCGTGCAGTCGGGCGCGTTCAAGGCTGAAATCGTTCCGGTCACCGTCGCCGGTCGCAAGGGCGACGTGGTGATCGACACCGACGAGCAGCCCGGCAAGTGCGACATCGCGAAGATCCCGTCGCTCAAGCCTGCGTTCAAGAAGGACGGCACGATCACCGCGGCGAGTTCGTCGAGCATCAACGACGGCGCGGCCGCCACGGTGCTGATGTCGGCCGAGGAAGCGCGCAAGCGCGGGCTCAAGCCGCTGGCGAAGATCGTCGCGCACGCCACGCATTCGCAGGCGCCGGAGTGGTTCACCACCGCGCCAGTCACCGCGATCACCAACGTGTTGAAGAAGGCCGGATGGAACATCGGCGACGTCGATCTGTTCGAAGTCAACGAAGCGTTCGCGTGCGTGGCGATGGCGCCGATGCGCGAGCTCGGCATCGCGCACGACAAGCTCAACGTCAACGGCGGCGCCGTCGCGCTCGGCCATCCGATCGGTGCGAGCGGCGCGCGTTTGCTGGTCACGCTGCTGCACGCGATGCAGGCCCGCGGCGCCAAGCGTGGCGTGGCCGCGCTGTGCATCGGCGGCGGCGAGGCCACCGCAGTGGCTGTCGACGTCGCGTGAAATCTGAAAACGTGGTCGGAGAAATTTTCCGGCCAAACCCCTTGACACGCGACAACCGCCGGTTGAGATTGGTATTGGCGCGCAGTTGCGCGTTGCCAATCCAACGACGAGGAATGACCAACATGTCCATCAACAAGGCTCTGATTGCCATCGCTCTGGGCTTCGCCCTGACCGCTTGCACGAACAAGGACCAGGCTGCCGACTCCGCCGCCGAAGCCAGCGCCGCCGCCGGCGAAGCGCAGCAGGCTGCCGACAACGCCGCCGCCACCGGTGACGCCGCCGCTGCCGACGCCGCCCAGGCTGCTGCCGACACGGCCGCCGCCGCTGCCGACGCCGCTTCCACCTCGGCCGACGCCGCTGCCGCCAAGGCCGGCACCACCGACGCCGACGACGCTGCCGACGCTGCCGAGAACGCAGCCGACGCCGCTGGCCAGGCGCAGGACGCCGCCGAAGAGGCTGCTGCCTCGGCCGACGCCAAGACCAACAACGACGGCACCACCCCGGCGAAGAAGTAACCCACGGGTCGGCGCTCTTCACGGCGCTGAATTGTGGTTACAATGCGCGGCCGCCGGTTCACGCCGGCGGCTTTTCTTGTTTTAGCAGTCCGTAGTCAGTGAACGAATGAAGCCGGCCCCGTGCCGGACTGCCGCGCGCACTGGCGTTGCCTGACCCGTTTCTTACCCTTCAGACAACTCCTTTGGAGAGATTCATGAACACCAAGCTCTACGTCCTCCTCGCCGCCGGCGTCCTCGCTCTGTCGGCCTGCAAGAACGACACCCCGACCGCCCAGGCCGAAGCCGCCCAGGCTGCCGACGCCACCGCCGCTGCCGGCGACCAGGCTGCCGCCGCCGCTGACGCTGCCGGCACCGCCGCCGCCGAAGGCGTCGACGCCGCCGCCGCCGCGACGGGCGAAGCCGCTGCCGAGACGGGCGCTGCCGTGGCCGACGCCGCCAGCACCGCCGCTGCCGCCGCCACCGAAGTGACCGCCGACGCCGCCAACGCGACCGCCGACGCTGCGCAGAAGACCGCCGACGCTGCCAAGGCCACCGCCGACAAGGCCGACGCCGCTGCCGCCGAAGCCAAGAAGTAATAGCGCCCTGCGCTAGCTTCTGCTTCACGTAGCACCAGAAGACCCGCCTCGGCGGGTCTTCTTTTTTGTGGCGGCTTTTGGGCGCAGTGCCGCGGGCCGCTTATCCTCTCCGCTCTTTCGCCGCGCCGGACGTCCATGCCCGCCCTCGCCTCCAGCCTCGATCCCCGCTCGCAGGATTTCCAGGACAACGTCGCCTACCACCGCGCCCTGGTCGCCGAACTCGACGCCCGCCTGGCGCGCGCCGCCGAAGGCGGCGGACAGAAGGCCCGCGACAAGCACACCGAACGCGGCAAGCTGCTGGTCCGCGATCGCATCACCGCGCTGCTGGATCCGGGCTCGCCGTTCCTCGAGATCGCACCGCTCGCCGCCGAAGGCATGTACGACGACGCCGCGCCCGGCGCCGGCATCGTCGCGGGCATCGGCCGCGTGCACGGGCAGGAAATCGTGATCGTCGCGAACGACGCCACGGTGAAAGGCGGCACGTACTTCCCGATGACGGTGAAGAAGCATCTGCGCGCACAGGAAATCGCGCGCGAGAACCGCCTGCCCTGCGTGTACCTCGTCGATTCCGGCGGCGCGTTCCTCCCGTTGCAGGACGAAGTCTTCCCGGACAAGGAACACTTCGGCCGCATCTTCTACAACCAGGCGCGGCTGAGCGCGGAGAACCTCCCGCAGATCGCCGTCGTCATGGGCTCGTGCACCGCGGGCGGCGCGTACGTGCCGGCGATGTGCGACGAGTCGATCATCGTCAAGGAGCAAGGCACGATCTTCCTCGGCGGCCCGCCGCTGGTGAAGGCCGCCACCGGCGAAGTCGTCGATGCCGAATCGCTCGGCGGTGCGGACGTGCATACGTCGGTGTCGGGCGTGGCGGATCATTTCGCCGAAGACGATCGCGATGCGCTGCAGATCGCGCGCAACCTCGTCGCGCACCTCAACCGCAGCAAGACGCTGCCGGTGACCACGCAGCCCGCGCGCGAGCCGCTGTTCGCCGCCGAGGAGCTGTACGGCATCGTGCCGAAGGACACGCGCCGCCCGTTCGACATCCGCGAGGTGATCGCGCGCATCGTCGACGGCAGCGACTTCCAGGAGTTCAAGGCGCGCTACGGCAAGACGCTCGTGTGCGGCTTCGCGCACATCCACGGGTATCCGGTCGGCATCATCGCCAACAACGGCATTTTGTTTTCCGAGAGCGCGCTTAAGGGCGCGCACTTCATCGAGCTGTGCAACCAGCGCGACATCCCGCTCGTGTTCCTGCAGAACATCACCGGCTTCATGGTCGGCCGCAAGTACGAGAACGCGGGCATCGCGAAGGACGGCGCGAAGATGGTGACCGCGGTGGCGTGCTCGCACGTGCCGAAGTTCACCGTGGTGATCGGCGGCAGCTTCGGCGCAGGCAACTATGCGATGTGCGGCCGCGCGTACGGCGGGCGCTTCCTGTGGATGTGGCCGAACGCGCGCATCAGCGTGATGGGCGGCGAGCAGGCGGCGTCGGTGTTGTCGACGATCAAGCGCGATGCGATCGAAGGCGCGGGCAAGACGTGGTCGGCGGACGAAGAAGATGCATTCAAGTCGCCGATCCGCGACCAGTACGAATCGCAGGGCAATCCGTATTACGCGAGCGCGCGTTTGTGGGACGACGGCATCATCGATCCCGCGGACACGCGTCGCGTGCTCGGCCTGGGCCTCGCCGCTGCGTTGAATGCACCGATCGAGAAAGGCCGCTTCGGCATCTTCCGCATGTAATCAGTGCGCATGCGCGTGCGTATGCGATCGCACGCAATGTGATCGCGCGCACCGATGAATGGGCGACCGCGCGTCGGTTCCTGTCCGAACCCTGAAGCGTTTGCCCGCGGGGACGGCGTCAATGGCGTGTGACGAGTGCTAGCCTCCGGCTTCCCTCAAGCAAGCAGGACATTCCCCCATGGCCCTCTGGAAAGATCAGCCCGCCCCGGCCGCCAACAAGCCTGCCCCGTCGCCCGCCGCGTCCACCGAGGCCGCGCGCTTCCAACCCGAGACCACCATGCCGCCGTCCACTGCCCCCGCATCCTCCGCTCCCACCGCCGTCCCGACCGCCGCCCCGCCGCGTCCGGCCGCGCGCCAGGTCAACGAATCGCTGATCGCCGCCGACCTGACCATCGAAGGCAAGATCCACGGCACCGGCCATGTCCGCATCGCGGGCCAGTTCAAGGGCGACGTCAATGTCGAAGGCGACCTCACCATCGAGAAGGGCGCCAAGCTGACCGGTGGCGTGCGCGCGCAGAAGATCACCATCGCGGGCGAACTGGAAGGCAACATCGAATCCGCGCAGCGCGTCGACCTGCTCGAATCCGGCGTGCTCACCGGCGACGTCAAGGCCGCTTCGTTCACCGTGGCCGCCGGTTCGCGCATGCGCGGCCAGGTCGAGTTCGGCTGGGACGAGAAGGCCGGCAGCAGCACGACGCGCAGCAGCTCCACCGACAACGCCTGAGCATGAGCGCCCGCCCGGGCACGCCGGGGGCCACGCGCACGTGCCCCCACTGCAAGGCGACCATCCTCGACAGCGCCAGCGTGTGCCCCGCCTGCCGGGGCCACCTGCGTTACGACGATGCGGCCGTCGCGCGCGCGAAGACCGCCATCCAGCCGTTGCAGATCGAAGGCACGATCACGCCGCCGCCCGGCGACGCGATCTTCGAGTATTCGATGGTGTTGTCGATCCGCAACGCGCGCGGCGAAGAAGTCGTGCGCCAGGTGGTCGGCGTGGGTGCGCTGCAGCCCGACGAGCAGCGCACGTTTTCGGTGCAGGTGGAAATGACCGAAGCGACCGGCGCGAAGGCCCGCCGCAAGCACTGAACCGCTAGTGCGACGAACACCCGTCGCAGCCCGTGTCGCACCCCGCGCCGCCTGCCATCGCAGCCGGCGCGATCCACTTCCCCACTTTCCGCAACCACGCCGGGCGCGTGTCGCGCAGCAGCGGCAACGCGCACGCGATGCGCATGCGGCGCACGCCCTGCGGCCATTGTTTCTGCAGCACGAACGCCGCACTGGCGAGGCACGCCAGCGCGATCACGACGTATTGCAGCACCAGCGCCATCAGCCGGCTCCCATCGCCACGGCCACCTGGTAGGTGACCAGCGACGCGACGTACGCCAGCGCGAACAGATAGCCCGCGCTGATCGCCACGTGCTTCCAGGATCCGGTTTCGCGCTTGATCGTCGCGAGCGTGGACAGGCACTGCGGCGCGTAGATGTACCAGACGAGCAAGGACAGGCCGGTGGCGATCGACCACCCGCTCTGGATCAGCGGCGACAACGCATGCGCCGCGGCCGCATCATCCACCGAGGACAGCGCATAGACCGTGGCGAGCGACGACACCGCGACTTCGCGCGCCGCCATGCCCGGGATCAGCGCGATGCAGATCTGCCAGTTGAAGCCCACCGGCGCGAACACGAACGTCATCGCGTGCCCGATGCGCCCCGCGAAACTCTGCGTGACGTCACCGCCGCCGTTCGGGAAATACAGCAGCACCCACAGCAGGATCGTCAGCGCGAGGATGATCCCGCCCACGCGCTTGAGGAAGATCATCGCGCGCTCCCACAGGCCCAGCGCCAGGTCGCGCGGATGCGGCATGCGGTACGACGGCAGTTCGAGCAGCAAGGGATGTTCGGACTTGTCGCGGCGCCACTTCTTCATCACCCACGCCACCGCCAGCGCACTGACGATGCCCGCCGCGTACAGCGCGAACAACACCAGCCCCTGCAAGTTGAACCAGCCCACCTTCTGCGCAGGAATGAAGGCGCCGATCAGCAGCGCATACACCGGCAAGCGCGCCGAACACGTCATCAGCGGCGCGACGATGATCGTCGCCAGGCGGTCGCGCGGATCCTGG
This sequence comes from Lysobacter helvus, assembly GCF_018406645.1. NCBI lineage: Bacteria > Pseudomonadati > Pseudomonadota > Gammaproteobacteria > Lysobacterales > Lysobacteraceae > Lysobacter > Lysobacter helvus. The sequence continues at coordinate 80,713 of NZ_AP024546.1, forward strand.
ATCGAACGCGTCGCCATGATCCCGGGGATCGCGCACGCGAACGACGACAGCAACGGAATGAACGAGCGCCCCGACAAGCCCGCCGACGCCATCATGCGATCCAGCAGGAACGCCGCGCGCGGCAGGTAACCCGATTCCTCCAGCGCGAGGATGAAGGCGAACAGCACCAGGATCTGCGGCAGGAACACGATCACGCCGCCGACACCGGAAATGATGCCGTCCACGAGCAGGCTGTTGAGCGGCCCCGGCGGCAACGCGGCCGCGGTCCATGCCCCCAACGCCGACGAGCCGGCATCGATGAGGTCCATCACCGGCTTGGCCCACGCATACACGGCCTGGAAGATCAGGAACATCACCACGCCCAGCGCGAGCAAGCCGAACACGGGATGCAGCAGCCAGCGATCCAGCGCGTCGTCGATCTCCGCCGTGCGCCGCGGCATCGTCACCGCGAGCGCCAGCAGGCGACGGGTTTCTGCGTGCAGCGCCTCGGGATCGGCAAGTTGCGCCGCGTGCGGCGCCTGCGCCGCCGGCGACATGCGGTCCAGGCTCGCGACCAGTTCGCGCGCGCCATCGCGGCGCACGGCGATCGTCGGCACCACCGGCACGCCGAGTTCGCGCTCCAGCGCGCCCAAATCCACTTCGATGCCGCGACGCCTGGCCGCATCCATCATGTTGACCGCGAGCACCATCGGCCGGCCGAGCGCGCGCACTTCCAGCGCGAAGCGCAGGTGCAATCGCAGGTTGGTCGCATCGACGACGCACACGATGACGTCCGGCGCCGCTTCGCCCGGATAGAAGCCGCGGCACAGGTCGCGCGTGATCGCTTCGTCCAGGCTCGCCGCATGCAGGCTGTACGCGCCCGGCAGATCCAGCAGCGCGTAATGGCGGCCGGACGGCGCGAGGAAGCGCCCTTCCTTGCGTTCCACCGTCACGCCCGCGTAGTTGGCCACCTTCTGCCGGCTGCCCGTCAGCAGGTTGAACAGCGCCGTCTTCCCGCAGTTGGGATTGCCGACCAGCGCGACGCGCAGGGTCTCCGTGGCGCTCATGCGATCGCTTCGCGACGGATGAGCACGCGATCGGCTTCGGTGCGGCGCAACGCGAAGCGCGTGAAGCCGATCTGCACCAGCAGCGGTTCCGCACCGACGGGACCGGCAGCGATCACTTCCACCGCTTCGCCCGCGACGAAGCCGAGTTCGCGCAAGCGGCGCGCGATGGCGTCGTTGGGCATGTGGTCTTCGACGCGCTCGACGGCGGCGGCGATGCGGCGCGGAAGGTCGGTGAGCCTCACGGGAGGGGGTTCCTGGGTCCGGACGGGCAAATACGAATCGTTCTCAAGAATAGCACCGTGGCGGCCGGCTATCATTCGGGCCTTCCCTATTCCTGGTGGCGCGATGGCCGATTCCCTGCAGGTCCTCCACGAAGGGCCCCTCGCCCGCGTGCGCCTGGCCCGGCCCCAGCTCCACAACGCCTTCGATGCGGACCTGATCGCGGCCCTGACGGCGGCGTTCGAAGCGCTCGGCCGCGACCCCGCCACCCGCGTCGTCGTGCTGGAAGGCGAAGGCCCATCCTTCTCCGCGGGTGCGGACCTGAACTGGATGCGCGGCATGGCCGCCGCGGGCGAAGACGAAAACCGCGAAGACTCGCTCCGCCTCGCGCAGCTCATGCGCACGCTCGACACCCTCCCGAAACCCACGATCGCCCGCGTGCAGGGCGCGGCCTTCGGCGGCGGCGTCGGCCTGGTCGCCTGCTGCGACATCGCCATCGGCACGCGCAACGCGACCTTCGGTCTCACCGAAGCCCGCCTGGGCCTGTTGCCCGCGGTGATCTCGCCCTACGTCATCAATGCAATCGGCGCGCGCCAGGCGCGGCGCTGGTTCGCCACCGCCGAACGCTTCGACGCCGCCGAAGCGCATCGCATCGGCCTGCTGCACCAGCTCGTCGACGATCAGACCGCGCTCGACAACGCCGTGAAGCAACAAGTCGACCTGCTGCTGCAGGCCGGCCCGATCGCCGCCGCGACCGCGAAAGCCCTCGTGCAACGCGTCGCGCACCACCACGACGCCGACACCCTCGACGCCGACAACGCCCGCCTGATCGCCGCGTTGCGCGTTTCGCCCGAAGGCCAGGAAGGCCTCGCCGCATTCCTCGACAAGCGCCGCCCCGCCTGGACGGAAACCCGATGACCGATCGCAAGCTGTTCGACACCGTCCTCATCGCCAACCGCGGCGAGATCGCCTGCCGCGTGATCCGCACGTGCCGGCGCCTGGGCATCCGCACGGTCGCCGTGTTCTCCGAAGCCGACGCCGATGCGCAGCACGTGCGCCTGGCCGACGTGGCGTATCCGATCGGCGGCCCGCGCCCGCAGGACAGCTACCTGCGCGGCGATGCGATCCTCGAAGTGGCGAATCAATCCGGCGCGCAGGCGATCCACCCCGGCTACGGCTTCCTCAGCGAGAACGCCGATTTCGCCGATGCGGTGGAAGCCGCGGGCCTCGCCTTCATCGGCCCGCGCGCGGCGTCGATGCGCAAGATGGGCAGCAAGGCGGGCGCGAAGGACCTGATGCACGCAGCCGGCGTGCCCGTCGTGCCGGGTTACACCGGCGCCGACCAGTCGCCCGACGTGCTCGCGCGCGAAGCGGCGCGCATCGGGTTCCCGATGATGATCAAGGCCGCGCACGGCGGCGGCGGCAAGGGCATGCGCATCGTGCGCGCGCTCGACGAATTCATGGCCAGCCTCGAGTCGTGCCAGCGCGAAGCGAAGAACGCCTTCGGCCGCGACCGCGTGCTGCTGGAGCGCTACATCGGCCATCCGCGCCACATCGAGATCCAGGTGTTCGGCGACACGCACGGCCACGCGATCCACCTCAACGAACGCGAATGCTCCGCGCAGCGCCGCTACCAGAAGGTGCTCGAGGAATCCCCGTCGCCGCTGCTCACGCCGGAGCTGCGCAAGCAGATGGGCGACGCCGCCGTGGCCGCCGCGCGCGCGATCGACTACGTCAACGCCGGCACCGTCGAGTTCATCGTCGAGTCCGACGGCGACGGCAAGCCCACCGGCTTCTATTTCATGGAGATCAACACGCGCCTGCAGGTCGAACATCCCGTCACGGAGATGGTCACGGGCCTCGACCTCGTCGAATGGCAATTGCGCGTCGCCGCCGGCGAGCCCCTGCCGCTCGCGCAGGACGCGATCCGCCAGGACGGCCACGCGATCGAAGTGCGCCTGTACGCCGAAGACCCGGAAGCCGGTTTCCTCCCGGGCTCGGGCAAGCTCGAACGCCTCCGCTTGCCCGCGCAGGACGCGCACGTGCGCATCGATTCAGGCGTGGTCGCCGGCGACACCGTGACGATCTTCTACGACCCGATGATCGCCAAGCTCATCGTGCACGACGCCGATCGCCCGTCCGCCCTCGCCCGCCTGCGCGAAGCCCTCGCGCAATGCGAGATCGCCGGCCCGAAGTCGAACATCGAATTCCTCGAACGCCTCGCGCGCCACCCGGCGATCACGGGCGGCACGATCGACACCGCGTACCTGGATCGCCACCTCGACGAATTCCTGCCCGCACCAGAACTCGACCGCACCGCGCTGGCCGCCGCCGCGATCGCGCAACTGCTCGCGCAGGAACAGGCCGCGCGCGACGCGGCCGCCGCGTCCACCGATCCCACCTCGCCGTGGGCCATCGCCGATGGCTGGCGCCTGGGCCATGCCGGCAAGCGCGACCTCGCCTTCCTGCATCGCGGCGAACGCGTGCTGCTGGCCGCGCACGGCAGCGGCGGCGACTACCGCCTCGAACACGACGGCGCCACGATGGAGGTCACCGGCGCGCGCCTGGCCGACGGCGCCCTGAGTGCGCGTTTCGATGGCGATGGCCGCCGCTTCCTCGTCGACTTCGATCCGCACCGCACCGTCGTCCACGACGGCGCCCGCCGCCTGCGCCTGGCGCCCGTCGCGGTGTATCGTCCGGAGGCGGCCGCCGACACCGCGGGCGGCCACCGCGTGACCGCGCCGATGCCCGGCCGCGTCGTCGTCGTGAAGGCGAAGCCCGGGGCCGACGTGCGGGCCGGCGAGGAGGTCGTGGTGATCGAAGCGATGAAGATGGAGCTCAGCCTCAAGGCCCCGCGCGACGGCCGCATCGCCGAAGTGCGCGCGACCGCGGGCGAGTTCGTCGATGCCGATGCGGTGCTCGTGACGCTGGAAGCCTGACCATGGCCGCCGACGATTTCGTGCGCATCGTGGAAGTCGGGCCGCGCGACGGCCTGCAGAACGAAAAGACGCTCGTCCCCACGCCCGCGAAGATCGAACTGATCGATCGCCTCACCGCGACCGGCCTGTCCAGCATCGAAGCCACCAGCTTCGTCAGCCCCAGGTGGGTGCCGCAGCTCGCCGATGCCGCCGAGGTGTTCGCCGGCATCCATCGCAAGCCGGGCGTGCACTACCCCGTGCTCGTGCCGAACGAACAAGGCTACGACCGCGCGCGCGCCGTCGGTGCGGCGGAAGTCGCGGTGTTCACCGCCGCCTCCGAAGCCTTCAACAAGAAGAACATCAACGCCACGATCGACGAATCGATCGAACGCTTCCGCCCCGTCGTCGAACGCGCCAACGCCGACGGCGTGAAAGTGCGCGGCTACGTGTCCACCGTGCTCGGTTGCCCGTACCAGGGCGAGGTGCCGGTCGCGGACGTCGTGCGCGTGGCGCAACGCATGCACGCGCTGGGCTGCTACGAGATCTCGCTGGGCGACACCATCGGCGTCGGCACGCCGGCGAAGGCGCGCGCGATGTTGCGCGCCGTCGCGAGCGAAGTGCCGATGGCCGCGCTCGCCGTGCATTTCCACGACACCTACGGCCAGGCGCTGCCCAACCTGCTCGCGTGCCTGGAAGAAGGCGTGCGCGTCGCCGATGCGTCGGTCTCCGGCACCGGCGGGTGTCCCTACGCAAAGGGCGCCAGCGGCAACGTCGCCACCGAAGACGTCGTGTACATGCTGCACGGCATGGGCCTGCGCACGGGCGTGGACCTCGACAAGCTCGTCGACACGGGCCGCTGGCTCGCCGCACTTCTCGGCCGCGCGACCGGCAGCAAGGTCACGCAGGCTTCGGCCGCGGCGTGAGCGACGCCCACCTCCGCCGCCAGCTCGCCGAAGCGCAGGCCGCGCTGGAGGCCGAGCGCGACCGCTTCCGCGCCCTGTTCGACGCCGTCCCCGATCCGGTCAGCATCATCGGCTACGACGGCACCGTGCTCGACCTCAACAAGGCCGGCATCGCCGCGTACAAGCGCCCGCGCGAAGACATCATCGGCCAGCCGATCGAGACGCTGAACCCCGATCTCCCGCGCGACCACCTCGCGCCCGTGCTCGAAACGCTGAGCCGCGGCGGCACGTACGTGGTGGAAGTCACCAACATGCGCGCCGACGGCACCCGCTTCCCGGTGGAAGTGCACTCGGCGGGTTACGTCGACGAAGGCCAGCAGCGCATCGTCGCGGTCGCCCGCGACCTCAGCGGCCGCCATGAAGCGGAACTGCGTTACCGCGAACTGATGGAAGTGATCGACAAGGGCATTCTGGTGCGCAACGCCGAAGGCCACGTCACTTACGCCAACCCCGCCGCGATGCGGATCCTGAAGATCCCGGCCGGCGCGAGCATCGACGGCGAAATGCGCCCCGAGCGCTGGCGCGTGTTCGACGAACACGGCGTGCCGTTGGCGGACCAGGAACTGCCGTCGTTCCGCGCATTGCGCACCGGCCAGCTCTCGCCGAGTCGCGTGTGCGGCTTCCTCAATCTCGAAACGCGCCGGTTGGCGTGGCTGTCGATCACCTCCGTGCCGCAGTTCGCGCCGGGCGCCGATCGCCCGCACCAGGTGCTCTCGCTGTTCTCCGATGTCACCGGCTTCAAGCGCGACGTCACGCTGTTCGACCGCGTGCAGGACCTGGCGCACATCGGCGGCTGGGAATGGGATGCCGTCAGCGACCACGTCTACCTCACCAACGAAGCGCAGCGCGTGCTCGGCCTGGATCGCGCCACCGGCAACATGGTGCAGCTGCAATCGCGCCTGCGCGATCCCGAACGCAAGCGCTTCCAGGAAGCGCTGGCGCGCGCGGTGGAGCACGGCGAAAGCTTCGAGCTCGACCTGCAGGGCATCCGCGCCGACGGCCACACGTTGTGGGTGCGCATCATCGGCGAGAGCGAGCGCCACGATCCCACCGGCACGCGCGTCAGCGGCACGCTGCAGGACATCACCGAACACCGGCAGGCGGAAGAAACGCTGCGCGTGCAGGCGCGCACCGATCCGCTGACGATGCTGCTCAACCGCGACGCGGTGCTGGAAGAACTGGAAGCGCGCCTGTCCGATCCCGCGCAGTCCGGCGTGGCGGTGCTGTACATCGACCTCGACCGCTTCAAGGTGGTCAACGACGTGCTGGGCCACGCGGCCGGCGACCAGGTGATCGCCAACGCCGCGCGCCGCATCCAGCAGGCCGTGTCCACCGAAGGGCTGATCGCGCGCTTCGGCGGCGACGAATTCCTCGTGGTCTGCGCCACCGGCGACGACATCGGGCGCCCGCAACGCCTGGCCGCCGCGATCCTCGGCGCGTTCGGCGAAAGCTTCCGCATGGCCGGCGAGGAATTCAGCATCACCGCGAGCATCGGCATCGCGCGCGCGCCCGAACACGGCGATCGCCCGCAGGCGCTGATCCAGAACGCTGACGTGGCGATGTACGACAGCAAGCGCCGCGCGCGCAACGGCTGGCAGGATTTCAGCCAGGCGCTCGCCGAACAGCAGCAGCACCGCCTGCAGATGGAAACGCACCTGCGCCGCGCGGTGGACAACCGCGAGTTCAAGCTGGTCTACCAGCCGCAGGTGGACCTGGTGTCGGGCCGCACCGTCGGCGCCGAAGCGCTGATCCGCTGGCGCAACGACACGCTGGGCGAAATGCGCCCGGACCATTTCATCGGGCACGCGGAAAACACCGGCGACATCGTGCGCATCGGCGGCTGGGTGCTGCGCGAAGCGTGCCAGCAGATGCGGCGCTGGCGTGACGACGGCCTGCCGATCGTGCGCATCGCGGTCAACGTCTCGTATCGCCAGTTCCTGGCCGAAGATTTGTCGGAAACCGTGGCCGAAGCGCTCGCGAGCGCCGGCCTGCCGGGCGATGCGCTGGAACTGGAATTCACCGAACGCGTGCTGATCGAGGACGCGCCCGACACGCTGTCCACGTTCGCCGCGTTGCGCATGCTCGGCGTGGTGCTGAGCATCGACGACTTCGGCGAAGGCTACAGCGCGCTCAACTATTTGCGCCGCCTGCCGATCCACGGCTTGAAGCTGAGCCAGTTGTTCCTGCAGGGCGTGCCGCACAACGGCTCGGACGTCGCGATCTGCCAGGCCGTGGCCGGCATCGCGCAGAGCCTCGGCCTGGGCCTCGTCGCCGAAGGCATCGAGAACGAAGCGCAGCGCCAGTTCCTCATCCGGCTGGGCGTCCACATCGGCCAGGGCTTCCTGTTCGCACCGGGCCTGGCCCCGGAAGAACTCGCCCTGCGCATCCAACGCGAACACGAGTCCACCGCACATGCCTGAAGCCGCCCCGCACGCCACGCCCATCGTGTCCATCCGCCCCATCGAGGCGCGCGACGACGCGCGCATGGCACAGATCATCCGCACCGTGATGCCGGAGTTCGGCGCGTGCGGCGATGGCTTCGCGATCAACGATCCGGAAGTCGATTACATGACGCGCGCCTACGCGGCGCCGCGTTGCGCGTACTGGGTGGTCGAACGCAACGGGGTCGTCGAAGGCGGCGGGGGCGTCGCGCCGCTCGAAGGCGCGGAGGCGGACGTGTGCGAGTTGCGCAAGATGTATTTTCTGTCGTCGATGCGCGGCTTGGGCGCCGGCGCAATGGTGATGGAACGCGCGCTCGCCGCCGCGCGCGAGTTCGGCTTCAAGCGCTGCTACCTCGAAACGCTCACCGGCATGGACGCGGCGATGCGCCTGTACGAACGCACCGGCTTCCGCCGCATCGACGCGCCGATGGGCGCGACGGGCCACGGCGGTTGCAACACGTTCTACCTGCTGGAGCTCTGACGATGCGTCGCCTGCTCGGTGCCTGCCTTGCGTTGCTGGCCTTTGCCGCGAATGCGGCGGAGGCGCCGAAGCCGGCGTACGTGCTGCAACCCGATCGCGTGTGGACCGGCGAAGGCGCGGCGCATGCGGGCTGGGTGGTCGTGGTGCGGGACGGCGCGATCGTCAGCGTCGGCCCCGACACCGCGGCGATGCCCGCCGACGCCCAACGCATCGCCCTGCCCGGCACCACGCTCGTGCCCGGCCTGATCGACCTGCATTCGCACCTGTTCCTGCATCCGTACAACGAAACCTCGTGGAACGACCAGGTCCTCAAGGAACCCGAAGCCGAACGCACGTTGCGCGCCGCGCGCCATGCGCACGACACATTGCAGGCCGGCTTCACCACGCTGCGCGACCTCGGCACCGAAGGCGCGAACTTCGACGACGTCGCGATCAAGCACGCGATCGAAACGGGCCTCATCGATGGCCCGCGCCTGTTCGTCGCGACGAAGGCGATCGTCGCCACCGCGAGTTACGGCCCCGGCCCGCGCGGTTTCCGTTCCGACCTGGACCTGCCCAGCGGCGCGCAGGAAGTCAGCGGCGTCGACGCCGGCATCCGCGCGGTGCGCGAACAGGCCGGCCACGGCGCGGACTGGATCAAGCTGTACACCGACTACCGCATCGGCGCGGACGGCAGCACGCAACCCACGTTCACCGCCGCCGAACTCAAGGCGATGGTGGACGCCGCGCACCTGTCCGGCCGCCCCGTCGCCGCGCATGCGATGAGCGATGCCGGCATGCGCATGGCGATCGATGCGGGCGTGGACACGATCGAACACGGCTACCAGGGCTCGGATGCCACGTTCCGCCGCATGCGCGAACGCGGCATCGCCTGGTTGCCCACGCTCACCGCGGCCGAGGCCTACGGCGTGTACTTCGAACACTACGTGCCCGGCACCTCGCCGCCGACGGAATCGATGCGCGATGTCGCGGCCGCCTTCGCCCGCGCGCGCAAGGCCGGCACCACGATCGCCTGCGGCAGCGACGTGGGCGTGTTCCCCCACGGCGACAACGCGCGCGAACCCGAATGGCTGGTGCGCGTGGGCATGACGCCCGTCGAAGCGCTGGCCGCCTGCACGCGCGTGGCCGCCAGGGTGCTGAAGCAGGACGGCCGCTTCGGCACCATCGCCCCCGGCCTGCGCGCGGACCTGGCCGCCTTCACCGGCGACCCCACGCAGGACATCACGGCGCTCAAGCACCCGGTGTTCGTGATGAAGGATGGCGTGGTGGCACGCTCCCCGGGAACCGCCCCGGCCCCGTGACGGGCTAAAATCGCGGCCTTTCCGCCCCCGGGATCCTCCCATGCAGCTTTCCGCAACCCGCGCCATCGTCACCGGTGGCGTTTCCGGCCTCGGCTTCGCCGTCGCCCAGCACCTCGTCGCCCAGGGCGCGAAGGTCGCGTTGTTCGACGTCAACGACGAGAAAGGCGCGGCCGCCGTCGCGCAGCTGGGCGAAGGCAAGGCCCGCTTCTTCAAGACCGACGTGAGCGACGAAGCCGGCGTGGTCGCCAACGTCGCCGCCGCGAAGGACTTCCTCGGCGGGCTCAACGTCGCGATCAACTGCGCCGGCATCCTCGGCGCGGGCCGCGTGCTCGGCAAGGAAGGCCCGATGCCGCTGTCGCAGTTCCAGACCACCGTGATGGTCAACCTCATCGGCAGCTTCAACGTCGCCAAGGCGGCCGCGCAGCTCATGCAGTCCAACGAAGCCGGCACCGACGGCGAGCGCGGCGTGATCATCAACACCGCCTCGGTCGCCGCCTACGAAGGCCAGATCGGCCAGGCCGCTTACTCCGCGTCGAAGGGCGGCGTGGTCGCCATGACGCTGCCCATGGCGCGCGAACTCGCGCGCTTCGGCATCCGCGTCATGACGATCGCCCCCGGCATCTTCTGGACGCCGATGGTCGACGGCATGCCCGAAGCGGTGCAGCAGTCGCTGGCCGCCTCCATCCCGTTCCCGTCGCGCCTGGGCAAGCCGGAGGAATTCGCGGACCTGGTCGCGTACATCCTCGGCAACACGTACTTGAACGGCGAAACCATCCGACTCGACGGCGCCACGCGCCTCGCACCGAAGTGATCCCATGAAGGCTTACGACATCAAGAAAGGCAACGTCGTCGAACACAACGGCGGCACCTACCAGGTGCGCGACATCGAACGCAGCTCCCCGCAGGGCCGCGGCGGCAACGTGCGCTATCGCTTCACCATGTACAGCATCCCGGGCGCGATCAAGCTCGATGCCAGCTTCGACGGCGACGACGACCTGCGCGAAGTCGACATGAGCCGCCGCCAGGCCACGTATTCGTACAAGGACGGCGATGCGTTCGTGTTCCTCGACGACGAGGACTACACGCCCTACACGCTCGACGCCGATGCGATCGGCGATGCCGCCGGCTACATCGTCGACGACCTCACGGGCATTTACGTGCAGCTGATCGACGACGCACCGGTGGCCATCCAGCTGCCGCAGAGCGTGGCGATGGAAGTCATCGAAACCCCGCCCGAACTCAAGGGCGGCACCGCGACCAAGCGCCCGAAGCCGGCGAAGCTGTCGACGGGCCTGGAGATCATGGTCCCGGAGTACATCGGCAACGGCGAGAAGGTGTGGGTCAACACCACCACCGGCGAGTTCGGCGGCCGCGCCGACTAACGTTCGTCACGCCCGCGCAGGCGGGCGTCCAACCACTTCGACGCCATCCGTCGCAACGACGGATCGGCGTCGGCGTCGTCCACCAGCGCATCGATCTCGCGCCACGCGAGCGCATGCGATTCGTCGCTGACGACGAAGGCTTCGCTTCCCCCCGCGCGCACGACGAAGCGCACGTCGTAATGCACGTGCGCCGGCACGCCCTTGTGTTCGGGGATGTCGTGCGCATCGAGGTCGAAGATGTCCGGTTCGACCGACAGGTCGGCGAGCCCCGACTCCTCTTCGGCTTCGGTCAGCGCCACGCGCGCGAAGTCGCGCACGCCGTCCGCGTGGCCCCCCAGCTGCAGCCAGCGATCCAGCTTGCGGTGGTGCGTCAGCAGCACCCGCGTGCCCGTGGCGTCGACCAGCCAGGCCGACGCGGTGAAGTGCCCCGCCAGGCGTTCGCGGCGGAAGGGATCCTCGGCGTCGGAGAGCAGCGCGGAGAACCGATCCACCGTCGCGGCCTCGGCCGGCCAGCGCGACCGGTAGTCGGAAAGGAGGGCGTCGTGCGCGTCGCGCGAGTCCGTCGCGGCGGATCCTGGGCCATTCATTGGGACGTTCCTCACAGGGGGACGGGCATTATCCGGCTTGCCGGACATGCGGAACTTGTGCGCCCGACTCGCGCCAATGTAAGGTCAGCCGGTTCGCGGGTGGCCCCACTCCACCGGCTGGGCCCAACCGCATCGCCTCCGGGGAGATTGCAATGTTTTTCGAACGCAGGAAACCGCTAGACCTGATCCTGGCGACCGCCGCCAAGCGATCGTTGTCGCGACAGCTCAACGCCTTCGACCTGACGATGCTCGGCATCGGCGCGGTCATCGGCACCGGCATCTTCGTCCTCACCGCGGTGGCCGCCAACAAGGCCGGCCCCGGCATGATGTATTCGTTCCTCATCGCCGGCTTCGTCTGCGCGCTGACGGCCCTGATCTACTCCGAGATCGCGGCGATGGTGCCGGTCTCGGGCTCCGCCTACACCTATTCCTACGCCGTCCTTGGCGAACTCATCGCGTGGATGGTCGGCTGGGCGCTGATCCTGGAGTACGCGGTCGCCGCGGGCGCGGTCGCCGTGGGCTGGTCGGGGTACGCCAACGGCTTCCTGGCGAGCATCGGGCACGCATTGCCCATCGCGCTCACCGCAGGCCCGGGTGACACGATCACGCTCGCCGACGGCACCACCGCGCGCGGCTCGTTCAACCTCATCGCCTTCCTGCTCTCGCTGCTGATCACCTGGCTGCTCGTGCTGGGCACGTCCAAGTCGGCGAAGTTCACCGCGATGCTCGTGATCGTGAAGATCGTGGCGCTGACCGCGTTCGTCATCCTCGCCTTCCCGGCCGTCAAGCACGCCAACTTCGTGCCGATGCTGCCGAACGGCTGGGGCACGCCGCTGTCGGGCGTGGGCGTCCTGGGCGCCGCGGCGTCGATCTTCTTCGCGTACGTCGGCTTCGACGCGGTGTCCACCGCCGCCGAGGAAACCAAGAACCCGAACCGCAACATCCCGATCGGCCTCATCGGCTCGCTCGCGATCTGCACCGTGTTCTACCTGCTGGTGGCCTACACCGCGGTCGGCTCGATGGGCGCGCAGCCCGGCGGCCCGCTGTCGCAGAGCAAGGAACCGCTGGCGTTCGTGCTACGCACGATCGGCTGGCCGCACATCGGCAACGCGGTCGCCATCGCGGCCATCATCGCGCTGCCGTCGGTCGTGCTGATGATGATCTTCGGCCAGACCCGCATCCTGTTCACGATGGCGCGCGACGGCCTGCTGCCGGAAGTGCTCTCGCGCGTGCATCCGCGCTTCCACACGCCGCACGTGGTGACGTGGATCACCGGCGTGGCGGTGTCGCTGTTCGCGGCGATGTTCCCGGTGGGCATGCTCGCCGACATCTCCAACTCCGGCACGCTGTTCGCGTTCTTCATGGTCGCCGCCGGCGTGATGGTGCTGCGTCGCACGGAGCCGGAACGCCACCGCCCGTTCCGCACCCCGCTGATCTGGATCGTCGGCCCGCTCGCCATGGGCGGCTGCGTGCTGCTGTTCTTCAGCCTGGGCTGGAACCCGACGATCAAGTACTTCCTGATCTGGGCAGCGATCGGCCTGGTTGTGTACTTCGGCTATGCGCGCCAGCGCAGCCACCTGGCGCCGGGCAACGAGCAGCTGCTGCATCCGGCCCCGTCGCCGCTCGGCCCCGACCCGCTGGTGCACGAGGGTCCGGATCCGGGTCCGTAACGGACACGCGGTCGATGACACGAAACGGCGCGGACCTCCGCGCCGTTTCCTTTTGGGCCCGCGTTTGCAGGCCCTGAACACGCTCCGGGTAAACTGCGCCGCATGAGCGCTTCCCCCTACGACGTGAACGCCCTCCGCCACGCGGCCGGCGAGATCATCACCAACGTGCGCGAACTCGCCGCCGCGGGCTGGACGCCGGCCACCAGCAGCAACTTCTCGCGCCGCCTCGACGAACGCCACGCGGCGATCACCGTGTCCGGCCGCGACAAGGGCAAGCTGACCGAGAACGACATCATGGTCGTGGACTGGGACGGAAAGGCCGTCGGCAGCGACCACCGCCCGTCCGCGGAAACCTTGCTGCACACGCAGCTCTACGCGCGCTATCCCGACATCGGCTGCGTGCTGCACACGCATTCGCAGAACCAGACCATCGCTTCGCGCCTGTATTCGGGCAAGGGCGTGGTCAAGCTGGACGGCTACGAATTGCTCAAGGCCTTCCGCGGCAACGAAACGCACGAGACCGAAGTGCTCGTGCCCGTGCTGCCCAACTCGCAGGACATGCACACGCTGGCCGCGCAGGTCGATGCCCTGCTCGACCGCCAGCCGATGTGGGGATACCTGATCGACGGCCACGGCATGTACGCCTGGGGCCGCGACATGCCCGAAGCGCGCCGCCACCTGGAAGCCTTCGAATTCCTGCTGGGCTGCGAACTGGAACTGAGGAAGCTGCAACGATGAGCCGCCTGCGCATCTTCGAGGAAGACCACCCCGACCAGCCCGTCGTCGTCGCGCGCACGCACGCCGACATCGCGCGCGAACTCGCGCCGATCCACGTGGGCTTCGAACAATGGGAAGCCGCGCAGCCAATCGCGCCGGGCGACCCGCACGAGAAGATCTTCGCCGCGTACAAGGCCGACATCGATCGCCTCGTCGCCGAGCGCGGCTTCAAGACCGTCGACGTGGTGAGCATCGCGCCGGACAACCCGAAGCGCGAGGAAATGCGCACCAAGTTCCTCGAGGAACACTTCCACAAGGAAGACGAAGTGCGGTTCTTCGTGGCGGGCTCGGGCCTGTTCACGCTGCACGTCGAAGGGCGCGTCTACGAACTGCTGTGCGAATCCGGCGACCTCGTCGCGGTGCCGGATGGCATGACGCACTGGTTCGACATGGGGCCGGAGCCGAGCTTCGTGGCGATCCGCTTCTTCACCGAGCCGGATGGCTGGGTCGGGCATTTCACCGGCAAGGACATCGCGCAGAAGTTCCCGCGCTACGAAACCGGGCAAGCGCGCGAATGAGCCAGGCCATGAAGCCGCTGATCCTGACGGACATCGAAGGCACGACCAGCAGCATTTCCTTCGTGCGCGACGTGCTGTTCCCGTATGCGCGGCGCGCGTTGCCGGGCTTCGTGCGACAACACGGCCGCGATCCCCACGTGCGCCGCTGGCTCGACCAGGTGGCCACCGAGAACGGCGGCGTGTGCAGCGACGACATGATCGTGGAGATGCTGCAGGGCTGGATCGACCAGGACCGCAAGCACACCGCGCTCAAGGCGCTGCAAGGCCTGGTGTGGGAAGCGGGTTACGAGAATGCGGACTTCACCGCGCCGGTGTATCCGGATGCGGCGAAGCAGTTGCGCGCCTGGCATGCAGCGGGGTTTCCGCTCGCGGTGTATTCGTCCGGGTCGGTGCCGGCGCAGAAGCTGTTGTTCGGGCATACCGATGCGGGCGACATGACCGGGGTGTTTGAAGGCTGGTTCGACACGGCCGTCGGGCACAAGCGCGATGCGGAGAGTTACCGGCGGATCGCGGCGGAGGTGCAGCGCGCGCCCGGCGACATCGTGTTCCTGTCGGACGTGGTCGAAGAACTCGACGCCGCTCGCGACGCGGGCCTGCGCACGGTGCTGGTCGATCGCCGCGAGGATTACGACACGCCGCGCACCGGCGACGCGACGAATGGGCACCAGCGCGTGGACTCCTTCGCGGACATCACGCCCTAGTTCGCGACGTCGTCCAGGCGGTAGGACGTCGTCGCCGTCACCTCGCCCCGCCACGGATCGAACGCGCGCACTTCCACGCGATGTTCGCCGGCGTCCAGCTTCGTCGGCAGCGCGCCGCGCCACAGGTGCGTCGACGGCGTCGCCTCCGGCGAGCGGTCGAACCCGCGCAGCGACGTCGCCTGGTCGTCCCGCACGTTCTCTTCGACGAGCCGCGGATCCGGCTGCGCCACGCGCACCATCGGCTTCCACGCGCCACCATCCACACGGAATTCCACGCGCGTGTCGCTTTGTCCCATGAACACGTTCGCGTACACGCCCCACGCGGGATACGCGCCGCGACGCAGCACCTTCGGCGCATGCAGCGCCATCGCGCTGTCGGCCGGATCGCGCGCGGGATGCCACGCCAGCGCGTAGTCACCGCCGCGTTTCACCTCGAGCGTCGCGAAGCCGTTCGGCGTGCCGTCGCTCATCGTCGCGTCGGGAATCCCCGCCGCATCCTTCACCCCAGACCAGTACGCCCCGCACGCCGCGCCCACGTTGTATTCGTGCAGCGGCTGCGTGCCATGCCAGCCGTCGGCGGCCGTGTGCACGAACTGGCGCTGCTCGTGCGTGTGCGCGCTGAGCAGCAGCACGTGCGGGAACGGCTGCAGCAGCCCGAACAGGCGTTCGCGGTCCGCGGCCCGGAAGGTTTCGGCGCCATGCGCATCGTCGGTCTGGAAGAACGGGATGTGCGCCGCGACGATCAGCAAGCGATCGCGCGACGCCGTCGCGAGCCACGCCTGCAGGAACGCGAACTGCTCCTCCCGCAGCCCGCCGACGTACGCAGGCGACTGCCCCGGCAATGCGATCACATCGTCGAGCACCACGACATTCGCCTGCGCCTCTTCCCACGCGAACGTATCCGGCCCGAACGCCTGGTGGAACGCCTGCAGCGAGCGCACGTCGTCCGCGGGCTTCGCATCGATGTCGTGGTTGCCCGGCGCATGCAGCCACGGCACGCCGAGCTGCGCGGTGGCGGCCTGCACGGCTGGATACAGCGCGGTGTTGTTGTCGACGATGTCGCCGAGCGTGAGGCCGAAGGTCGCGCCCTGCGCGCGCGGCCTGGCGGACGCCACGATGTCGCGGGCGTAATAGTCGACGTCGGTCATCGTCTTCGGCTGCGGGTCGCCGAACAGCACCGCGTGCAGCGTGTCGCCGCCGGGCGCCTTGCGATGCAACGCGAAGTCGCCGCAGCCGCTGCGCCAGAAGTCCGGCATCCCGTTCGCGCGCATCGGTACCGCGTACTCCGCGGGCTTGATGACGAAGACCTCGCGGCCGGGCGTGCGGGCCATCGCGTAACGTCCGGACGCGTCGGTCGCGACGACCTGCGTCCCGTCGGAGACGTGCACGCCGGCGATGCCGGCGTGGGTGGTGGCGTCCTGGACCCGGCCCGTACAGCGCTCGGCGGCGCCGGCGAAACCGGGGATGGCAAGGACGGCGAAGCACGCAACATGCAATCGGAATCGGGTCATGCGCGGATTATGAAGCCCCGCCGCTAGCGCGCGCGCATCGCCAGCGTTCGCGCGACGTCGGCCCAGCCCAGTCCGCGCGCCCGCAGCAGCACCAGCAAGTGGAAGACCAGGTCCGCGGATTCGCCCAGCAACGCCGCATCGTCCTGGACCACGCCCGCGAGCGCCGTCTCCACGCCCTCCTCGCCCACCTTCTGCGCGATGCCGCGCACGCCGCCCTCGAACAGGCGCGTGGTGTAGCTGTCCGCCGGGCGTTCGCGTTCGCGGGCGGCGACGCGCGCATCGAGCGCCGCGATCGTGTCCGCAGGCGCCGACGGGAAACAACTGGCGCGCCCGAGATGGCAGGTGGGCCCCTGCGGTCGTGCGAGCACCAGCAGCGTGTCGCTGTCGCAATCGGCCTGGATCGACACCAGCGCCAGCGTGTGGCCGGACGTCTCGCCTTTCGTCCATTGCGTCCCGCGGCTGCGGCTGAAGAAGGTGACCTGCCCCGTCGCCTGCGTCGTGGCCAGCGCGGTGCGGTCCATGTAGCCGAGCATCAGCACGCGCAGGGTATCGGCGTCCTGCACGATCGCGGGGACCAGGCCGCCCTGCTTGTCCGCGGACAGGCGGTCGAAGTCGATCGTGCTCATGCGACGCGCACCGGGATGCCTTGCGCCTCCAGGCTGCGCTTGAGGACGGCGATGTCGATCGCGCCGGAATGGAACACGCTCGCCGCCAGCGCGCCATCGACATCGGCCTCGCGGAAGGCGGCCAGGAAATGCGCATCGCTGCCCGCGCCCCCCGACGCGATCATCGGGACGTCGCACACCGCCCGCGCCGCGCGCAATTGCGCCAGATCGTAGCCATCGCGCGTGCCGTCGTGGCCCATGCAGTTGAGGACGATCTCGCCCGCGCCGAGCGCCTGCGCTGCCACGATCCAGTCCAGCGTGCGCCGGCCCGGGGCGCGCATCGCCGCAGGATCGCCCGCGTGGCTGCGCACGCGCCACTGCCCGTCGGCCTCGCGCGTGCTGTCGATTCCGACGACGACGCATTGCGTTCCGAAGGCTTCCGCCAGTTCGCCGATCAGCGCGGGGCGTTCGAGCGCCGGCGTGTTCACCGAGATCTTGTCCGCGCCGGCATGCAACAGGCCGCGTGCAGTGGCCACGTCACGCACGCCGCCCGCCACGCAAAAAGGGATGTCGAGCTCGCGCGCCACGCGTTCGACCCACGTAGGGCAGACACTGCGACCGCGCGGGCTGGCGCCGATGTCGTAGAACACCAGTTCGTCCGCGCCCGCATCGCGGTAGCGCCGGGCCAGGGTGACCACGTCGCCCACGTCGACATGGTCGCGGAAGCGCACGCCTTTCACGACGCGCCCGTCGCGCACGTCCAGGCACGGGATGATGCGACGGCTCAGCATGCGAGGGCCTGCGCCAGGTCGAGGCGACCTTCCAGCAACGCGCGTCCGAGCACTGCGCCCGCGCAACCGGCGGCGCGTGCAGCGCGCAGGTCGGCGAGGTCGCGCACACCGCCGGAGGCCTGCAGCGCAACCCCGGGGGCGCGCGCGCGCAATTCGGCATAGAGCGCCGTGTTGGGCCCGGACAGCATGCCGTCGCGGGCGATGTCCGTGCACAGCAGATGGCGCAGGCCGCGCGCGATGAAATCGTCGACGCACGCGTCGAGGCCCTGCGCCGCGTCGGCCGTCCAGCCGCGCACGGCCGGCCGCCAACGCCCCTGGTCGTCGAGGCGCACGTCCAATGCAATCGTGATCGCGTCGGCGCCGAATTCCGCCAGCCATTCGCCCACGCATGCCGGCTCCTCCACCGCCAGCGATCCCACCACGACGCGCGCCGCACCGGCGTCGCGCATGCGGGCCACGTCCTGCCGCGTGCGCACGCCGCCCCCGGTCTGCACCTGCAGGCGGCCGTCGGCGACGATGCGCGCGAGCAGCGGCAGCAACGTGTACCCGCCGATGCGTGCGGCATCCAGGTCGACCAGGTGCAACCAGCGCGCGCCCGCATCGGCGAAGGCCATCGCGCGCGCGAAGGGATCCTCGTCGTAGCGGGTTTCCCGTGCGTAGTCGCCCTGGCGCAGGCGGACGACGCGCCCGCCACGCACGTCGATCGCGGGATAGCAGGTGAAACTCATGCGACCTCCTTGGCGATGGCAGAGCCCGCGCGGAGGGAAAGAAAATTGCGGAGCACCTGCGCACCGAACGTCGCGGACCGCTCCGGATGGAACTGCGCGCCGCAGACGTGCCCGCGCCGCACCATCGCGGCGAACGTGTCGCCATGCGTGGCCGTGGCGATGCAATCCTCCGTCACGGGCGCGGCGAAGCCATGCACGAAGTAGGCCTGTGCGCCGGGCACGGCCTCGTCCAGCAACGGATCGGCGCTGCGGGCGTCCACGCGATTCCAGCCCATGTGCGGCACGCGCACGCCGGGCGCGCCACGCAATGCGCGCACGCGCCCGGGCAACAGGCCCAGGCATGCCTCGCCGCTTTCATCGGACGCCTCGAACAACAACTGCATGCCGAGGCAGATGCCGAACAAGGGCACGTCGATCGCGTTCAATGCAGGCACGAACCCGCGCTGCGCCAGCAAGCGCATCGCCGGTCCGGCCGCGCCCACGCCGGGCAGGATCACGCGCGCCGCGCCACGCAGGGCATCGGCATCGCGCGCGATGCGCACCTGCGCACCCAGGCGCTCCAGGGCATACGACACCGACCCCAGGTTCGCGCCGCCCGCATCGATCAGTGCGACGACCCCGCTCACAGCACGCCCTTCGTCGTCGGCAACGCCACGCCTTCGCGACGCAACGCTTGCCGTAACGCGCGACCGACGACCTTGAAGCAGGCTTCCACCTTGTGGTGGTCGTTCTCGCCGCGCAGCAGTTGCAGGTGCAGGTTGAGGCCCGCGCCTTCGCACAACGAACGGAAGAAGTGCGGGACGAGCTCGGTCGGAAGATCGCCCACCCGTTCGCGCGCGAACGCGCCGTCGAACACGAACACGGCGCGGCCCGACCAATCCAGCGCGGCCATCGCCAGCGCCTCGTCCATCGGCAGCATGAACCCGTAGCGTGCGAGGCCGCGCTTGTCGCCCACCGCCTCGCGCAAGGCCTGGCCCAAGGCGAGCGCGGTGTCCTCCACCGTGTGGTGTTCGTCGACACGCAGGTCGCCGTCGCACCGCAGCGTCAGGCCGAACCCACCGTGCTTCCCCAGTTGCTCGAGCATGTGGTCGAAGAAGCCCAAGCCGGTAGCGACGATGGGGTCGCGCGGCGCGTCGAGGTCCACGTCGACGGTGATGCGGGTTTCGCGCGTGTGGCGTTCGACGCGGGCCGTGCGCGCCGACGCCAACAGGGCATCGGCCACGCCGGCCCACGTTGCATCGCCGCCGAATTGCGCGGTCCGCAACTGGAAGCCGCGCACGCCGAGGTTCTTCGCGAATTGCACATCTGTGTCGCGATCCCCGACGACGGCCGAACGCGCCCAGTCGATCGAGCGATCGCGCAACAGCGGCGTGACCAACCCGAGGGCAGGCTTGCGCGTCGGTGCGTTGTCCGCGGGGAAACTGCGATCGATCAGGACATCGCGGAACACGATCCCCTGGCTCGCCAGGACTTGCAGCAGCAATGCGTGCGGACCTGCGAACGCCGCTTCCGGGAACGCATCGGTGCCCAGGCCGTCCTGGTTGGTGACCATGACGAACGCGTAGCCGGCCTCGCGCAGGCGCAGGAGCGCGGGGATGCAACCGGCGACCAGCCGCAGCTTCTCGAAGGCGTCCACCTGGAAATCGGCGGGCTCCTCGATCAGCGTGCCGTCGCGGTCGATGAACAGGATCGGCGTCATGCGGCGCCTCCGCGCAGCGCAAGGAGCAGGCGCGCGTTGTCCGCGCCGGTGCCGACGGTGATGCGCAACGCATCGTCCAGTCGCGGTTGCGCGCGCATGTCGCGCACGACGATGCCGGCATCGAGCAGGCGGTGGAAGGCGGCGCCCGCGGCGTCGGGCGTGTCGAAGCGCACGAGCAGGAAGTTCGCTTGCGACGGATGCACGCGACGCACGCCGGGGACCGTGGACAACGCGCTGCGCAAGGCATCGCGCGCATGGCGCGTCGCGACGATCCTCGCGCGGGTGGCCGCCAGTGCATTCGGACGCAGCGCCGCCAATGCGCACGCCGCACTTGGCGCGGACACCGGATACGGCGCCTGGCACCGCCGCAACGCCGCGACCAGCTGCGGATCGCCGATCACGCAGCCGATGCGCGCCCCTGCGAGCGCGTGCGCTTTCGACAGCGTGCGCAGGACCGCGAGGTTGCGCCTGCCCTGCACTTCGCCGGTGAGCGAAAGCTGGTCGGCGTATTCGATGTAGGCCTCGTCGACCACGACGATGGCGCGGCCCGCCAGGCGCTGCGCGAGCGCGAGCACCTCGCCCGCCGGCAGGGGGCCACCCGCGGGATTGCCGGGCGAGCACAGGAAGACGAGCTTGGCGCGTTGCGCGATGGCCGCATCGCCCACGGCTGCGAAGTCGACGCGGAAATCGTCGGCCTCCTCAAGCAATGGCACGTCAACCAGGCGCGCGCCCTGCAAGCGCGCGCAGACCGCGTACATGCCGAACACGGGCGGCGTGGCGAGCACGGCGTCGCGGCCCGGCACGCAGAAGGCGCGCACCAGCAAGTCGATCGCCTCGTCGCTGCCGCGGCCCACGAGCAGTTGCGACGGTGCGCAGGCATACAGCGCCGCGAGCGCATCGACCAGGGCTTCCGCCTGCGGCGCGGGGTAACGACGCAAGGCATCGTCGTCGTCTTCGTCCGCGCGCGTGCAGGCCTCGTTCGCGTTGAGCCACACCTGTCCCTGCGACGCTTCCATCCGCGCCGAGCGATAGCCCGCGAAGCCGCGCAGGTCTTCACGCAGCAGCAGCACGGGGTCGTCGCGCTCGACGCGGCTCACGCGGTCGCCTCCAGGCGCACGCCGACCGCACGCGCATGCGCTTCGAGCCCTTCGGCGCGCGCGAGGATCATCGCGGTGCCGCCGATGGCCGACAGGCCCGCGGGATCGACGCATTGCACGGTGATCGCGGTCTGGAAACTGGCGACCGACAACCCGCTGATCGCACGCGCGGCACCGCCCGTGGGCAGCACGTGGTTGGTGCCGCTGCAGTAATCGCCGATCGCCTCGGGCGAGAAGTCGCCGAGGAAGACCGAGCCCGCGGCCCGCACGCGCGGTAACCAGGCGCGCGGCGTGCGCACCGCGAGGATGAGGTGTTCGGGGGCATAGGCGTTGCTGACGTCGAAGGCATCGGCGAGCGCCTGCACCTGGATGGCGCGCGACTGCGCCAACGCCGCGCGCGCGATCGCACGTCGCGGCAAGGTGGCCAGTTGCGCCTGCAGCGCCGCTTCGACCGCCTCGATCAGGGCCCCGTCGTCGCTCACCAGCAGCACCTGCGAATCGCGGCCGTGTTCGGCCTGCGACAACAGGTCGGCGGCCACGAAGCGCGGATCGGCGCCGCCGTCGGCGATGACCAGCACTTCCGATGGACCGGCGGGCATGTCGATCGCCGGACCATCGCCCTGCATCGACACGATGCGCTTGGCTTCGGTGACATACGCGTTACCTGGCCCGAACACCTTGTCGCAGCGCGGAATCGATTCGGTGCCGAAGGCCATCGCCGCGATCGCCTGCGCGCCCCCGACCTTGAACACGCGCGCGATGCCGCAGCGTTGCGCGGCGACCAGCAGCACGGGGTCGACCGCGCCGTCCTTGCCCGGTGGCGTGCACAGGATCGTGTCGGTGCAACCGGCGAGCTGCGCGGGAATGCCGAGCATCAGCACCGTCGAAGGCAGGGGTGCACTCCCCGCGGGGGCGTACAAGCCGACGCGCCCGATCGGACGCAACACGCGTTCGCAGCGCACGCCCGGTGCGGTGTCGACGGCGTAAGGCGCTGCCATGCCGGCGCGGTGGAAGGTTTCGATGCGACGCGCGGCATCGTCGATGGCCGCTTGCACGTCCGCGTCGACATCGCCCATCGCACGCGCGAATTCGGCCTCGCCCACGGCGAAGTCGTCGATCGTCACGTCGTCGAACTGCAACGTCAGCGCGCGCAGCGCCGCGTCGCCCCGGGCGCGAACATCGGCGAGGATGCGCTCCACCGACGCGTGCACTTCAACGCAAGCCGACTGCGCGGGCCTGCGCAGCACGTCCGCACGCGCGCGCGCATCCAGCGTGTTCCAGTCGATGCGCTGCCACCCTGCCCCGCTCACGCCAGCATCCTCTCGACCGGCAGCACCAGCAACGCGTCGGCGCCTGCGCGCTTGAGGTCTTCCAGGCGTTGCCATGTCATCGCGCCGCGGCACAGCGCCTGCAACGCGACGCGATCGCTGCCGTCCACGCGCAGGACCGTCGGGCGTTCGGCGTCGGGCAACAACTGCATCAGCGCCGGCACGTCGATGGAATCGGCCTGGAACATCAGCAGCTTGCTGTCCTTCAGGCCGAGCACCGCGTCCAGGCGCCGCAGCAACAACGCGGCGAGTTCCGCGCGCACGTCGCCGAAGGGCGCGATCGGTCCGGCGAGCACCGCTTCGCTCTGCAACAGCGTTTCGGTCGCCTTGAGGTGGTTGGCGGCGAGCGTGGCGCCGCTGGACACCAGGTCGCAGATCGCGTCGGCCTTGCCCAGGCGCGGCGCGATTTCCACGGAACCCGACAACGTCACGACCTCCGCGTCGATGCCCTGCGCGGCCAGCCACTGCGACAGCAACGCGGGGTAGCTCGTGGCGATGCGCTTGCCTGCCAAATCGCCCGCGGCGTCCCAGCGCCACTCGTCCGGCACCGCGATCGCGAGGCGACATCCGCCGAATCCGAGCGCACGCCATTCGCGATACGTCGCGGCGGCGCCCGTGCGTGCGCGCTCGCCGGCCTGTTCCAGCAGGACGTTGCGGCCGACGATGCCGAGGTCGCACGTGCCGTCGGCGATGAGGCCGGGGATGTCGTCGTCGCGCACGAGCAGCAAGTCGATGGGCAACGTTTCGCCGTAGCAGAACAGGCGGTCGCGGCTTTCGCGCCACGCCAGTCCGCAGGACGCGAGCAGCGCGCGCGCAGGCTCGCCGAGGCGACCGGATTTCTGGATGGCAATGCGCAGACGGTCGCGCACCGCCGGGACGGCGGACGGGGACATGGCGGGACCTTCAGTGGGAGGCGGCGGTGCGGCGCTGGCGGCGGATGGCGGCGTGGTAGCCACCGGTGCCGTGCTCGAGCGTGCGGGCCACGCGGCCGACGGTGGTGACGCTGACGCGCGTGCGGTCGTGGATCTCGCGGTACGGGACGCCCTGCAGCAGCAAGGGCACGACTTTCCAGCGATCGGCCATGGATTCCAGCTCGGCCGGCGTGCACAGGTCGATGAGGAACGCACGCACGTCCTCCGGCCTGGACAGGCTCGCGAGCGCGCGCGCCAGCCCGTCGAGGGCGGCGTCGGCTTCGGTGTCCGGCAGGGGATCGGGTCGTTGTTTCATCGTATTAATGTATTAACGCGTTGGCACAGTACGCAACGCGAACCCCCGGGTCAACCCCGCCCGCGAAAAAAATTTCAGGGATTCAGCGCGCCGCGGGCCGCATCGAGGACCAGGTTGTCCTCGACCAGGCGCACCGCGGCCTGCACATCGCCGTCGAGCGCACGATCGCGCGCAAGGAACGGCACGCGCGCGCGGATTGCCGCATGCGCCGCCGCCACCGCACGACCCGGGGCGAAATCCGCAGCGTTCGCGAGCTCAGTACGCAGGCCCTCGACTTCCGACAGGAAGGTCGCGCGGTCGTCAGCGTCCAGCGCCGGCCCGCCCTGCACTTTCCCCGCGAAGACCGCGACGTCGCCGTGGTCGGCGAGCGCGCGCGCCGCGTTGATCATGTCGCGGCGAAGGTCCAGTGCCTGCGCGGCGGTCATCAGTTCCAGCGCGAGCACCTTGCCCAGGTCGTCCGCCATCGCGAGCACGTGGCGTGCTTCGTTGGCGCCCATCGACACGTGGTCTTCGGCGTTGGCGCTGGTCGGGATCGAATACACCGACGCCGGCATCGCACGGCTGGTGAGGTCGTTGACGATCGCCGCGGCGGTGTACTGCACGATCATCAGGCCGGATTCGGTGCCGTCTTCGTTGCCGATCAGGAACGCCGGCAAGCCATCGTTCGTGGCGGGATCCACCAGCTTGTTGAGGCGGCGCTCGCTGATGGACGCCAGCACCGGGATCGCGGCTTTCACGTAGCTCATCGCCAGCGCGAGCGGCATGCCGTGGAAGTGGCCCGCGGAAATCACCTGCTGTTCGACGTGCTCGGCCTGCGCGTCGGGGAACACGAGCGGGTTGTCCGTCACCGAGTTGAGTTCGACATCGAGCACGCGGCGCGCCTGGTCCAGTGCATCGCGCACCGCGCCGTGCACCTGCGGCACGCAGCGCAGCGAGTAGCTGTCTTGCGGCTGGTGCTTCTTGCCGCCGCGGAACGGGCGGAAGCGCGCGTAGAACTTCTCTCGGCCGTGGCGCTGCGACGTCGGCACCCAATCCCAGGCGATGTCGAAGTTGTGCGCATCGGCTTCGGCGCCCGCCCACGCACCGGGCGTCCAGCCACGGAAGCGCGGCACGAGGTGGTAGGGAATGTCGGCGAGCGTGGACCCGGCGAGCAGTGCGCGCAGGTGCGTGGCGGCACGCACCTGGCCCGGATGCGGGCGCAGCGCGTGCACTTCTTCGGCGAACGCACCCAGCCGGCCGGCGAACGCATCGATCGTCATCGCCGCGGCGATGTCGGCCGTCTCCAGCAGGTCTTCGAGGCGATGCACGGCGAGCACGCCGGTGGCGAGCATCTGCGCGGTGCCGTTGTTGAGCGCGAGGCCTTCCTTGTAGGACAGCGTCACGGGTTGCAAGCCGGCGCGTGCCAGCGCTTCGCCGCCGGGCATGCGCTCGCCCTGGTAGAACGCTTCGCCGCCGCCCAGCAGGACGATGGCCAGGTGCGACAGCGGGGCAAGATCCCCGGACGCGCCCACCGAGCCCAACTGGGGCACGATCGGCACCACGCCCGCGTTGAGCAGCGCCGTCAACGCCTGCAAGGTTTCGACGCGGATGCCCGAGTGCCCGCGCAGCAGCGTGTTGATGCGGATGCACAGCATCGCGCGCACCACTTCCGGTGCGAACGGTTCGCCGACGCACACCGCGTGCGTCACGATCAGGTTGTCCTGCAATTCGCGGTGCAACGAGCGATGCGATGCGTTCGGTGCGCGCAGCGGATGGCCGCCGAGCAGCTTGTCGGCATTGCTGCCGAATCCGGTCGACACGCCGTAGATGGGTTCTTCGCGCGCGACCTGTTCGGCGAGGAAATCCGCGGCGCGCGCCACGGCCTTCAGCGCATCGGCGTCCAGGTCCACGGGCGCGCCGTGCGCGACTTCCACCAGCGTGCGCTGCGTGAGCGAGCGACCATCCAGGCGAACGGGCCTCATCGCGTCGTCTCCTGCACCACGTGGGCAGGCAGCGCGCGCAACTGTTCGCGTTCCACCTGCAAGGCCGACGCGAGGTCGGCTTCGGCGACTTCGAACTGTTCGCCGCGCCGCAGGTCCTTCACCGCCACCACGCCGCGCGCGACTTCATCCTCGCCGCGGATCGCGACGAAGCGGATGCCCGCGCGATCGGCGTACTGGAGCTGCTTGGCGAGCTTGCGCGGCTCCAGTTGCGTTTCGACATTCAGCCCGGCCGCGCGCAAACGTTGCGACACCGCCAGCGCATCCGGCAGCAACGCATCGTCCATCAGCGCGACGAGCACATCGACGGAGCTGTCGGCCGTGGACACCAGGCCCGCGTCCTGCAACTGGAAGAACAGGCGCGTCAAGCCGATCGAGATGCCGACGCCCGGCAGCTTCGACTTCGTGTAGTGACTCGCGAGATTGTCGTAGCGCCCGCCGGAACAGATGGAGCCGATCTGCGGATGCGCATCCAACGTGGTCTCGTAGACGATGCCGGTGTAGTAATCCAGGCCGCGCGCGATCGACAGGTTCAACGCGTAACGCGATTCCGGCACGCCGAGCGCCTGCAGCTGCGCGAGCACCGCGCGCAGTTCCGCGCGGCCTTCCTCGAACAACGGCGTGCCCGCGCCCAGCGCATCGAGCTTGGCCAGCGCATCGGCGTGGCCGCGCGAACGCACCTGCGAGAACGCCATCAGCGCATCGATCGCCGAGTCGCCGAGGCCGAAGCCTTCGCCCGCCAGCGTCGCGCGCACGGCCGCTTCGCCGCGCTTGTCGAGCTTGTCGAGTTCGCGCAACACGGCCAGCTGGTGGTCGCCGTCGATGCCCAGGCCTTCGAAGTAGCCGCGCAGCAACTTGCGGTGGTTGAACTGGATGGTGAAGTCGCCGATCGCCAGCCGCTCGAACACGGCCGCGATCACCGCCGGGATTTCCGCATCGAAGCGCGGCGACAGCGTGTCCTTGCCGATGACGTCGATGTCGCACTGGTAGAACTCGCGGAAGCGCCCGCGCTGCGCACGCTCGCCGCGATACACGCGCTGCATCTGGTAGCGGCGGAACGGGAACGCGAGGTCGTGTTCATGTTCGGCGACGTAGCGCGCCAGCGGCACCGTGAGGTCGAAGCGCAGCGCCAGCTCCGGGCGCCCGGCCTCGGCCTTCTCCAGCGCGCCGGTGGACTGGACGAAATAGACCTGGCGTTCGGTTTCGCCGCCCGACTTGGTGAGCAGCACCTCCGACAGCTCCATCACCGGCGTCTCCACCGGCAGGAACCCGAACTGTTCGAACGTCCCGCGGATGGTGTCGAGCATGCGCTGGAAGGCGATCTGGTCGCGCGGCAGCAGTTCCATGACCCCCGGCGGCGTGCGGGGCTTGATCGGCGTGCTCAATGCGTGGCTCCGGAAGGCTGAGGCCGGCCCCGTTCCGCGCCGGCGAAGGCCGCTAGTCTAACGGCCACACGTCCCGGGGCCTACGGAGTGCTTGCCTCGCACCCGCGTGGCTGGCTAGAATTCGCGGCTCTGCCGTCGGGGTGTAGCTCAGCCTGGTAGAGCGCTACGTTCGGGACGTAGAAGTCGCAGGTTCAAATCCTGTCTCCCCGACCAATCGATTCAAGCAAGCCGATCCAAGTGTTCCGACCAGGCCCGCCTCGCGCGGGCCTTTTCGTGTCTGCAAGCCTGCGTGGAGCAAGTGACCGCGCGGCGTGGCACTCTGCGCGACGTCGGCGCTTCCCGCCGCCTTCCGGACTGGAGCGCTTGCATGGACCGCATCGTGTTCGTTGGCGTGCTGGCGGTCTGGCTTGCGGGGTGTTCGGGCCCGGCGCCCGCGCCGCCGCCCGCGGCCGAACCCGGGATCACGCCGATCGTGGGGCGCAGTGCCGCCACGAATATCGCGATGAACCTCCACGTCCAGAAACTGATTCGCGAGGGCAAACTGGACGAGGCGCTTTCGGACCTGGAATCGACCCTTCCCGGCCACCTCGCCCTCATGCATTGGGCCGAGCCCGTGATGCCCGCGAGCGACGTCTATTTCCGCCTCCGCGACCGCGACCTGCGCAGCCTGAAGCAGCATTGGCTGGAACATCCCCCCTACTTCGTCCCCGACGAACTCATCGCCTACATCGACGCCGCGTGCGCGCGCCTCGGAGACTGCGTGCAAGGCAGCATCCGCCCGCTCCACACCCAAGCCGACATGGACGCCGACATCGCGCGCGCTGCCAACACGCGAAGCGCATCGCCGCCGGCACAGTCGAGACCAGACGCCATACGGCACGTGCCCGACTGACGCCTTCCCTCACTTCTCCGGATGCGCGAAATGCTGCGGCCGCGCCGGCGGAATCTCGGGCGACATGATCGAGAAGGACGATTCCACCGCCAGTTGCGTCTGGTAGTAGTACTTCCCCGTCGGCTTGCCGTCGGCCATGAAATCGATGCGCACGCGGCGCGGTTCGCCGATCACGTAGATCTCCTTGCCGAGGAGGATCTGTTCCGGCCCGGGGCCGAAGTTGATGCGCCAGTCTTCCTGCACTTCCGGCGAGATCGACAGCGACAGGTTGCGCGGGTCGCGATAGTCGAGCTCGGAACTCAGGTACTGGATGCCCGCGCTGCGGCCCTGCGATTTCACCTGCATGCGGTACACGCCGAACAGGCCGTCGCGGTCGCCGCGTTCGCCCGCTTCGGCCGCGCGCTGGATCGCGTCCGGCACCGAGCGCGCCGCCATGCGGCCCGTCAGGAACGCCTCGCGCGCGACGCCCTGCCCGTAGGGAAATGGACCGCACATGTCGATGTACGCGTCGACCGGGTCGCGCACCGTCTTCGCCGCCGCTTCGTACGTCGCTTCCGCGTCCGGTTCGTCCGCGCTCACCTGCATCGACCACAGGCGCGTGAGCGCAGCGCCCTCGGTCGCCTGCGCAATGCCGTAATCCATCAGCGCGCGGGCGCGCCGGGCTTCCTCGACGGCCGCCTTCGGGTTGTCGCGCGAACACAGCAGGAACTGCGCGAAGTTGCCGTGGTGCCAGGCGTTGTCGCCCGCGTAGGCCATGGCGTCGCGGTAGATGCGCTCGGCGGTGTCCGCGTCGCCCTTCCAACGGTACGCCTGGATGCGGCATTGGTCGGCGGCCAGCCGTTGGCCCGCGCTGAGGTCCTTGCGCGTGGCGGCGATGTCGCACTCCTGCATCGCGTCCTGCCAGCGGTCCTGTTCGAGGCGGAGGTTGCCGCGGTTGATGCGCAACCAGGGATTGGCATCGCCGCCGCGCGCTTGCGCGCGCGCGAGTGCGGCGTCGGCGTCGTCCAGGCGCCCCATGTTCGTGAGGAGATGGCCGCGCAGCACATCGACGTTCGGATCTTGCGGCGCGAGTTTCCCGGCGCGGTCCAGCGCGTCCGCGGCGCGTTCGAAGGTGCCGTGCGCGAACGTGTCGCCACTGATGTAGCCGGCCTTGAGGTAGTAGCGCGCGTACTGGATCCAGGCGTCCGACGAATCGGGATGCGCCGCCAGCCAGGCATCGAGCGCGGCGGGCACGTCCTGGATCGAACCGCCCATGCCGCCCGATTCGTCCAGGCGCGCGGTGATGCGTTCGAGGGACTGCGGTTCGGTCGTGGCTTGCGCCGAACAGGCGCACAGCATCGCGCCCAGCACCCATGGCATTCCTTGCTTCATCGTCGATTCCCCTGCGTCCTGCGGCGGACGGGGGAATGATGCCGCTTTGCCGGGGGGCGTTAAACCCCGGCGCACGCCCCTGCATCCGACTTGCGGGCCGTCCGCCCTGGCGAAGGAAGGAAACCGATCGATGCGTGGAGTGAATGGACGTTTTGCGCTGGCGCTCGCCGCCGCGACCCTGGTGGCCTCCGTCGCGTGCATCGCGGCGCCCGCGCAGGCCACGGACCCGCAGCCCGACGCGGATTTCCTGTTCGTCGGCAGCTTCCACATGAACAACCCGGGCCGCGACGTGCACAACACGCACGCCGACGACGTGCTCAGTGCCAAGCGCCAACGCGAGATCGCCGAGGTCGCACGCCTGATCGCGCGGTTCAAGCCGACGAAGATCATGGTGGAAGCCGACACCACGTCGCAGGCGAAACTGGATCAATCGTTCGCGCAGTCGTGCCAAGGCAAGCGCCCGCTGACGCGCAACGAAACCGAGCAACTCGGCTTCCGCATTGCGTGCGACCAGAAACTGAAGGGCGTGGTGGCCGTCGACTGGAACGACATGGGCCCGATCAAGGACGAGGCGAGCGTCGATTTCCCGGCCGCCATCGAGCGCCATGGCCAGCAGGCGCAATACGAACGCGACAAGGCGATCGGCAAGGCTGTGAACGACGTGGACCAGCACACGCTCGACACCGGCACGATCGGCGACATGCTGCTGCGGCTCAATTCACCCGAATGGCTGCGCGCGAATGCGCAGGCCTACTTCCGCATCGGCCTTTACGGCACCGAGGAAGATGCGATCGGCCGGAACTGGGACATGCTCTGGTACGGCCGCAACCTCACGATCTTCAACAACATCGTGCGCCGCACCGAACCCGGTGACCGCGTGCTGGTGCTCTACGGCGCGGGCCACGGCAACTGGTTGCGCCAGCTGGCGACCGATTCGGGCAAGTACCGCGTGGAAGACACGCAGCGCTGGCTGAAGGACGACGCGCCGACGCAGTGAGGTCGCCTGCGCCTCAGCGTGTCGCTTCCGGCTTGTCGCCCGCCCACAGGATCGACTGCGGCGCATCCACCCGCATGCGGGTCGCGTAGGTGGCCGGCGTGCCGCCCGTGTCGATCCGGATGCGGTGCGGTTCGCCGATGACGCGGATCTCCTGGCCCATCAACGCCTTGTCCGCGCTGGTGCCGTAGGTCTTGCGCCATTGGGCCTGCACATCGTCGGTCACCCACAACGTCAGGCCGTCGGCACCGCGTGCGTCCGGCGCCGAGCCGAGCATCAGGACATCGCCTTCGCGCGCCTGCGACTGCACGCGCATGCGGTAGACGCCGAGCAGGTTCGAATTGTCGCGGTGCTCCTCGGCATACATCGCGGCGCTGATCGCATCCACCTCCGACGCATCGGGCAACACGCCGGCCTTGATGGCCTTGCGCACCAGGTCGCGCGTTGCCGGGCTTTCGTAGCAGGCCGACAGGTAGGCTTCGACCGGTTGCGGCGAGAGCTTGCTCGCTGCATCGAACGTGGCCGCTGCGACCGTGCTTGCGCCCTCGGCGAGCTGCATCGACCACGCGCGCACCTGCGCGGCTGCCTCCGTCTTGCGCGCGATGCCGTAGTCCATCAGCGCGCGTGCGCGCCGCACTTCGACCAGCGCCGACTTCGGATCGTCGCGTTCGCACAACAGGAATTGCGCGAAGTTGCCATGCAGCCAGGCGTCATCGTCGGCGTACAGGAGCTGCTGGCGGAACAAGTGCTCCGTCATGGCCAGGTCGCCTTGCGCCCAGTACGCATCGCGACGGCATTCGTCGGCGACCAGGCGCTGCAGCGGGCTCAGGTTCTTGCGCGCCGCGACGTTGTCGCAATCGCGCTTGGCATCGGTGGTGCGGCCCTGGTGCTGGTGGAACTCGGCGCGATACAGGCGGAACCACGGGCTGGCGTCGGCGCCGTGCTGTTCGGCGCGCGCGAAGATCGTTTCGGCATCGTCCGTCCAGCCCAGCAGGTCGACGACGTGGCCGCGGACGGTATCGATGTCCGGATCACCCGGCGCGAGTTTCTCGGCGCGATCGAGCGCGTTGTAGGCCGCGACGAGTGCATCGTCCTCGTAGACGCGACCGTAGCGATGTCCGGACTTGAGGTGGTACCGGGCGTACTGGATCCAGGCCTCGGCCGAGTCCGGATGCTGCTTGAGCCAGGCATCCAGCGCTGCGGGGATGCCTTCCAGCGATCTGCCGGCGCCGCCGGGGACATCCATGCGGGCCGTGATGCTGGCGAGGGATTCGATGGGTGGGGGCGGTTCGACCGCCGTGCATGCACACACCATGCTGGCCAGCAGCCAGCCGATCGCCTGCTTCATGCCCGACTCCCCTGCGTCCTCATCCGGGACGCGAGGGAATCATGCCGCAGTTCTCAGCCCTTCGAGCGCTTGCCACCGGCGGACGGACGCGCCGGCTGGGTGCTCGCCTGGTTCGGGGCGCCGTCGAGCTTCTTGAGGGTGTGGGTCACGCCCAGCACTTCGATCTTGCCGCCGGCCTTGCGGAAGGCGTCGATGTCCTCGGCGATGCGCTCGCGCGTGACCTGGCTGGTCGAGGAGGTCTGCTTGCGCGTGAACAGGTGCTTGGTGTCGCGGCCGTTGCGGCTGTCGGCGGCGGCGCCCGGGGCGGGCGGCGTTGCGGCGGCGGCGCCGGGCTTGGTGGACTTGCTCGCGGTCATGCGGATCTCCGGTGGGTCAATGCAGGATGAGTTCGATGCCGCGTGCGCGCCGTTCCGTGTAATCGGTGCGGATCGCGCGGCAATACGGGCCATCCATGGCGAATCGGCGACAGACCTCGGGACGGCCTTCGTAGATCGAGCAGCACATGCGCGCGCCATCGAGGGCCACGCACCAGCCCTCCTCGTCGCGCGCCATGACGGTCAGGCCGTCGCGCTCCTCGAGCAGGTGTCCGGGGATGCGATCCTCGGGCTGGACCACCACGGTGAGACGGCAGCAGACCGCATCGCAGTGGGCACAATCGGCGGCGACACCCGTGTCGGGGGCGTCGAGGTAGGTATCCGGGTGGGGGGTCGACATCCGACGGCAGGCACAGGTCCGCGAGGGAGCTGCACGGAGGCTCGGATGCACGGCGCCAGGAAGGCAGCCGAGTGCCGCGGCATTCTACACCCGCAAGGCCGCCTTCACGGCCGGACGGGATGAACCATCGCCAGGGAAGCGGGCTTCCCCGGCGATGGAGGGTCGCTCAGCGGACCCGGGTCCGGAACTGCTGGTCGGGGCTGGGAGCATGGCAGCCCCACAGGCCGACGCGATTGCGGTCTTCCACGATCAGGTCGAGGCAGCGATGGGCGCCGGACAGCATGCTGCGGATCGTCCCGTCGTTCGCCACGCCCCACTGCTGCTCCACGTAAGGCGAGCACGGCCTGGCGCGGACATGCGCCCCCTGCCGGACAAAGGGAAAGCCCTCCACCTGCAGGCACAGCCCGCCCACCAGGATCCGGCCGTGGCGGAAGGTGAAGCGCTGGTTCGCACCACCGTGGCAGGGCCACGTGATCAGGTTGCCGCCGTTGCGCACGCCGCCTTCGATGTCCAGGCATTGACCGTTGTTGGCGCTTACCATCAACCGGTTGGTGCGGTTGACCTGCACGACGGAATGGATCAGGCCCGAACCGGGGAAGTCGGCCGCGACGATGCCGGCGTACTGGATGTGCGCGTTGTTGTTGAGGTAATGCTTCGTGAGCGTGTTGGTGCCTTCGAAGTAGATGGTGCAGAACCACAGCAGGCACGCACCGCGAGGGAAGTCGGGCCAGTCGTTGAAGAACGGCGTCGCCTTGCCCGTCACCAGGGCGGGCGCCCCCGTGCGCGGATCGCTGTGCCCGCTGGCGACGAAATACGGGAACGCACCGCCCGAGCCCGACAGGAAATTGATGAAGGGCGTGACGGCCTGGCCGTTGGTGTTGAAATGGTTCGCGTGGTTGATGTGGGCCTTCACCTTCTCCCACTTTCCGTACAAGTCCCAGTTCGTGCGGAGGTGGAACGCGTCCTGTCGTTCCAGGTGCTCCCTGAAGCCGATTCCCTCGAACGGGTCGCGGTCCGTGACGGTGTAGTTCCGCAGCATCACCATTTTCCCGCGCAGCGATCCCAGCGGCGCGTTCTCCTTCGCGCCAATGGCGAAGTGGTGTTTGTAGTTGAAGTAGTAGTTGTAGATCGTCTCCCGGAACGAACGCGTATTGCCCGCCGCGGTGTGTTCGTCGTCCTTGACGCGGACCAGCACGGTCTCGGTCGGGTTTTCTCGCAGGAACCGCACGACGGCGTTCAACGCATCGTCCAGCTTCTGGTGCTGGTAGAAGGCACCGTGGTGCAGGTACAGATTGTTGCGGTAGTGCCGCGTGCGCAGGTCCAAAAACCGGATCCCCGCATTGAGCTGCTGCGGGATCGTCAACGTCTGGTTCTCGACGATCCACCCGCCGTGACGCGCGGCGGACCCATGCGTCCCCGGGAGGGTGATCATGCTGAGCGGCGTCTTGTCGTCGAGCGTCGCCATCCAGCGGCTTTGCAAGGGGAGGTCGTCGTAGTCGTGGTAGTAGGCGTTGTCCCAGTGGGCGGCGGCCTGCCCGACGGGCAGGCACGCCAGGCACGACAACGCCAGCGCGGCGCCGGCATGGCGCATCGAAAGTCGGAACATGTGGGCACTCCAGGGCAGACGCGGAATGCGTCGCGGCGCGCACCTTAGGCGGTGGCGCACCTCGCACCGAGGAGAATGTTCGCTGCTTCGCAGCAGGCTTTTGCCGCATGGCTCAGCGGTGCTGGCCGAACGCGCCCGTGAAACGCGAGTGCGGTTGCGCGACCCGGGGCATCAGCCCCCGAGGCGATCGCGCAGGTCCTTCAGTCGCAGATCCCCTGCCCCGCCCGGCGACGTGCGCGCCGCGAGGCTTTCCTGCGGATCGCCCGCGGACCAGCGCGCAGGATCGGCCGCCTGCTTGTACGCATCGCGGAACGGCATGCCCTGCTTCGCGAGATCCACGGCGAGGTCGGTCGCGTACATCGAAGGTTCGAGCGCCGCCTGCATGCGCTCGCTGTTCCAGTCGAGGTTGCGCAGCAGGTCGGGCAGTAGCGACAGCGCGCCGAGGCCCTTGCCGAAGCCATGGAACAGCGCGCCCTTGGTGATCTGCAGGTCGCGGTGGTAACCGCCCGGCAGCGACAGCAGGTGTTCGATCTCCGTGCGCGCGGCGGCGACGCTCGCGTACGTGCCGCGCATCAACTCCACGACATCGGGATTGCGCTTGTTCGGCATGATCGAACTGCCCGTCGTGTACTGCGACGGCAAGCGCACGAATCCGAACTCGGCGCTGGTGAACAGGCTCAGGTCCCACGCGAGGCGGCGCAGGTCGAGCATCGCGCTGTTCAAGGCTTCGAGCGCGGCGAGTTCGAACTTGCCGCGCGAAAGCTGCGCATACAACGGCGACACCTGCAGGCGGCCGAAGCCGAGCGCCTGCGTCGCGTGGTCGCGCGCGAGCGGCAGGTTGACACCGTACCCGGCGGCCGTGCCGAGCGGATTGGCGTCGACCCACGCGAGCGTGTCGGCGGCGCGACGCGCGTTGTCGATGAAGGCCTCGGCCCATCCCGCCCACCACATGCCGACGGACGAAACGACGGCACGTTGCAGATGCGTGTAGCCGGGCATCGGAATGCCCTGCTCCGCTCCTGCACGATCCAGCGCAACCGTGGCGACTTCGCGGCACAACGCCTGCACGCGTTCGAGTTTTTCCTTCAGCCACAGGCGCGTGGCGACGAGCACCTGGTCGTTGCGGCTGCGGCCAGTGTGGATGCGGCGGCCGGTGTCGCCGAGGCGTTCGGTGAGGCGCGCTTCGATGGCGGAATGGCCGTCTTCGAACGTCTCGTCGAGCACGAACGCGCCGCTGCGGAAATCCTCCGCGAGCGTGGCGAGTTCGCGCTCCAGCACCACCAGTTCGTCCGCCGACAGCACGCCGATGCGCTGCAGGCCCTGCGCGTGCGCGCGGCTGGCGACGATGTCGTGCTGGAAGAATTCACGATCCAGGATCACGTCGTCGCCTGCGAGGAACGCCTGGATGCCCGAGTCCACGGTGACGCCCGGCTTCTGCCACAACAGGTCGCTCATGCGTGCGTCTCCAGGGGAATGCCGGCGAATTCGTCGAAACCGAAGGCGAGGTTGAGGTTCTGCAGCGCCTGCGTGGCGGCGCCCTTCAGCAGGTTGTCTTCCGTGGCGACGACGACCAGGCGTCGGCCGTCCTCCGACAAGGTGAAGCCACCGACGTCGACGTGTTGCGCGCCCGCGATGTGGCTGACCCACGGCGCTTCGTCGCCGACGCGCACGAGGGGTTCGGCGGCGTAGCGTTCGCGGTAACGCGCGAGGATGTCGTCGCGGTTGAAGGCACGCGCCAGGTGCAGGTTCGCCGTGATCGTCAGGCCGCGGAAATGCGGCGCGACGTGCGGCATGAATTCCACCGGATGGCCGAGCTGCGTGCTGGCCTCGCGCTCATGCACGTGGCCGGTCAACGCGTAGGGCATCAGGTTGTGGCGCAGCTTGTCGGGATCGTTCTTGTCCGACGGCGTGGTGCCCGCGCCGGAATACCCGGAGACACCGAAGCACTGCACCGGGCCGTCGAGCGCATCCAGCATCGGCGCGACCGCCAACTGCATGGCCGTCGCGTAGCAGCCCGGATTGCTGATGCGGCGCTGGCCCTGATAACGGGCGCGCGTGAGTTCCGGCAGGCCGTAATACCAGGCCGGATCGAAGCGATAGTCCGCGGACAGATCGATGATGACGGGATCCAGCCCCGCCGCATCGAACGCATCCACGCACACCTTCGCCTTGCCGTTCGGCAGCGCGAGCACGACCGCATCGGCGCCGAACGCGGGCAGCGTTTCATGCGCCGGCGCGATGTAGCGCAGGTCGCCGCGATACGCAGGATGGTGGTCCGCGACCAACTGCCCTTCCAGTTCGCGCGAGGACACGAACGCGAAGTCGAAATGCGGATGGCCCGCGACCAGCTTGATCAGTTCCGCGCCGACATGGCCGCGCGCGCCGACGAGTCCGAGCTTCGGGTTCATGCGTGCTTCGCCATGCGGGCCTGCAGGTTGCGCTTCACGCACGCCCATTCGGTATCGAGGATGGAGAAGTTGACCGTGTCGCGCAGCGTGCCGTCGCGATGGCGCACGTGGTTGCGCGTGATGCCTTCTTCCTTCGCGCCCAGGCGCGCGATGGCCGCGCGCGAGGCATGGTTGAACCAGCTCGTCTGCAGGCCCACCGACGCGCAACGCAGTACGTCGAACGCATGCCCGAGCAGCAACAGCTTGGCTTCGGTGTTCAGGCCGGTGCGCTGCACGCTCGCGGCGTACCAGGTGTAGCCGATCTGCAGGCGCGGCGTGTTGGGTTCGATCTCGTAGTAGCGCGTGGTGCCGACGACGCGGCCGTTGGCATCGCGCACCGCGAAGGCGAGCTGCGTGCCGCCGGCCTGCTTCTCCAGCGCGCCGGCGACGAAAGCCTCCACGTCCTTCGCTTCGGGCACGTTGGTGTACCAGAGGTCATACAGGCGGCCATCCTCGACGGCGTCCTGCAGGCCGGGCACGTGCGCCATCGCCAGCGGTTCCAGGCCCACGTGCGTGCCGCGCAGGGTCGGCGGCGTGGTCCAGTCGGTGATCGCAGCCATCAATCCTCCAGCGTCGCGGGGCGGTGTGCGCAATGTTCGACGCACGCGCGGATGTCATCGAACGATTCGAAGCCGTACCAGAACACCTGCCAGCGCGCCTGCTTCAACGTGCCGTCGCTTTCCGCGGCATAGAACGCATTGACCGGGTTGCCCAGGCGCGAGCGCCAGAACAGGCGCGGATTATGCTCGCGCATCACGTGCCACACCGCGCGGCCCAGGCCCTCGCCCTGCGCTTCGTCCAGCACCGCGAACTTGTCGAGGTACACGCCCGCGTCTTCCTGCGTGAGGATCACGGCGACGCGGTAGTTCTCGCTCACGTAGGCGCGATGCAGGCGCGTGCGCTCGAAGTAATCCGGCAGCAGCTTGCGGCCGAAGGCGGATTCGATGAGCTTGCGCAGCCGGCCCAGGTCGAGCTGGTCCCACGACTCCGCCGTGAGCACGCGCTCGCCGCGCCGCACCAGCGTGCCGGAACCCGTGTGCGTGAACAGTTCCTTCGCCAGTTCGCCCGGCCGCGTGATCGAGACGGACGACGACAACGGCAGCTTGTCGAGCAGCACCTTGATCTGTTCCAGCTTCACCTTCATGCCGCCGTGGATCCACGGCTGCGCGACCAGGTCGTCGTACTCGGTGGACAGGTTGATCGAATCGATCACGTTGCCGCCGTCGTCCAGCAGGCCGCCGGTGCCGGTGAGGAAGACGATCTTGTACGGCTGCAGCACCTGCACCAGTTCGTTGGCGGCGAAGTCGGCGTTGACGTTGAGGATCTGCCCGCCCGCGGTTTCGCCCAGGCTCGCGATGACGGGGATCGAACCGGCCTGCAGGCTCGCGTTGATCGGCGCGAGGTCCACGCGCTTCACTTCGCCGACGAGGCCGTAGGTGTGGCGGTCGAGGTAATCGGCTTCGAACACGCCCGACACGATCGACGTCGCGCGCGCATCCTGCGCCTGCAGCGCTTCGACCAGCTTGAGGTTCTGCGAATGGAACACGCGGCGCACGATCGCCAGCGCTTCGGGCGACGTCACGCGCAGCCCGTTCACCGTCTGCTTCTCGATGCCGGCGGCGGTGAGTTCCTCGTCGAGCTGCGGGCCCGCGCCGTGGATGACGATCGGCGTCAGGCCCACGTCCTGCAGGAAGGCGAGCGAGGACGTCAGCGCGTCCAGGTCGTCGCGCAGCACCGCGCCGCCCACCTTGACGACGGCGAAGCGCGCCGCGTCCAGTTGCGAGAAGCGCTTGAGGTACTGCGAGATCTCCTTCGCGCCGGCCATGCTCGAGAGCAGGCGGACGATGGTCTGGCGCGTTTGCGGATCGTGGACGTGCTTGTTGAGCGCGTGCTGGTTGAAGGCAGGATTCATTGGAGGATGCGCTTGATCGATTCGGTGTAACGCTGGAGTTGTTCGAGGGCGACCCACTCGTCGGCGGTGTGCGCCTGCGCGATGTCGCCGGGGCCGTACACGAACGCGGTGAGGCCGGCCCGCGAGAACAGCGAGGCTTCGGTCCAGAAATCCACCGCGTTGCCGATGGTGAAGCCCAGTTCGTCCGCGAGGTCGCGCGCGGCCAGGCGGCGTTCTTCTGCGATGGCGACATCGCCCGACGGCAGCGACGGACCGCGGAAGGTTTCTTCGTAGCGATCGAGTGCGCCCGGATCGGCGAGCGTGCCGAAGGTTTCGTGCAGGTGTTCGAACGCCATCGACGGCAGCGGGCGGAAGCCGAAGCGCACTTCCGCGCTCGGCGCGATCACGTTCGCCTTGATGCCGCCTTCCAGGCGACCGATGTTGAAGCGCAGGCCGGTCAGCCCGCCGAAGCGCTGGTGCGCCTGGCCTTCGACGAAATCCAGCGCGCGCGTGCCCCAGCGCATCGCCTGGTGCAATGCGCTGGCCTGCAGCGCCGTCGGCCCCGACGCGTGCCCCGCCTGCCCCTTGAAGCGCATCAGCACCGAACTGATGCCGCGATGCGCGAGGACCGCTTCGCACAGCGTGGGCTCGGCGATGATCGCTTCGGTGAAGCCGTGGTCGCTGGCGAGGAACGCATCGATGCAACGGGCATCGTTGGCTTCTTCGTCGCTGCTGAAGAGGAAGGCGGCGTCGCCGGTCGTCAGGTTCGCGGCCGTCACCAAGCCCGCCGCGGCACCCTTGATGTCGCAGGCGCCAAGGCCGATCGCGCGGTCGGCGGTGACGCGCAGCGCGTGCGGATCCGCGCTCCACGCCGGCGACGACGGCACGGTGTCGAGGTGCACGTTGAACACGCGCGTCGGCGCACCGCGCACGGCGAGCAGCGACACCGCGCCTTCGCCGTGGTCGGTGACCGTGCAGCGGAAGCCCGGCAACTGCGCGCGCAGGTAATCGAAGATCCCGCCCGTGCCGATGTGGCGCGGCGGGTTGCGCGTGTCGAAGGAAACGAGCGCGTCGAGGTGGCGGAGGACGTCCTGGAGCATGTCAGCCGTTCCGCCCCGGTCCCCGGCCCCCGGTCCCTTGTCCCTCGTTGACCTGCGCCCACAACGTGCTGCTCATGCCGAACAGGCGGATGAAGCCTTCGGCTTCCTCCACGCCCCAGTCGGCCGACTGCGCGTACGTGGCGCGCTTTGCGTTGAGCAGGTGCGGCGAACGCAACGCGACCGCATCCACGCGACCGCCGCGCGTTTCGAGCACGACTTCGCCGTTGACCATGCGCTGGCTCGACACGAGGAAGGCTTCGAGGTCGGTCTTCAGCGGGTCGTGGTAGAAGCCTTCGTACACCAGCTCCACCCACTTGCGCGCGACGTCGGGCTTGAAGCGGTTCTGCTGCTTCGTGAGCACGGCTTCCTCCAGCGCGCGGTGCGCGGCGAGCAGCGCGGCCAGGCCCGGAGCTTCGTACACGATGCGGCCCTTCAGGCCGATCGTCGTGTCGCCGGTGTACATGCCGCGGCCCACGCCGTAGGCGGCGAACAGGCCGTTGAGCTTCGCGAGCAGCTGCGCGCCCGGCATCGCGATGCCGTCGAGCGCGACCGCTTCGCCTTCGACGAAGCGCAGCGTCACGCGCAGCGGTTCGCTCGGCCACTGGTCGCGCGGCGCGCACCAGCCGCGCGCGCCTTCGCCCGGGATGTCCCAGGTGTCGATCTCGCCGCCGGACATCGTCAGGCCCAGCAGGTTTTCGTTGATCGTGTAGGCCTTCTGCTTGGCGCGCACGCCGAAGCCGCGTTCTTCCAGGTACGCCTGCTCGTACGCGCGCGTCTGCGTGTGTTCCTTCTGGATTTCGCGGATCGGCGCGACGATCTGGTAATCGCCGCTCGCCTTCACCGCCAGGTCGAAGCGCACCTGGTCGTTGCCCATGCCGGTGCAGCCATGCGCGATGGCGCGCGTGCCGAGCGCCTGCGCGCGCGCGAGCGATGCATCGACGATGAGGTAGCGATCGGACACCAGCAACGGGTACTGGCCCTGGTAGCCCTCGCCCGCCATGACGAACGGCTTGACGAAACCGTCCCAGATCGCCGGGCCGCCATCGATGGTGACGTGCGATGCCACGCCGAGCTCGGCGGCGCGCGCTTCGATCGTCGCGCGTTCTTCCGCATCGACGCCGCCGGTGTCGGCGAACACGGTGTGCACGTTCCAGCCCCGCTCCTGCAGGTAGGGAACGCAGAAGGAAGTGTCGAGGCCGCCGGAGAAGGCCAGCACGATGTCTTTGTTTGCCATGGGGGACGTTCCGTTCGATTCGATGGTGGACATCAGCGACGCTGGCCGGCCAGCGTGGCCATCACGGCCTTCTGCACGTGCAGGCGGTTCTCGGCTTCGTCGATGGCGATGCAGCGCGGCGAATCCATCACGCCGTCCGTGGCCTTCACGTTGCGGCGCAGCGGCAGGCAGTGCGAGAACACGCCGTCGTTGGTGAGCGCCATCTTGGCTTCGTCGACGATGAAGTGCTTGTTGGTATCGCGGATGGGCTTCTCCGGCGCCCAGTTGCCGAAGTACGGCAGCGCGCCCCAGCTCTTCGCGTACACGATGTCGGCGCCGGCGTAGGCGCTTTCGATGTCGTGGCTGACCTGCAGCGAGCCGCCGCTTTCCTGCACGTTCTGCGCGGCCCAGGCCATGTAGCGCGCGTCCAGCACGTATTCGGGCGTGGGGCACAGCAGCGTCACGTCCATGCCCATGCGCGTGGCGATGGTGAGCGCAGAGTTCGCCACCGCCGTGTTGAGCGGCTTGGGATGGTAGGTCCACGTCAGCACGTACTTCTTGCCGCGCAGGTCGGTGGTGCCGAAGTGTTCCTGCAGCGCGAGGATGTGCGCGAGCTCCTGGCACGGATGCGTGATCGTTTCCATGTTGATCACCGGCACCGACGAATATTTCGCAAAGCCCTTCAGCACGCGGTCCTCGCGATCGGCCGACCAGTCCACGAACTTCGGGAAGGCGCGCACGCCGATCAGGTCCACGTAGCGCGACAGCACGCGCGCGACTTCGGCGATGTGCTCTTCCGTCTCGCCGTCCATCACCGTGCCCAGGTCGAACTCGATCGGCCACGCATCCTTGCCCGGCTGCAGCACGACCGCATGGCCGCCCATCTGGAACGCGCCGATCTCGAAGCTGGTGCGCGTGCGCAGCGAACTGTTGAAGAACACCAACGCGATCGACTTGCCCTCCAGCGCGCGCGGCTTGCCCGGCGCGCCGAACGGCTGGCGCTTGAACTCGGCGGCCTGCGCGAGCACGGCATCGAGCTGGTCGCGCGACCAGTCCTGGGTGTTGAGGAAATGTTGGAGCGGCACCTGCTTCATGGGTCGTTCTTCGATGAGGGATGGATTTCGCCGGGGCTGGAACGCAAAAACCCGGCACGGAGGCCGGGTTTCTCGCAAGCAAGCATGACGCCTGGCTGCTACCCAGCGAACTTGTGGGCCTGCAGTCGGCGCGCGCGCGAAGTCATCCCGGCCGCCATGTAGGCGGAGGTGAGGACGTCGGCGTCGGCGCGGAGGTGCGTCATGGGGCGCGCATGGTCGCACCAAGGGTGCGGCGATGCAACGAAAGCGTCAGGGCGTGCTGGCGCGCGGCGGGATGTAGGGCACCACCGAAACGCGGACCCGCAGGCGGTTGCCCGGGTCGAACGGCAGGCGCGAGCGGTACTTGGTGCCGCGGTACACGTAGTCCACGTCGTAGGCGATGGGCCGGCGGAATTCGCGCACGACGGGGACCATCTCGCACTCGCCCTGGGCCGGCGCCGGCGCGGGCTTGCCGCCGAAGGCCCCGCGCACGGCGCCGACCACCTTCGCCACGCCGGTGCCCGCGGGCTCGGCGTCGCCGTGGCAGCGCGGTTCCATGCGGGTGGCGCGCAACACCTGGTAGATCGGCTGCACGCGCATCACCTGGGCGAAGTCGAGGCGGACGTTCTCGTTCTGGAGCACCGTGGTGCCGCTGTCCTGGGCCCGTGCGACCACGGGCATGGCGCCCGCGAAGGCGGACAGGATCAGGGCGATGACGGGGGCTGCGAGGGTGCGCACGCATTCAGTGTAAGCGCCGCACCGGGCCTTCGGCCTGAATCGGCCCTGTCGTGACCGGTAGAATGCCCCGGTCACCCCCTGTACGACGCCATGAACCTGCGCCTGTTCAACACCCTCACGCGCCGGGTCGAGCCCTTCGCGCCGCTCGATCCGTCCGCCCCGACGATGTACCTGTGCGGGCCGACGGTCTACAACTACGTGCACATCGGCAACGCGCGCGGGCCCGTGGTGTTCGACGTGCTGGCCGCCCTGCTCCGCCGCCGCTTCGGCGGCCTGCGCTACGCGCGCAACATCACGGACGTCGACGACAAGATCAACAACGCCGCGCGCGAAGCGGGCGTGCCGATCGGCCAGATCACCGACCGCTTCACCGCCGCTTACCGCGAGGAGATGGCGGCCCTCGGCGTGGTCCCGCAGGAACTGCAGCCGAAGGCGACCGACCACATCCCGCAGATCGTCGCGATGATCGAGCGCCTCATCGAAAGCGGGCATGCGTACGCGGCGGAAGGCCACGTGCTGTTCTCCGTCGGAAGTTTTTCCGAATACGGCAAGCTCTCGCGCCGCGATCCCGACGACATGCTCGCCGGCGCGCGCGTCGAAGTGGCGCCGTACAAGCGCGATCCCGGCGACTTCGTGTTGTGGAAGCCCTCGACGGACGACCTCCCCGGCTGGGATTCGCCGTGGGGCCGCGGCCGTCCCGGCTGGCACATCGAGTGCTCCGCGATGGCCGAAGCGCACCTCGGCGACACCATCGACATCCACGCCGGCGGCATCGACCTGCAGTTCCCGCACCACGAGAACGAAGTGGCGCAGAGCGAATGCGCGCACGGCGGAAAACCGTTCGCGCGCTTCTGGCTGCACAACGGGATGCTGGTGTTCGGTGGCGCGAAGATGTCCAAGTCGGTGGGCAACGTCGAGCGCATCCACGACCTGCTCGCGAAGCACCCGGCCGAAGCGCTGCGCCTGGCGTTGCTGTCGGCGCACTACCGCCAGCCGCTCGACTGGACGCCGGCGCTGATCGAACAATCCGTGCGCACGCTCGATCGCCTGTACGGCACGTTGCGCGACCTCGCGGACGTGGACGCCGCGCCCGCGATCCCCGCGACGATCGAAGACGCGCTCGACGACGACCTCAACACGCCGCAGGCGCTCGCCGAACTCGCCCGCATCGCCGGTGACGCACGCAAGGCCGAAGGGCCCGCGCGCCGCGAAGCGAAGGCCGCAGTGCTCGGGGCCGGGCTCGCGCTGGGCCTGCTGCAACAGGCGCCCGAAGCCTGGTTCGCACGCGGTGCGTCCGAAGACGACGACACCCGCATCCAGGCCCTGATCGACGAACGCATCGCCGCCAAGGCCGCGCGCGATTTCGCCCGCGCCGACGCCATCCGCCAA
Source organism: Lysobacter helvus (assembly GCF_018406645.1). NCBI lineage: Bacteria > Pseudomonadati > Pseudomonadota > Gammaproteobacteria > Lysobacterales > Lysobacteraceae > Lysobacter > Lysobacter helvus. The sequence goes on from NZ_AP024546.1 coordinate 124,842, forward strand.
CAGCTGGCCGACGAAGGCGTTCTCCTGGAAGACACGCCCCAGGGCGTACGCTGGAAGCGTGCATGAACCAGGTGGCTGGAATGAGCGACGCGTTGTTCCCGCTGGAGCCCAGCGCCGCGCAGGCGCAGGCCGCGATCGCCGAGGAGTTCGCGTTCTTCGGTGACTGGTCGGAGCGTTACCAGTACCTGATCGACCTCGGCCGCAAGCTGCCCGCGTTCCCCGATGCGCTGAAGACCGAAGACCATCGCCTGCACGGGTGCCAGTCGATGGTGTGGATCGTCGGCGAAGGCGACCGCGCGCGCCTGGATTTCCGCGCGATCAGCGACTCGGCGATCGTGTCGGGCCTGGCGTTCCTCGCGTTGCGCGTCTACTCGGGGCGTTCGGCGGACGAGATCCTCGCCACGGAACCTGCGTACATCGAAGAGATCGGCCTGTCGAAGCACCTGTCGCCCACGCGCAGCAACGGCCACGCCGCGCTGCTGGGCTTCATCCGCGACCGCGCACGGGCGATCGCCGCGTGAGCGAAGCCGTCGCCGCGGCCGCACCGGCGCCGCTGAAGAACCGCGCGTTCCTGCAACTGCTCAGCTATCGCATCCTGGCGATGCTGTCGTACCAGATCGTCGCGGTGACGGTGGGCTGGCACATCTACGAGATCACGCGCGATCCGCTCGCGCTGGGCCTGGTGGGGCTGGCGGAAGTGATCCCGTATTTCTGCGTCGCGCCGTTCGCCGGCTATCTGGTCGATCACCTGCGGCGGCGGCGTCTCGGCGCGCTTGCGTGTTCGGGGCTGGCGATCACCGCGTTCGTCTTGGTGTCGATCACGCAAGGCTGGCTCGATCCGCACGGCACGCTGCTGATCTACGCGGCGATCGCGCTCACCGGCACGGTGCGTTCGTTCCTGACGCCGATCTACAACACCTTGTTCGCGCGCGTGTTGCCGCGCGAGCAGTTCGCGCGCGGCGCGGGGTTCGGCAGCGTCGTGTTCCAGCTGGGACTCGTGCTCGGGCCCGCGTTCGGCGGCGCGCTGGTCGCGTGGGCCGGCAAGGGCGCGGCGTATGGCCTGGCCGCGGCGCTCGCACTCGCAGCGGCGATCGCGTTGCTGCTGATGCGGATCCACGAACCGCACCACGAAGGCGAACGCGCGCCCATCTTCGCCAGCATCGGCGAAGGACTGCGCTTCGTGTTCGGCCACCAGATCCTGCTCGGCGCGCTCGCGCTCGACATGTTCGCCGTGTTGTTCGGCGGCGCGGTCGCGTTGCTGCCGGCCTTCATCAAGGACGTGCTGCACGCGGGGCCGGAAGCGCTCGGCATCCTGCGCGGTGCGCCGGCCGCGGGCGCGGTGATCGTCGGGTTGTGGCTGTCGCGCAAGCCGCCGGAACGCAACGCGGGCCGCCTGCTGCTGATGGCGGTGTTCGGCTTCGGGCTGTGCATCGTGTGCTTCGCGCTGTCGAAGAACATGTGGCTGTCGGCGGCGTTGCTATTCGCCTCCGGTGCATTCGACGGTGTGTCGGTGGTGCTGCGTTCGACCATCCTGCAGCTCGCCACGCCCGACGCGATGCGCGGGCGCGTGTCCGCGATCAACGGGATCTTCATCGGATCGTCGAACGAACTCGGTGCGTTCGAATCGGGCCTGGCGGCGAAGCTGCTGGGCCTGGTGCCGTCGGTGATCTTCGGCGGGTGCATGACGATGGGCATCGTCGCGGCGACCGCGAAGCTGGCGCCGAAGTTGCGCAAGCTGGACTTGCGCGAGCTGCACTAACAAAAAGCCCCGCTTCCGCGGGGCTTCCTGGATCCCCGCCTGCGCGGGAATGACGGGCGATGGAACTCAGTCGCCCATCTGCTTCTGCAAGTGCTCCCAACGCTCCTGCTCGTCGATCGTGCGCTCGGCGGTGAGGCGCGCTTCGAGGCGCTCCAGGCCGATCTCTTCGCCCGAGTCCACGCTGTAGCCGTATTCGCCGGCATCCAGGCGCTTGAGCGTGCTGTCGATCTTGCCGATCAGCTTGCGGTAGCGGTCGCGCGTGCGCAGTTCGAGCGAGTTCTCGGTCTCGCGCGTCGCACGTTCGGCTTCGTCGCCGACGTCGCGCACTTCGTCCTTGAGGTTCTCGATGGTCTGCTTGGATTCCTCGACCAGGTCGCTGCGCCAGGACAGCAGGCGCTGGCGGAAGTACTCGACCTGCAACGGGCTCATGTACTCCTCGTCATTCGAGGGCTTGTAGCCCTGCGGGATGACGGGACGACCCGTGGTCTCATCGTTCTTGTACTGCACGACCTTCACTTTTCCCCGCGGCGTGGGCGCAGCCGGACGGGCTGCGACGGCAACCGCCACTTTCCCCTCCGGACGTGGGCGCGACGTGACGGCGGCCGACGTGGTGGCCGACTTCGGTGCGCTTGCGGTGGCGGGCTTGGTGGCCTTGGCCGGGGTGGCGACGGGCTTTGCCACCGGTGCGTCGAACGGTGCGCTCGTCGTGGCGGGCTTGGCGGCGGGCTTCTTCACTGCGGCCGGCGCGGACTTCGCGACGGGTGCGGCTTTGACAGGTGCGGCTTTTGCGGGTGCGGTTTTGATGGGTGCGGCCTTCATCGGCGCGGCCTTCGCAGGCGCGGCCTTGGTGGGGGCAGCCTTGGCTGCCGGCTTCTGCGCGGCTTTCGCCGGTGCAGCAGCCTTCTTGACGGGTGCAGGTTTCTTCGCGACGGGCTTGGCGACGGGCTTCTTCGCCGGCGCTGCCTTCTTCGCGACCGGCTTCTTCGCCGGGGCTGCCTTCTTCGCTACGGGTTTCTTCGCCGGCGTCGCCTTTTTGGCGGGCACGGCTTTCTTCGCGGCGGGCTTCTTCGCTGCCGGCTTGGCGGCGCTGGTCTTCTTCGCGGCCTTGGCGGCCTTCTTCGCTGGTTTCTTCGCTGCCACGAGCGTGACGTCCTCGTTCCCTTGAGGCGGGAAAGCGCGCTGTTATACCCTGCCCCGCCGGGTGCGGCAACCCGCGCAACATCGTCCCGCCACGCCTATACGAGGACCGGTTTGCGCACCGTGATCGACCGTCTGCTCATCGGCTGCCTGCGCGCCTACAAGCGCTGGATCAGCCCGTTGCTCGGCCCGCGCTGCCGATTCGCACCCACGTGTTCGGAGTACGCGATGGAAGCCGTGGCACGCTACGGTGCCCTGCGCGGCAGCTGGCTCGCCGCGCGCCGCGTCGCGCGCTGCCATCCCTTCCACCCCGGCGGGCACGATCCCGTGCCGCCACGCTGATCCGCATTCAGAAGGAACTCCGCATGCCCCCCATCGCGAGCAAGCCCACGCTGATCGTCAACGCCCGCCTCGTCAGCGACGGCCGCGAATTCGAATCCGACCTGCGCATGGAGAACGGGCGCATCGCGCAGATCGGCACCGGCCTGTCCGCGCGCGAAGGCGAACACGTCGTGGATGCCGCCGGGCGCCGCGTGCTGCCCGGGATGATCGACGACCAGGTGCACTTCCGCGAACCGGGCATGGAATACAAGGCGGACATCGCCACCGAGTCCGCGGCCGCGGTGGCCGGCGGGCTCACCAGCTTCATGGACATGCCCAACACCAACCCGCCCACGCTGGACGCGGCGGCGCTGGAAGACAAGTACGCGCGCGCCGCGGGACGGGCACGCGCCAACTATGGCTTCTACATGGGCGCCAGCAACGACAACCTGGAAGCGGTGAAGGCGATCGATCCGCTGCGCACGCCGGGCGTGAAGGTGTTCATGGGCGCCTCCACCGGCAACATGCTGGTCGACAACCCGGAGACCCTGGACGCGATCTTCAAGTACGCGCCCACGCCGATCATCACGCACTGCGAAGACACGCCGATGATCGACGCCACCCTGGCGCAGTTCAAGGCGCGCTTCGGCGACGACATCCCGGCCGAATTCCACGCCGACATCCGCTCGCGCCAGGCGTGCATGAAGTCCACGCTGCTCGCGCTGGAGCTGGCCCGCCGCAACGATTCGCGCCTGCACGTGCTGCACATCAGCACCGCCGACGAGCTGGCCCTGTTCGAACGCGGCCCGCTCATCCGCGGCGACGGCACGCGCAAGCGCATCACCGCCGAAACCTGCATCCACTTCCTGCGCTTCGACCGCGCCGATTACGCGACGCTCGGGCACCTGATCAAGTGCAATCCGTCGATCAAGGAAGCCAGCGATCGCGAGGCGTTGATCGCCGCGGTCGCCGAGGACGTGATCGACGTGCTGGCAACGGACCATGCGCCGCACACGCTCGAAGAGAAGTCACGCCCCTACACCGGCGCGCCGAGCGGCCTGCCGCTGGTGCAGTACGCGCTGGTCGCGGCGCTGGAACTGGTGCGCGAAGGCAAGCTCACCACCGCGCAGGTGGTGCAGAAGGTGTCGCATGCGCCGGCGCAGTTGTTCGACGTGGCGCAGCGCGGGTTCCTGCGCGAAGGCTTTGCTGCGGACATCGTGCTGATCGACGACACGCCGTTCACCGTGCGCCGCGAGGACGTGCTGTCGAAGTGCGGCTGGTCGCCGTTCGAAGGCCGCACGTTCCATTCGCGCATCGGCGCCACGTGGGTGAATGGCGAACTGGTGTGGGACGGCAGCCAACTGGCGGGGACGCCGAACGGGCAGAGGCTGGAATTCGCGCGGTGAGGTCGATGGCGCGTCATTCCCGCGAAGGCGGGAAACCGGGGCTTCGTCGCGCTTCGTGGATTCCCGCCTTCGCGGGAATGACGGCTTTGTTGCTTTCAGGCTGCGCTTCCAATCCGGGCACCGGCGCGGTCATCACGCCGCCGACGACGCACGCGCGCACGACCTACGTGCTCCCGGACGAAGTCCAGCAAGGCGCCCTCGTCATCGGCCACACGCATCCCGACGCGCGCGTCGAATATGCCGGACGCGTGGTGCGCGTCGCGCCGGATGGCACGTTCGCGATCGGCGTGGCGCGCGATGCGCCCGCCTCGATCGTCGTCGCGATCACGCCGCCGTCGTCGGCGCCCATCGAACACCGCATCACCGTCACGCCGCGCGATTTCCCGGTCGAACGCATCACCGGCGTGCCGCCGCAAACCGTGTCGCCGCCGCCGGAGATCGCCGCGCGCATCGAACGCGAACAGGCCGCCGTCGCCGCCGCGCGCACGCGCGACGATGCGCGCAGCGATTTTGCACAGGCCTTCATCTGGCCGGTGCGCGGCCGCATCAGCGGACGCTTCGGCAACCGGCGCGTGTACGTCTTGAAGGACGGCACGGACGTCCCGCAGGCGCCGCATTCGGGCATGGACATCGCGGCGCCCACGGGCACGCCGGTGCTGGCGCCAGCGGCGGGCATCGTCACGTTCGCGGCCACCGACCTCTATCTCACCGGCGGCACGCTGCTGCTCGACCACGGCCACGGCGTGAGTTCGAATTTCCTGCACCTGTCGCGCATCGATGTGCACGTGGGCGATCGCGTCGCGCAGGGCCAGGTGATCGGCGCCGTCGGCGCGACCGGGCGCGCGAGCGGGCCGCACCTGCATTGGGGCATGAACTGGTTCGAGGTGCGGATCGATCCGCTGCTGGTGCTGGGGGACGACGCGACGCGTTAAGCGTGCGCGCCCGACACCCGCGCCACCGCATCGTGCGGGTGCAGGCTTTCGAAGTGCGCTACGCGCACGTCCCAGCGTTCGACGCGCGCATCGCTGGCCAGCGCGGCCGCCACGCGGCGCGCGGCGTCCTCGCAGAACATCAGGTTGGCGGCGTTGAGTTCGGCGAAGGCCTGTTCGTCCTCGCGCTTCACCGCCGTCTGCACCGGCGTGCCGAGCGCGGCTTCCACCGCATCGACGAGCGGGAGCAGCGGGAGTTCGTCGAAGGCCGGGCGCAAGGTCACGCGCACGTCGGCGCGGCTGCGCTGTGCGTGCGGCGTGGCGGCCAGGCCGCGTTCGGACGCAAGCCATTCGCCCACGACCTGCGGCGACAACGGGCGCGCGGCGGCGAAGTCTTCGTTGAAGCGATCGGCGTTGCGCTGGCGCGAGAGCGCAGCCGACGCGGGGCACGTGCTCGAATACTCGACGGCGAAGCCGAGCACGAGCTGCAGGTGGCCGTCGGCGAGTTCGGCGTCGATCGACACGGGGTAGCGCTTCCAGCCCAGGTGTCCGCTCGCCAGCGCGGGACGCTGCAGCAGATGGTCGTAGCGGACCTGCAGGCGCGCGCGCGTCGACAGGCCAGCCTGCGAATCGATGAAGCCCTGCAGCACGCGGCGCAGGCCCGGCGCGGTGATCGCTTCGCGCGCGAAGGCCTGCTGCAACTGCAGGTACAGGCGCGACATGTGGATGCCGCGCGCGTCGGCATCGCGCAGGTCCACGGCGACATCGACATCGGCGGCGACCTGCACGGTCGCGCCTTCCGCGTCATGCACGCGCACCGGCACCGCGACGCGATCCATGCCCACCCAGTCGAGCGGGCGTGCGAGCGCAGCCGCTTCGAAGGCGACATCGGGGAGCTGGGCGGGGCCTTGCGTGGAGGACATCGGGGGTTCGCCGGGGGAATGCGAAGGCGCGCATTGTAGCGGCGCGGCGAGCGGGGCCGTGTCGACGCGGCCGGAACAGGTCATTCCCGCGAAGGCGGGAATCCAGGCCGACGCGCCCATCGGATCGATGGGTTCCCGCCTTCGCGGGAACGACGAGCGCTAGCGCCTTGCGGCGCGCCAGCTTGCACCCAGTGCTCGCCAGGCCGGCAGCGGCGTCGCGGGGGCCGCGCCCTTCGAGAATCCGAGCAGGCGCTTGCGCAGCAACGTGGCGTAGAGGCGCCCCGCCACCGCGCCTTCGTGCGGGATGGGCCAGCGATTCCACAATTCGCGCGCCCAGGTCCGCGGCGCATCCGGCGCCGACGCGAAGGCTTGCGGCACCGCGCCTGCATCCAGCAGGAAGAGTTGTTCCGCCAGCAGGCCTGCGACGACGCTCGGCACCGGGGCCGCGTCCGACGGCGAGGCGAACAGCCGCGTGGAGATCGACGACAGCGCTTGCGCATGCGGCACGAGGCGCGCGAACGCTTCGTCTTCGTTGGCGGCACGCTGGCGCGATGCGGCCAGCGACGCCAGGCTCGCGCCCAGGTCGCCCCACGGCGCGGCTTCGCGCTGCAACACGTTGCCCAGCGGATGGCGGCGCATGCCGCGCGCCCAGCCCTGCAGTTCTTCGGCCCACCACGCGAGCTTCGCTTCGCCGGGGCGCGGATCGGCGCCGCCCCACGCGGCTTGCACCAGTTCGCTGCGCAAGGCGAACCACGCCTGCGCGCGCTCGCGATGCATGAACGGCACGAAGGGTTCGGCGAAGGTCCACTCGGGCCAGTGCGCGCGCCACTTTTCCAGCGCGCTGTCGACCGCCGGATCGCGCACGGGCATCACGCCGGCCACGCAGCGGCGTCCAGCAACTGGCGCGGCGTTTCGACGAGCACGTCGCCCTGCCACGCTTGCGGATCGTCTTCGTCCAGGCGATAGCCCCACAGCGCGACGACCGAACGCATGCGCGCAGCACGCGCGGCGGCGATGTCGCGTTCGTCGTCGCCGACGTACACGCAATCGGCGGGCGCGACGCCCATCGCGTCGGCCGCGTGCAGCAACGGCAGCGGATGCGGCTTGCGCTGCGGCAGCGTGTCGCCGCCGATCAGCACGGCGCAGCGCGTTTCCCAGCCGAGCAGCGGCATCAGCTTGCGCGCGAGGTATTCGGGTTTGTTGGTGACGATGCCCCACGCGCAGCCGTCGGCTTCGAGCGCGGCGAGCATCTCCGCGACGCCGTCGAACAGTTCGCCGTGGTGGCCGAGTTCGCGTTCGTAGATTTCGAGGAACTCGGGGATCCAGCCGTTGCGCTCGTCGGCATCGACATCGGGGAATGCGGCCGCGGCCATCGCGCGCGCGCCTTTCGACACGACCGGGCGCAACGCGTCCATCGCCATCGGGCCGCGTCCGCGCGCGGCGCGCATCGCGTTCACCGTGGCGAGCATGTCCGGCGCGCTGTCGAGCAGCGTGCCGTCCAGGTCGAACAGCACGGCGCGCGGGAAGCGGGGCGCGCTGGCTTGCTGCGATGCACTCATCCGGGCTTCCGGGCGCACGCCAGGTAATTCACGTCCGTGCGGCGGCCGATGCGCGCGGCATTGCGCCAGGGTTCGTACAGCAGGCCGCTGACGTCCTCGAGTTCGAGGCCGGCGGCGCGCAGCCACGCCGAGAGTTCGGACGGCTTGATGAAATCGCGGTACTGGTGCGTGCCCTTCGGCAGGATGCGCGCGACGTATTCCGCGCCGACGATCGCCAGCGCGAATGCGGCCGGCGTGCGGTTGAGCGTGGAGACGAACAGGCGGCCGCCGGGCTTGAGCATCGCTGCGCACGCGGACAGCACGGCGCCGGGATCCGGCACGTGCTCGAGCATTTCCATGCAGGTGATCGTGTCGAACGCTGCGGGCATGTCGGCCGCCAGCGTTTCGGCGGCGACTTCGCGATAGTCCACGCGCACGTTGGTTTCCAGGCCGTGGAGGCGCGCGACCTTCAGCAGGTCGGGCGCAAGGTCGATCGCGACCACATCGGCGCCCGCCGCGGCCATCGCTTCGCTCAGCAAGCCCGCGCCGCATCCGACGTCGAGCACGCGCGTGCCGGGCAGCGGCGCGCGTTCGGCGACGTAGGCCAGGCGCGCGGGATTCAGCGCGTGCAACGCCTTCTGCGGACCTTCGGGATCCCACCAGCGATGCGCGAGCTCGTTGAAGCGATCGAGTTCGGCCTGGCGGAAGTTGTCGGACGAAGGGTTGTCGTCGCGCGCTGCGTCTTGCATGCCGGGCTCCTGCGTCACGCCGTGCGTACCGTGGCGATGCGGTCGCGCCACTGGCGCGCGTTGGCGACGAGCGCATCGGTGTCCATGTCCACGAGGATGCGCTTGTCGAGCTTGCGCTGCCCCGCGATCCACACGTCGCTGACCTGGTGGCGGCCGCACGCGTACACGAGCTGCGACACCACGTGGTGCAAAGGTTGGGTTTCGAGCGCGCCGAGGTCGACGAGCACGAGGTCGGCCTGCTTGCCGGTTTCGATCGAGCCGACGAGATGGTCGAAGCCCATCGCCTTCGCACCACCGAGCGTCGCGGCGCGCAAGGCGGCGAACGCATCCAGCGCGGATGCGTCTTCGCCGACGCCCTTCGCCAGCAACGCCGCGGTGCGCAGCTCGCCGAACATGTCGAGGTCGTTGTTGCTCGCTGCGCCATCGGTGCCGATGGCAAGGTTGATGCCGGCGTGCGTGATCTTCGCGACCGGGCAGAAGCCGGAGGCGAGCTTGAGGTTGGATTCCGGGCAGTGCGCGATGCTCACGCCGCGTTCGGCGCACAGCGCGATTTCCGCGTCGGTGAGCTGCGTCATGTGCACGGCGATCAACCGATCGTTGACCAGGCCGAGGCGATCCAGCCGCGCGAGCGGACGCTGGCCGTGCTGCGCCTGCGATTCGGTCACTTCGTGCGCGGTTTCGTGCACGTGGCAGTGCACCGGCACGTCGAGCTGGTCGGACAGCATGCGGATGCGTTCGAAGTTCGCGTCCGACACGGTGTACGGCGCGTGCGGCGCGAACGCGGTGGCCACCAGCGGATCGTTGCGCCACTGGTCGTGCACTTCGCCGGCGCGGTGGAAATATTCGTCCGACGTGCGCGCCCACGCGGTGGGGAAGTCGATGACGGGCAGGCCGACGCGCGCGCGGAAACCGAACTTGCGGTACGTCGCGGCCTGCACGTCGGGGAAGAAATAGTTTTCGTTGCAGCACGTGGTGCCGCCGCGCAGCATCTCGGCGATCGCGAGCGACACGCCATCGGCAACGAAATCCGGCCCGATCACCGCGCCCTCGATCGGCCAGATGTGGCCCTGCAGCCAGTCCATCAGCGGCAGGTCGTCGGCGACGCCGCGCAGCAGCGTCATCGGGTTGTGCGTGTGCGCGTTGACCAGGCCCGGGATCAGCGCGGCATCGGGGCGCGAGACGACTTCGCGCGCTTCGAAGCGTTCGCGCGCGGCGTCGATGGGCAGGATCGCGACGATCGCGCCGTCGCGCACGGCGACGGCATGGCGCTCGAGCACCACGCCGTGCGGGACGACCGGGACGACGTGGCCGGCTTCGACCAGCAGGTCGCAGGCTTCGCGCGTCACCAGACGCCGAACCCGAGCGCGTAGGTGAGCCCGAACGCGCCGGCCCCGAACAGCAGCCACGCCAGGATCATCAGGCGCAGCGATTCGCCGTAGGACAGCGTGCGCACCTGGCCGGGGAAGATCCGCGGCAGGGTGCTGTTCCACAGCCACAGCACCGCGCCGGCGGCCAGCAGCACGCCGACCAGCCACACCGCCAGGTACGCGGCGGGCGAATCCATGCCTTCGATCATGTTGGGCGCGGGCTGGGTCACATCACTTCACGCGGCTGACGTATTCGCCCGAACGCGTGTCGACCTTGATGATCTCTTCGTTGCCGACGAACAGCGGCACGCGGACCACCGCGCCGGTCTCGAGCGTGGCCGGCTTGCCGCCGCCGCCCGAGGTGTCGCCGCGCACGCCCGGATCGGTCTCGACGATCTTCAGTTCGACGAAGTTGGGCGGGGTGACCATGATCGGCGAGCCGTTCCACAGCGTGACCACGCATTCCTCTTCGCCCTTGAGCCACTTCTCCGCGCCGCCCATGCCGGCCTTGTCGGACTGGACCTGCTCGAAGGATTCCTGGTTCATGAAATGCCAGTACTCGCCGTCGGCGTAGAGGTACTGCATGTCGGTGTCGACCACGTCGGCCTGTTCCACGCTGTCGGTGGCCTTCATCGTCATTTCGACGACGCGGCCCGACTTGATGCTGCGGTACTTCACGCGGGTGAACGCCTGGCCCTTGCCCGGCTTGACGTATTCGGTGTCGATGATGATGCAAGGGTCGTTGTTGACCAGGATCTTCTGTCCGGTCTTGACGTCGTTCATGCCTAGCGTGGCCACGGTGGTGCTCCTGTTGCGAATGTGTGCGAGGGCCGGCCGGGCCGCGATCGGCGGCTAGAATGGCGGGCTCTGAAGCGACTAGCCCGGCATGATACCCGCCCCACCCCTTCCCCTGCAGCCGCTGCCTGCCCCCGCCGGCTGGCAACGGCAATTGCGCGATGCGGTCCGCGACCCGCGGGAACTGCTGTCGATGCTCGGGCTGGAGGCGCTGTCGGCGCGGATCTCCGATGCGGCCGCAGCGCAGTTCCCGCTGCGGGTGCCGCGGGCGTTCGTGGCGCGCATGCGGGCCGGCGATCCGCGCGATCCGCTGCTGCGGCAGGTGCTGCCGCTGGATGACGAGGACCGCCTGGTCCCCGGCTTCGGCCTGGATGCCGTCGGCGACCTCGCCGCGCGCACCGCGCACGGCGTGCTGCAGAAGTACCGGGGGCGCGCGTTGCTCGTCGCCACGGGGAGTTGCGCGGTGCATTGCCGCTACTGCTTCCGCCGCCATTTCGACTACGCCGGCGACACCGCGGCGGCGAACGGTTGGCGCGAGGCCGTGGCCCGCATCGCGGAAGATCCGGGCGTGGAGGAAGTGATCCTGTCCGGCGGCGATCCGTGGACGCTGGCCACCCACAAGCTGGCCGAACTGACCGATGCACTGGCCGCGATCCCGCACCTGCGCCGCCTGCGCGTGCACACGCGCCTGCCGATCGTGCTGCCCGCGCGCGTGGACGCCGACCTCGTCGCCTGGCTGCGCGCCCTGCCCTGGCCGGTGACGGTGGTGGTGCACGCCAACCACGCCCATGAATTCGATGGCGAGGTGGACGAAGCCCTCGCGCGCCTGCGCGAGGCCGGCGCGCTGCTCCTCAACCAGGCCGTGCTGCTGCACGGGGTCAACGATTCGGTGGACGCACTGGCCGCGCTTTCCGAGCGGGGCCTGGCCGCCGGCGTGCTGCCCTACTACCTGCACCAGTTGGACCGGGTGCAGGGCACGGCCCATTTCGAGGTCGACGACGCCACCGCGATCGCCCTGCACCGGGCCCTCGCCGCGCGGGTGTCGGGGTACCTCGTGCCGCGCCTGGTCCGTGAACTGCCCGGCGATCCGGGCAAGCGACCCCTCTGAACGGACGCGGGCGCATGGACCGCAAGCCACCATTCGTGCCATAAGTGCATCCGTTCGTCGTCGGGAAACGTTTGCATGGGCGTGAGCCCTGCGAACCACCCCGCGACCGTCGTCCCGCCGAAGGAGAGGCGGACCGGGCCGACCCGATCAAGAGAGAGACGGATGCGAGTCAAACAGGACAGCGTGCTGCGGCTGCTGATCGTCGACGACAGTGTCGAAGCAGCGGAGGCCATCGCCAGTGGCCTGCGCAATGCCGGCATCGCCGTGCGCGCAGCGCGCCCCGAATCCGAGGCCGAGCTGCCCGCCCTGCTGGGCGGCGCGCTCGACATCGCCATCGTCGCCCGCGAAGCCAAGTCGCCCACGCTGGCGGCGGTCATGCAGGCGCTCGATGCCAGCGGCAAGGACGTGCCCGTGCTGATGGTGGTCGACACCGTCGACGACACCACCCTGCTGCAGGCCCAGGAACGCGGCGTGCGCGGCCTGGTGCTGCGCGGCCGGGCGCCGCACCTGCTCGGCACCGTGCGCGCCGAATGGGCCGACCTGGAAGCGCGTCGCGCGCAGCGCCTGCTCGAAGCGCAGGTGCGCGAGACCGAACGCCGCTGCGACGCACTCATCGAATCCTCGCGCGACCCCATCGCCTACGTGCACGAAGGCATGCACATCCGCGCGAACGCGGCGTACCTGGAGATGTTCGGCTTCGACGACTTCGAGGACCTCGAAGGCATGTCGCTGCTCGACCTGGTCGCGTCCAAGGACGTGGCCGACTTCAAGACGCTGCTCAAGAAGCTGTCGAAGGGCGAGACGCCCCCGCCGCGCTACGAACTGGAAGCGCGCGACCAGGAAGGCAACAGCTTCCCGGCGGTCATGGAATTCACGCCCGCCTTCTACGAAGGCGAGCCGTGCGTGCAGATCGTGTTCCGCCGCCAGGAAACCGACCCCGAACTCGCGCGGGAAGTCGAAGAGCTGCGCCAGCGCGACCAGGCGACCGGCCTGCTCAACCGTGCCACGTTCCTGCAGACCCTCGAGACCGCGGTGGCCGGCACGGCGCAGAGCGGCGCGCACCACGCGTTGCTGCTGGTGGAGCCCGATCACTTCGTCAAGCTGCTGCAGGAAATCGGCCTGGCGGCGGCGGACGACCTGATCGCCGCGCTCGCCGACCGCCTGCGCAGCGCGTTGCGCGACGACGACGTCGCGGCGCGCTTCGGCGAACACCAGTTCGCGGTGCTGTCGCGCAACAGCGACCACCAGAGCACGGTGGAGCTGGCCGAACGCATGCGCTCGGCGTTCGCCGACCACGTGTTCGCGGTGGGCGAGCGTTCGCTCAGCGCCACGGTGAGCATCGGTGGCGTGCAGATCGGCGAGAAGATCGCTTCGGTGACGCAAGTGCTCGCCAAGGCGAGCCAGGGCGTGCAGTCGTCGGTGGGCGTGGGCGGCAACCGCGCCGACATCTTCGACCCGGGCGCGGTGGATCGCGCGGAAGAAGAACGCATGCGCGCGTGGGTCGAGCGCATCCGCACGGCGGTGGACGGCGATGGCTTCGTGCTGCATTACCAGCCGGTCATCAGCCTGCACGGCGACGAAGGCGAAACCTACGAATCGCTGCTGCGCCTGCGCGGCGCGAACGAAGGCGAGCTGGTGCCGCCGCAGATGTTCCTGCCGATCGCCGAAGAGCACGGCCTGCTGTGGGAAATCGACCGCTGGGTGGTGGGCCGCGCGATCCAGGTGATCGCCGAGCGCGCGCGCCTGCGGAAAGAAACCACGATGCTGGTCAAGATCACCCAGGCCTCGCTGCAGGACGACACGCTGGCGCGCTACATCGGCGAACAGCTGGCCGTGCACAAGGTGCCGGGCTCGCGCCTGGTGCTGCAGTTGCCGGAGTCCAAGGTGTTCACGCACCTCAAGCAGGCCCAGGCGTTCCGCGCCGCGGTGGCCGCCTTCGGCACGCGCGTGGGGCTGGAGCAGTTCGGCACGGGCCTCAACTCGTTCCAGCTGATGCAGCACTTCGAACCGGCGCTGGTGAAGATCGATCGCGCCTTCATCCAGGACCTGGCGTCCAACCCGGAAAACCAGGCGAAGATCCGCGAGATGAGCGCGCGCGTGGCGGAAACGGGTGCGCAGACCATCGCCGAGTTCGTGCAGGACGCCGGCAGCATGACGTTCCTGTTCTCCAGCGGCGTGGATTTCGTGCAGGGGCATTTCCTGGCAGCCGCGGGTCCCGAGATGGATTACGAATTCCAGTAATCCATCGCACGCTGCAACGAAAAAGCCCGCCTTCCGGCGGGCTTCTTGTTTACGCGACGACACCCTGTCGCACGTCGCCGGAATTCGGCTGCCAGTTCCGCAGCGCTTCGATGCGTTCCTCCAGCGGCGGATGGCTGAGGAACAGGCGCTTCAACCCGTGCCCCACGCCGCCGCTGATGCCGAACGCGGCCACCTGCTTCGGCAGCGTGCTCGCGCCGTAGGTCTGCGACAGGCGCTGCAACGCGGCGACCATCTTGTCGCGGCCGGCCAGCGTGGCGCCGCCGGCGTCGGCGCGGAATTCGCGATGACGCGAGAACCACATCGCGATCATGCTGGCGAACAGGCCGAACACCATGTCGAGCACGAACACGGTGACGAAATAGCCGATGCCGCCACCGCCGCTGTCGCGACCGCCGCTGAGGTAGCCGTCGATCACGCGGCCGACCACGCGCGAAAGCACGATCACGAAGGTGTTCAGCACGCCCTGCAGCAAGGCCATCGTGACCATGTCGCCGTTGGCGACGTGGCTGACTTCATGGCCCAGCACCGCTTCGGCTTCGTCGCGCTCCATGGCGCGCAGCAGGCCGGTGGAGACGGCGACCAGCGCCTTGTTGCGGTTGGCGCCGGTGGCGAAGGCGTTGATTTCCGGCGCGTCGTAGACGGCGACTTCCGGCATGCCGATGCCGGCGGCCTGCGCCTGGCGGCGCACGGTGTCGACGAGCCAGCGTTCGGTTTCGTTGCGCGGCTGGTCGATGACGTGGGCGCCGGTGGTGCGCTTGGCGATCCACTTCGACGACAGCAGGGAGATGATCGACCCGCCGAAACCGAAGACCGCGGCCATCACCAGCAGGCCGGCCATGCTCGAGGGATTGAGGCCCAGCACCGACATCACGATGCTCAACAGCGCGAGGACGGCGAGGTTGGTGGCGAGGAACAGGGCGACGCGCTTGAACATGGCGGGGGTCCTGGCCGCCGGGGGTCGCGGCCGTGGTCGAAAACTGAGGCGCGGGCCGGTTAAATTCAAGTCGAATGTTCACCGACACCCACGTCCGCGGGCGCTTCGCGCCCTCGCCCACCGGCCCGCTGCATCCGGGGTCGCTGCTGGCTGCGCTCGGCAGTTGGTTGTTCGCGCACCATGCGCGGGGCGCGTGGCTGGTGCGCGTGGAGGACATCGATCCGCCGCGCGAACAGGCGGGCGCGATCGACCACCAACTGCGCACCCTCGCCGCCTTCGGCTTCACGCCGGACGAGGCCGTGCTGTACCAGTCGACGCGCGATGCCGCCTACGCCGAGGCGCTCGGGCAACTCATCGATGCCGGCACCGCGTTCGAATGCTGGTGCAGCCGCACCGACCTTGCGCCCGCCGGCGGTATCCACCACGCCTGCGTAGCGGGCCCGCAGCCCGGCCGCACGCCCGCGGTGCGGCTGCGCGTGCCGGCGGGGACGCACGTTGCGTTCGACGACGCGATCCAGGGTCGCGTGGTGCAGGACGTCAGCGCGGAGGTCGGCGATTTCGTGCTGCGTCGCGCCGATGGCTTGTGGGCTTACCAGCTCGCCGTGGTCGTCGACGACGCCGCGCAAGGCATCACCGACATCGTCCGCGGCGCCGACCTGCTCGACTCCACGCCGCGGCAGATCGTCCTCCAGCGCGCGCTCGGCCTGCCGACGCCGCGCTACGCGCATTTGCCGCTGGTCGTCGACGACGCAGGCCGAAAGCTCTCGAAATCGCAGGCGGCCTTGCCGATCGATGCGGCCGATCCGCTCCCGGCCTTGCGCTTCGCGTGGGCCGCGCTCGGCCAGTCGCCGGCCGCACTGGCCGATTGCGCCTCGCCAGGGGCTGCATTGGCGGCCGCACTGGTCGAGTTCGATCCCTCACGCATCCCTTCGCGCTCCATTGCACTGCACAACGCCACTGTCGCATCCGACGCCTAGACTCGGGCGAACTGCAAAGGGAGAGGCACATGAGCGCAAAAATAGCGTTGGTGACAGGCGGCACGGGCGGGATCGGCACGGCCATCTGCAAGCGGTTGGCGCTCGCCGGCCACCGCGTGGCGACCAACTACCGCAATGAAGAGAAAGCCCGCGAGTGGCAGGAAAAGCTGCGCGGCGAAGGCCTGGACATCGCGCTGGCGAAGGGCGACGTGGCCTCGGCCGACGATGCCGCCGCGATGGTCCAGGAGGTCGAACGCCAGCTCGGGCCCGTCGACATCCTGGTGAACAACGCGGGCATCACGCGCGACACCACCTTCCACAAGATGACCTCGCAGCAGTGGACCGAGGTGATCTGCACCAACCTCAATTCCTGCTTCAACGTCACGCGCCCGGTGATCGAAGGCATGCGCGCCCGCAAGTGGGGCCGCATCGTGCAGATCGCCTCGATCAACGGCCAGAAGGGCCAGTACGGCCAGGCCAACTACGCCGCCGCGAAGGCCGGCATGCACGGCTTCACGATCTCGCTGGCGCAGGAGAACGCGAAGTTCGGCATCACCGTCAACACCGTTTCGCCCGGCTACATCGGCACCGACATGGTCATGGCCGTGCCGGAGGACGTGCGCAACAAGATCGTCGCGCAGATCCCGACCGGCCGCCTCGGCGAGCCCGACGAGATCGCCTACGCCGTGTCGTTCTTCCTGCCGGACGAAGCCGGCTGGATCACCGGCGCCAACCTGTCCGCCAACGGCGGCCAATACATGGGTTGGTAATCGGCGCCTGCCTCCTCCCCCGCCGCGCGGGGGAGGTCGGGAGCGGGCCACGCGGCTTCGCTAAACCCCGTCCAACCGCCCGTTCACGATGATGACCTGAGGCTCTTGACAGGGTTATTGCATTCCGCTGCTGCACTGCGCCATGCTCGGCTCCGCGTTCCTCGGGGGTCGACCGCACATGCCAGTCCGCGTCATCAAGAAATATCCGAATCGCCGTCTGTACGACACGCGCATCTCCAGCTACATCACGATCGAAGACGTGCGCCAGCTCATCGTCGATGGCGAAGAGTTCGAAGTGCGCGACGCCAAGACCGGCGATGACCTCACCCGCTGCGTGCTGCTCCAGATCATCTCGGAGCACGAGCAGGAGGGCGAGCCGATGCTGTCCACCCAGCTGCTCAGCCAGATCATCCGGTTCTACGGGGATTCGCTGCAGGGCTTCATGGGCAGTTACCTGGAACGCTCGATGACGATGTTCCTGGAACAGCAGCAGCAGTTCCGCCAGCAGATGAGCGGGCTGATCGGCCAGGCGCCGTGGACCATGCTCAACCAGCTGACCGAGAAGAACCTGGAGCTGTGGAAGGATTTCCAGCAGAACCTCGTCGGCGGGACCATGGGCCGCCCGGCGGCGCGCTCGGGGAAGGCCAAGGACGAGACGAAGGCCTGAATCCGGGGTGGGAACCGCAGAAAAGCCGCGATCGCGGCTTTTTTTTTGCCAGACCGCGACCCCGTCCGCGCGTCCCGCCACCCGCATTTGACGCACCACCGGCGCAGCGGCACCATCGCCTGCTGCACCGCACCAAACACCTTTCCTGGGGATGACATGAGCAAGCGCGTGGCCGTCGTGACCGGCGGCATCGGTGGTCTCGGCACCGAGATCTGCAAGACCCTCGCCCGTGCCGGGCGCACCGTGGTGGCGACCGACCTGGCCGCGCGCGAGGACCGCATCGCCGAGTTCCGCCGCGACGTCGAAGGCCTGGACATCCACTTCGAGCCCGGCAACGTCGGCGACTACGAAGCCTGCGGCGCGCTCGTGCGCAAGCTGGAGGCCGAACGCGGTTCGGTCGACATCCTCGTCAACGCCGCCGGCATCACGCGCGACACCACGCTGCGCAAGATGGAGCGCACCGACTGGGACGCCGTGCTGAACATCAACCTCGACGGCGTGTTCAACATGTGCCGCCACGTGGTCGATGGCATGACCTCGCGCGGCTTCGGGCGCGTGGTGAACATCAGCTCGGTCAACGGCCAGACGGGCCAGTTCGGCCAGACCAACTATTCGGCGGCGAAGGCCGGCATGCATGGCTTCACGATGGCGCTGGCGCGCGAAGTCGCGCGCAAGGGCGTCACGGTCAACAGCGTGTCGCCGGGCTACTGCGAAACGGCGATGGTAATGGCGGTGCCGGAAGAGGTGCGCACGAAGATCGTCGACGGCGTGCCGGTGGGCCGCCTGGGCAAGCCGAGCGAGATCGCGCGCACGGTGGAGTTCCTGACGCATGACGACGCGGGGTTCATTACCGGCGCGAACATCCCGGTCAACGGCGGTCTGTTCATGAGCTTCTGAGTTCGCCGAAACCCGGAAACAAAAAAGCCGCGGCACTGCCGCGGCTTTCTTTTTGCAGGCGGGTGTTACTTCGCCGACTCGCAGAACTTCGCCCGATACTCCATCGCCTTCGGCATCAGCGCCTGCAGGTTCTGGATGCGCGTGCCGGGATTGGGATGCGTCGACGAGAATTCCGGCGGCGCCTCGCCACCGCTCGCGGCATCCATGCGCTCCCACAGCGGGATCGCTTCGCGCGGATCGAAGCACGCGGCCGCGGCCAGCATCAGCCCCATCTCGTCCGCCTGCGTTTCCTGCTTGCGCGCATAGGGCAGCGCACGACCGTAGCCGTACACCGCCATCACCGCCTGCATCTGCGACTGGTCCATGCCGCTCATCGCGCCGGCCATCTGGCCGATCTGCGCGAGCTTCTGTTCCGTCATGCGCTGCGCCCCGTGGCGCAGCAACGCGTGCGTGATCTCGTGTCCCATCACGATCGCCATCGCGTTGTCGTTCTGCGCGACGGGGATCAGGCCGGTGTACACCGCCATCTTGCCGCCCGGCAGGCAGAACGCGTTGACCTGGTCGGACTGCAGCAGGTTGACGTCCCACTCGAACGTCTTCTCGATGTGCGGCGCCGTCAGGTTGTGTTCGGCCGCGAGCGCGTCCTCGACCTGCGGGATCTTCGCCACCAGGCGCTGCATGATCGCGCGCACGGCCTGCGCGTTCGGATCGCTGGGCGAAATGGGTTTCTCGGTCGTGAGCAGCTCTTCCCACGCCTGCAGGCCGAGCGCCTTTTCGTCCTCGGGCGAGATGTTCTTGTCGATCACCACCGCCTCGCCGGTCAGCGGATCGGTCGAGCGATTGGAGATCCAGTAGTACGCGGCGTACCCGGCGAACAGCAGCAACACCCACCAGCGGATGCCGCCGAAGCCGAAGCCGCGCCGTTGTCCGCCCTGTGCCTGGTTGCCGTACGGATCGATGGCCATCGCGTGCAATCTCCTTGTGTCGCGCGGCTCAGAGTTCTCGCACGAGGCGGAACCCGAGGCGCGCATTGGTGGTGTCACCGTCCGTCGACAGACGCCAGGCCGCCCGCACCTGCGCAGGTGCGCTCGCCCACGAGCCGCCGCGGATCACGCGCGTGCGGCAGCCCGGGTTGACCCAGGGTTGTCCGTCCGCGGGGGCGCGCCGATAGCCTTCGTGCCAGCAATCGGCCACCCACTCGCTGACGTTGCCGGCCAGGTCGTGAAGGCTGAATGCATTCGGCGCGAAGCTGGCCACCGGAGCCGGCCCCCACCACCCGTCCCCGTAGCCCTGGAAGGCGTTGCGCCACGTGCGGCCCGTCGGCGAGCGATCCAGCGAACCGGTGACGTTGCCCGCGCTGCGGGGCGGAATGCGCGAACGCCACGGCAGGCTGCCTTCGCTGCCCGCGCGCACGGCGTATTCGAACTGCGCCTCGCTCGGCAGCGCATAGCGCTCGCCGGTCTGCTGCGAGAGCCAGTGCGCGTACGCCTCGGCATCGCGCGCGCTCACGTGCAGGACGGGCATGTCGTCGCGCGCGATCGCGCCGTTGTAGTCGTGGCGCCAGTCCACGCCGCTGCGGCGCACCAGATTGCCGCTGCGTTCGTCGTACACGATCGAATGGCCGCGCCGCACCGCGCGGCTGCGATAGCCGGTGGCGTCGACGAAGCGGCGGAATTCGCCCACGGTGGTTTCGGTGCGCGCCATTGCGAAGCCGCGGTCGAAGCGCACGTAGTGCAGCGGGCGTTCGTTCGGCAACGCATCGGTTTCGCCATCGCGCGCGCCCATGCGGAATCCGCCGTGCGGCACGACGATCATCTGCGGGCCGCGCGCGCCGCTGCGCAACGCATCGGTGAACGCCTGGCCCGGCCGGAACAAGCCGTAGTGCGCGACCAGGTCGATGCGTTCGCGCAATTCCGTGGCGGCCGGATCGGCGGGCGGTGCGATGCGCAACACGTCCGACAGGATGCGGCGCGCCTGCGGCAGGCCGCCGTCGCGCATCAGCAAGGCGAGGCCCTGGTCGCGCAGCGTGTTGACGCGCTCGGTGCGCAATGCGCCGATGCGCAGGCGCGCGTCGGCGACGGTGGACATGCCGGGGCGGATGGGGGCTGCGTGCTGCAACCAGGTTTCGGCCTGCGCGAAATCCGACGTGGCCGCCGCGGTTTCCGCGCGCCGGATCAACGCGCTTTCCACCGCCGCGATGCCTTGCGCCGCGCGCGCATCGCCGGGGCGCTTGACGAGCGCTTCGCGGAAATACTGCAACGCACCGCGGGTGTCGCCTTCGCCGAGGCGATCGGCCTGGAGTTCGCGCTCGCCGCGATGATCGAGCTGCACGGACGCATCGGCGGCATCCACGCGCGAGAGATAGGCGCGCACGGTCGGTGCATCGGCTGCGGCCGTGCGCGCCACTTCGCCGACTTCGTGCGCGTGGCGCAGGCCGTTCGGATCGGTGTCCATGGCCGCGAGGGCCGCGTCGCCTTCGGCGAGCAGCATCGCGACGGCGCGTGCGTGGACGCGGGAGACTTCGGGATCGTCGGGGAGGCGCGCATGCAGCTCGATGAGCAACGGCATCGCGTCGCGATCGCCCCCGAAGAGCTTGCCGGCATCGAGCGCGGCGATGGCTTCGGCGAGCACCTTGGGTTCGTCGCCCACGGCGATCTGCACCGGCGCAGGTTGCCAGGCCGGCACCACCACGGCTTCGTCGCCCGAAATGGTGACCGTGGGATCGCGGCCCGCCGCTTCCGGCGCCGGCCCCTGCGCACCCTTGTCGCCACAGCCCGCCAGCAGCAACGCAAGGACCAGCGCGGCGATGGGGGAAGGCGTGCTGCGCGGGTGGGCCATGGAGCGTCCGGTGGCGTCGACGCGGCCGATGGTGGGCCATGGCGACGCGATCCGGCAACCGCCGGCGTTCGACAGTGCCCGCGGGGGACCGGTAGTCTGGCCGCCCGATCGTTTCGAAGTCCCTGCGTGCACCACTGGATCACCGACCCCGCCGACCTCGCCGCGCGCCTCGCGCACCGCCCCGCCCGCGTGGGCCTGGACACCGAATTCATCCGCGAACGCACCTACTGGCCGCAACTGGCCCTGGTGCAGATCGCCTACGCCGGCAACGCGGGCGACGGACGCAGCGACGACCAGACCATCCTGCTCGCCGACATGCTGGTGCCCGGCATGTGTGAAGCCCTCGCACCGCTCCTCGCCGATCCGAACGTGCTGAAGGTGATGCACAGCGCGAGCGAAGACATCGTGGCGCTCAAGCGCAGTTGCGGCGTGGCACCCTCGCCCTTGTTCGATACGCAGATCGCCGCGGGCATCGCGGGCGTCGGCGCGGGCATGGGCTACCAGCGCATCGTGCAGGACCTGCTGGGCGTGGCGCTGCAGAAGGGCGAGCAGCGCTCGGACTGGTTGCGCCGCCCGCTGACGGATTCGCAACGCCACTACGCCGCCGAGGACGTGGTGTACCTGGACGCGCTGTATCGCGAACTGTCGGCGCGCCTGGACACGCTGGGCCGCCGCGCGTGGCTGGAGGAAGACAGCGCGCGCCTCGCGCTCGGCGTGGACGAAGCCGGCGAACGCTGGCCCCACCTGGCGCTGCGCGCCGCGCAATTTCTCGACACCGACGCGCAGCATCGCCTGCTGCGCTTGCTGCGCTGGCGCGATGCGTATGCGCGCACGAGCGACCGGCCGCGCACCTGGATCCTCGACAACGAACTGGCCACCGCGCTCGCGCGCACGCCGCCGATCGACCGCGATGCATTGAAGCGCCACCTCGACACGATCCCGAAATCCCCGCGCAGCCTCGTCGATGCGCTGTGGACCGCATTGACGACGCCGCTGCCCGATGAAGCCGAAGCACCGTTGCCGCGCAGCGAAGAGCGCGACAAGCTCGCGCTGCGCAAGTTGCAGGACACCACCGCGGAAGTCTCGCGCGAACTCGGCCTGCCCGATGGCGTGCTCGCTTCGCGACGCTGGCTGGAAGCGCTGCTCGACGGCCACGACTGGCCCGGTGCGTTGTCGGGCTGGCGGCGCGCGCAACTCGAACCGCGGCTCAAGCCGCTGCTGGCGCCCTCGCCCGCGAACTGACGCCCGCTACGACACCAGCCCGCGTCGCTCCGCGAGCACGCGCAGCTGGTGGTCGGATTGCAGGTGGAGCTTGGCGTAGATGTTGGCGCGGTGCGCGTACGCCGTCTTGTTGCTGATGCCGATGGTCGCCGCCACGCGCGACACCGAATGCCCGCGCGCCAGCAGCAGGAACACCTGCGCTTCGCGGCTGGTGAGCTCCGGCAAACCCGCGGCTTCGTCGGTTTCCTCGTGGTTCTGCGCGCGCACGTCCTTGCCGAGGAAGCGCTCGCCGCGCCCCGCCGCGCGGATCGCATCCACCAGTTCGTCCGGCGCCGCGCGCTTGGTGACATAGCCGCGCGCCCCCGCCGACAACGCGTCCTGCACGTACAACGCGCCGTCATGCATGCTCATCACCACGATCGCCATGCCCGGCTTCTGCGCGAGCACGTGGCGGATCAGCACCAGGCCGTCGCCGTCGGGCAGCGAGAGGTCCATCACCAGCACGTCGCACGCCGCGGTGAGCAGCCACGCGGCGACTTCACGCGCGCTGCCGAGTTCGTCGGTGACTTCCCAGCCGGGCTCCATCTCCAGCAACTGTCGAAAGCCCGCGCGAACGATGGGATGATCGTCGACCAGCACGATGCGAAGAGGCGGCATGGGGACGGAATCCAGGAGCGGGATGCGCATTGAAACGCGGCGACCGGCCCAGCGTCCAATCCAGTGGTGGATGGCGCCCGCGTACATCGCGCTCTGGGCGGGGCTCTACCTGCTGTCGAGCATGCACTGGTTCCTGCCCGCCGGCCTGCGGCTGGCGGCGCTGTGGCTGATGCCGCGCCGCTGGTGGTGGGCGATCGCGCTGTGCGAAGCCGCGGCCATCGTGCTGGTCGCGCTGGCGCGCGGCACGTTCACCGATCCGGTGGCGCTGCTGCTCGCCGCGACCGTGCCGTGGTGCCTGTATGCGCTGATCGTGGGCACGTTCGCGCGCTCGCCCGGGCCCAGCCCCACGCCCGACACGATGATGCGGTTCCTGCTGTGCGGCATCGCGGCCTCGGTGGTCACGGCGGGCGCGCTGGTACTGATCAACCTGATGGACGACGGCGTGCTGCCGCAGCCGCCGGTCGCGATGCTCTACAGCTTCGCGGTGGGCGATTTCATCGGCATCCTGGTCGTCGCGTCGCTCGCGCGGACGTTGCTCGGACAACTCGGGCCGCAGCGCGTGCCGTGGCACGTCGTGTTCGGCGAAGGCTGGGTGCTGGCGCCGGTGCTGGTAGTGCTGGTGCTGTCGGCGCTCCCGCACCGGAACGTGCCGCTGTACCCGGTGATGCTGGCGATCTTCCCGTTGTTCTGGCTGTCGTTCCATTACGGATGGCGTGCGTGTTCGGTGGCCCTGGGCTTGTTGAGCGCCGCGGTGCACGGCTTGGGCGTGGGCACGCTCGGCAGCTCCTGGCCCTTGCCGCAACTGCAATTGCTGATTGCCGCATCCGGGTTCGCGGGCCTGTCGCTCGGCGTGTCCGGCGATGCGTTGCGCACGCAGGGCAAGGCGTTGAAGAACACGGTCGACATGCTCTCGTCGCGCACGCGCGCGTTGTCCGACACCGCCAATCGCCTGGTTTCGCAACAGGAAGAAGAACGCCGCCGCATCGGCGCGGAGCTTCACGACCAGCTCGGCCAGGACATGACCGCCATCGCCACGCGCCTGCGCCTGGTGGAGCGCACGCCGGACCAGGACGCGATGCGCGATGGCCTGCGCTCGATCGCCGACCTGGTCGGCGATGCGCACGAACACCTGCGCGAAGTGATCCAGGCCTTGCATCCGCTCGTGCTGCATCGCTTCGGCCTGGCGCGCGCTTTGTCGGAAGGCCCGATGCACGAACTCGCGCGCGACCACGGCATCACCTACCAGTGCACGATCGAAGGCAACGTGGACCGCGTGCCGCCGGAAGTGGCGACCGCGCTCTACCGCATCTGCCAGGAAGCCACGACCAACTGCGTGCGCCATGGATGCGGTGGCCGCATCGCCGTGCACCTCGCGGTGTGGGAACACGCGTCGGCGGCCGACGTGCACCTGCGCATCGAAGACGATGGCGGCGCGTTCGACCCGGGCAACGGCAAGGGACTGGGACTGCAGAACATCCACGATCGCGCGGATGCGATCGGTGCGGAGTACGTGTTCAACCCGGACTCGGGGTACCCGCGGCACCTGCTCGATGTGCGCGTGCCTGCGGGATAGGAAGCCGGCCTGCCGCTGATTCCCCCGAAACAGCCAGCAGGCCAGCCCTACCGCCCAGAACCGCCGCCGTCCGCAGCGGTTCGTTTCTCCAACGCGTACCAGGCTTTGGATCCAACGGGCGCGACGGCACTCGCGCTTGGGCAGGATCATCGCGCGCGGCGTGCCCGCCCCCCATCAGAAAATTTCTCGCATCCGGCTGCGTCGGAGGTAGCATCGCCTGAATGCGCCCCCTGCCCCGGATCGCCGCTGGATTCCTCGCCGCACTGGCCCTGGCCGGCTGCGCCTCCGCATCGCACGACACGGGGCCCGTCGACATGACGCGCGACATCGACGCACTGATGCGCGACTACGACGGCCACGTGCCCGGCGCCTCCGTGCTGGTGGTGCGCGACGGCGTGCCGATCGTGCGCCGCAGCTACGGCTTCGCCGACCTCGACGGCGAGGTGCGCGCCACGCCGGCCACCAATTACCGCCTCGCGTCGGTCAGCAAGCAGTTCACCGCCGCGTCGGTGTTGTTGCTGATGGAGGACGGCAAGCTGCGCCTGGACGATCCGGTGCGACGCTGGTTGCCCTCGCTGCCGGCGGCGGTGGATGCCGTGACGTTGCGCCACCTGCTCACGCACACCGCGGGGCTGATCGACTACGAAGACGTGATGGATCCGGCGAGCGACGTGCAGGTGCACGACGCGGATGTATTGAAGCTGCTCGAAGGCCAGCCGCGCACGTATTTCGCGCCGGGCACCGGGTATCGCTACAGCAACAGCGGCTATGCGCTGCTGTCGCTCGTGGTCGAGCGTGCGTCCGGGATGCGGTACGCGGATTTCCTGCGCACGCGCATCTTCGAACCTCTGGGGATGCGCAATACCGTCGCGTTCGAAGCGGGACGTTCGACCGTCGCCCATCGCGCGTTTGGCCACACCTTCCAGCAAGGCCGCTGGATGCGCACCGACCAGAGCACGACGAGCGCGGTGCTCGGCGATGGCGGGATCTATTCGTCGATCGACGACCTCGTGCACTGGGACGCCGCGATCCGCGAACAACGCCTGCTCAAGCCGGCGACGTGGGCGCAGGCCTTCACGCCCGCGACGAAAACCGACGAAGCGGACGTGCAATACGGCTTCGGGTGGCGGATCACCGGGGAGACGTTGTGGCATTCCGGCGAAACGGTCGGGTTCCGCAACGTGATCGTGCGCTATCCGGCGCGCAAGCTGACCGTGGTGGTGCTGACCAATCGCGACGATCCGGAGCCCTACGCCACCGCGAAGAAGATCGCCGCCTTGTACCTCGACTAACGCACGGGCACGTCGTACTGCGTGTCGGGCGTGGGTTCGGGCTGCAACGTGAAGTGCCACCACTCCATCGGGTAGTTGCGGAAGCCTCCGCGTGTCATCGCGTCGCCGAGCACGTGGCGATTGGCGCGCTGCGCGGGCGTGACCTTCGGCGAATCGGTGTTGGCGCTGGTGTCGAAGAAATCGAACGGCGTGCCCATGTCGAGCGGCGTGCACGCATCGTGTTCGCAGCGCAGCAGCGTGAGGTCGAGCGTCGCGCCGCGGCTGTGGCCCGAGGTGGGCGCGATGTAGTCGCCGCGCAGGCTGCGCTTGTCGAGCTGCGGATACCAGGCGGCTTTGGTGGCCGCATCGTCCGGCGTGTCGATCCACGCCATGAAATCGCGCACGGCGCGCACGGGGCGGTAGCAATCGAAGATGCGGAGGCGATAGCCCTGCGGGCGCAGCGCGGTTTCGACGCGGGCCAGCGCTTCGGCGGCGGGACGCAACAGGTAGCAGCGCGGCGCGTCGTAGCCATCGACCGGCGCGCCGGTGAAGTTGTGGTGGCCGGCGTAGCGGATGTCGAGGTCGATGTCGGGGACGAGGGCCTGGATCGAGACCAGGCCGGCGGCGTCGGGCGTGGTGGCCCTCGACGTCCGCGGCCCCGTCGCGGGCGGCGTGGCCGCACAGGCGCCGAGGCCCATGGCCAGCAGGCACATCGCAAGTCGCATCGTCGGTTCCCCATTCACGCCTGGCGAAACGGTAGCGCGTCCCGGCGTGCCCTTACAGCCGCTCCACCGGCGAGGCCCGCACCAGGATCTCGTCCTGCGCGAAGTCCGCCTCCAGCGATTGCCGGTACGCCGCCCACCACCCGTGGTCCAGCGCCTCGACCATCACTTCGAACAGCAGCACCTCGTCCCGCTCCATGTGCCCTGCATCGTCTTCCCACAGGCCCTGCGCCGGCGCGCGCATGTACGCCGTCACGCCGCCGAATTGATCCGCGAGCGCGCGCCGGACCGCATCGAAGCGCGCGCGCGGGAACGGCGTGCCCGAGGCGTCGTAGACGGGGAGCAGCAACTGGACCAGGTACATGGCGCCTCCGGTGGGGCCCCAGCAGGCCCAAACCCGCGTGCAGCCGGCGCGAATTCGCACCTTCCCCGCTTGGCAGTCACCGCCGCCGTCCGTATACTGCGCGCCTTTCGTGGGGCGGTAGCTCAGCTGGGAGAGCGTCGCGTTCGCAATGCGAAGGTCGGGAGTTCGATCCTCCTCCGCTCCACCACGATTTAAAGGCTCGCTTCGGCGAGCCTTTTCTTTTCAAGGACTTCCGTGCGCCGAGTGCGCCAACGCGGATGGTCCTTATCCGAACACGGATTCGCGGTGCTTCCTAGCGTGCACTTACACGTGCACTTACGAGGGATCACATGCGAGCTCAGCTCACCAAGCGCCTTATTCAGTCATCCCAGCCCCAAGAGCGCCCCTATGAGCTCAGGGACACTCAAGTACGAGGGTTGCTGTTGCGGGTGCAGCCTTCGGGGCACAAGGCTTGGATCATCGAGTGGACCCGGGGTAAGCGACGGACCCTCGGGGCACTGGGTCACCTGACACTCGATCAGGCGCGCGCACACGCGTCCCAGGCGATGGCGGAGCACATCCAGCGTGGGCTACCTAGCATCGCGAGGCAGGAACGCGCCAGGTGCTCACTGGCTGGCTTCTTGAGCGATCGCTACGCGCCGTGGGCAGTCTCCCACCTGCGACGAGGTCAGCAGTGGGTTGATCGAATCGAAGCTGCGTTTTCTGACGCCCTGCCCCGCGATCTCTCGGAAATCAACGCAGCGTGGGTCGACCAGTGGTGGCTTAAGCGGATCGCTGCCGTGTCCCGAGCAACTGCATCTCGTGATCTGGCATGCCTACGCGCGGCCATGAACAAGGCCACAAAATGGGGCGTGCTTGATCAAAATCCCCTTTCTGATCTGCAAATTCGCCCTGTCGAATCACGCCGGGTTGTTCGATTTCTCAACCAGTCCGAAGAACGGATGCTGCGCCAAGCACTAGCTGATCGAGATGCTGCAATGATCGCATCCCGCGAGTCCGGTAACAGCTGGCGAATTGCACGTAGCAAGCCGCTATTGCCCGTAATTGACTCGGACGGTTTTGGAGATCATCTGACGCCCGTAGTGCTACTGGCGATGAACACGGGCCTGCGTCGAGGAGAGCTACTGTCGTTGAACTGGACGGACGTTGATTTCGATGCGCGCATTCTGACGGTTCGCTCTGAGAATGCGAAGAACGGTCGACAACGCCATATCCCGCTCAATGCCGAAGCCACCGGCGTGCTTCGGTCCTGGGTTAGACGATCCACCGGCGCGGGCGTGTTTGACATCGCTGACATCAAAACCGCCTGGAATTCGCTAATTCAGTCCGCAGGCCTGGAAAAGTTTCGATTCCACGACTTGCGACATCACTTCGCTAGCAAACTGGTAATGGCTGGCGTGGACTTAAACACCGTGCGCGAGTTGCTAGGCCACTCCGACATCAAGATGACGTTGCGCTACTCACACCTTGGACCAGACCACCTTGCTGCGGCAGTGGCGAAGCTCAGTTGTGCCTCGCTTGCGGCTAAGCATTCACATCGAAATCAGAACCGAAACGCATAGCCGATTTCCGGTCCGTGTAAGTTGATGCTCAGCGAGTTGTCTTGGGTCCGCTTGAAGCCAACGTCCAAATACCGGTAACCGAACACCCAAGCGCCATTGCTCATGTTGTACTGGGCCACCCCGCTTGCGTTCCAGGTCCCGTCGGTGTCGCCGAACGAACCATCCCCGCGTAGCGTGATCGACCACCGATCCGAAAGCGCCCATGTGTAACGCGCGCCGAGCATGAAGTCTGTATAGGTTTCGCCGACATGGACCGAAGCAGGCGCGAAGGCCGGGTCGTTGGGGATGAATACCGTGGTGTAGTCGAGATCGATGAAGCGACCGCCAGCGAAGAGGTTCCAGCCGCGTCCGCGTTCGGGGCCAGGCGACCACACACCCGCAACCTCAAGTAGCCGTGTGTCTAGGTCGGTCTCTGTGTGTAGAAAACGACGGTCGTCGCCCGATGACAGTCCGAGATAGGTGAAGTCGGCGAACAGCCCCCAATCGTCGCCTTCGCCCTCAGCGTGCACCTGGAAGGCGCCATCGAACTGGTCGAGCACGTCGTCAAATCGCGACTCGTTGCTGATGCTTACCGGGGGCGTCGTTCGGTCGAGGTCCGTTTTGACGTTGATACCCCAGATGTAAGGGGCGATGGCCCAGTCCCATCCACTGGACGGCGATGCCTGTGCCAAACCGCTTGCGAGGGTTAGGGTCGTGAGTGCGGCAACGCGAAGCGACCAATTCGGAGCCATGTGGGAATGTTCCTTAGGTAGGCGGCGACGGATGCTGGTGTGTGTCAATTACTCAGGAGCACCACCAGCGCGGAATGGGAACTGCGTAAACATGTCCCGCACAGCCGTATCTATTGCAGCCGAGCGGTTATTCCTTGCCTTGTCGGTGATGCGGCCGGTGGTGACCCCCTCCCAAACAAGCTGCTTGCGTCTGGCATCGACAATGTCAATGTTCAACGTGCCCTCGTCGTACTGGTCCACGTACGGCTCGTAATAGCCGCCCCAGAAGCCGTAGTAGCCAGGCCACCCGTAACCGTAGTAGCCGCCCCAGTAGGGCATCGGCCCGGGGTGCACGCGCGTCTGTTGCGTGACGCTGGCCTTGAAGTTCACGAGCAAATCTGGCGCCGACTCGTTGTATCGATAGCCGCGGGCTTCAAGTTCGCGGCGCGTCGAGTCTTTCAGCTGCCTGGTCATCAGTGATTCGTAATCGGCGTCGTCGGTGCCGACCTTGTCGAAGAACGCGAAGCTGCGGTACTGCGCAAAATTCACAGTCTTGTCGTAGTCCGCACGAGTCTCGGGCGTGCTGACGCAGCTAACTAAGGCGACAAGGGCAACTAGGCTGCAAAGCCAACGGATGGCACGTCGCATAGAACCTCCTCGCGGGGCCCATCATTAAGGCTCATGAACGGTTCAACCGCCGCCCGAATCAGCCTCCGCGACGCAACCTTACTCTTCCAGACGCTCCGCGCCAGTGACCAAAGGGACCGCCTGGCAGGTCCCGTCGAGGGACTGCTCGCTGCCCTTCGCATCACCTTTGGAAGCTATGCGGACTGGTGAGCACTTCGCCGCCCGTTGCCTATCCGGGGGCGTTTTGGCGGCCCCAAGGGAGCGGGAGGAATTCCTGCTGCGCGGCACGCTGCGGGCAGGCTCCCAAAGCGACGATAGAACCACTTGTAGTTGGGTACGTAAGGAGAGGCTCTAACCAACCGCACGGTGATCTTTCCTTCGGCTCGATATATGGCGCGCAAGACATCTAGATACTGCTCCTCAGTGGGCCTCTTGGGCCTGCTCGCTTTGATCTTCTGAGCTTCATCGAACATCCTGCGACTGATTACAGGTTTCGCAAACGGCGCGTCCCCGCGCACCCACTCTTCCGGGGGGTTGCGGATCGGCGACGCGCCGAGCGGTCGAGTCGTTCGGTTGTACCAGGTGACGCCGACATACACCTCGTTTCTCAGAATGCGGACGATATGTAACGTCTCCCATCGAGCACCTCGTCTTGTGGTGATGCCACGTGAGTTCAGGTGTCGCGAGATTGCAAGCTCTCCCATTCTCTCTTTGACGTAAAGGTAGAAGATCAGTCTCACTACAGCGACCTCCCAACCTTTGCCGGCCGTCAGAACCACTCGATCGCTGTTCAGAGCCTTATGCTGTCCAATCCGCAGGAGTCCGCGATCTTCGACTCCATCTCCCAACAGTTTCCGAGCCATGCCAAAGTTCGTCACCCCGCCTGTGAAAAATCCCATCTGCGCAACACGAGATTGGCCGGCTCTCACCTTTACTGCCAGCTCGCGACTGAACTCTGCGGCCATGCTTCGCTTAATGGATTTCAGGACGGCAGCCATTGGGCCGGTCATATCAGGAAATAGCTCCGCGCAATAAACAACAGGTGCACCCGCGCGAGTGCACAAAAACTCGTAGTGCGCGCTTTCGTCGGGATTCTGGAACCTGCCCCACCGACTAACATCGTAGACGAGTATTGCGTTGAAACCGCGCGGCTCGATGTGCACATCGCGCATTAGGGCCTGTAGTCCGGTACGACCGCGAATGCGCAATCCACTCTTGCCATCATCCCGATAGGTTCGAACAACCTGCATACCATGCGAATCAGCGAAGCGAGCTATAGCCGCCTCCTGGTTGGCCGTTGAATACTTCTGCATGTCGGTGGACATGCGGACGTACTGTGCGACCGGGATTGGGCTGGGTGGCGGCGTGTCGCTACTCATGCGTTCGACCCTAACAGCAAATCCGCGTCAGTCTCGTAGATTTAGAGGGACTTGCCCTAAAGGGCTAGGGAAAAGCACCTACATCTTTTACGACCGTCCGCTCGGCCGAGTGCAGATTGCGCGTACGGCGAGCTTCCGACTGGCGCAACATGCGCGTAACCCCACAGATTTTCGAACTTCCACTTGATTCGAGCCTGTATATGACATCGGCTGGAGATGCGCACCTACATTGCTCCAACCAATTACCGGTTACCGCTCCTTTCGAATTCACAAAGCCGTTGCGATCCTCTTCTCTGGGGATGACGAAATAGTCGAGAATCTCAGCCTTGTCATTCACCCGCGCAAATATGCCCAAATCCGCATCCACCAATTTGTCGGGACGAAGGGTCCAGCCAAAGGAGTCATGAGAAACTTGAGGGTGAGCTACGCGCACCGAGATCGTGAGCGAGTCTTCGATGCAGGCTCGCCTAGTGGAGGTATGGCAGTAGAAAGTCCGTCCACTTTCCCTGTAATGTTCTGCTAGCCAGTCGAGAATTTGAACTTTAATTGCTTGCCGCTGTTTGCGACGGCGCCCAGACGTAGCCGTGCGCCTGCAAATCGGAACGTTGGCAGCACTGCACGCATCGGCAACCGATCCAAAGCACTCAATAAATCGCAGGGCCGCCGGCCCTCCGCGACGGTGTAACGCTGCAACATTGAACCGTCCGAACTCGGCAGCTTCGCTGCGAACTAGACGTATAAGGTCCGAGCGCGACCACTTCCGACGTGGCAATCGGTCTCCAACTAGTAGCTGGGCGGCATCGAAGTCTAGTTGCGAAACAACCGGCGTGAAGCTGTTCGGCACCCGAATGCGTTGATCCTTCCGCACGTAGCGGGAAGCTGACTTGAGTTTCTGAGTGTGAAGTCCGAACACATTGGTTCCAACGTATTGCTCGCGCCGCAAGACGGTGCGAATAGCATCCGCTCGCCACGGGATCAGCCCGATTTGACTTGGGTAACAGCTCCAATTGAGTTGCAAAGCGATGTCTGCCTCCTTCATCTTGCAATGGACAAAGAGATGAAAAATCAGACGAACCAAGCCACAGTCAAATGCGTCTCCTGGTTCTAGCTCAACGTGGTCATCTGCGCGCGACTTCCGCTCGCCAGGCGGCAGCTCTCGGCGCACGCGACCGTCTGGTGACACCTGGACGCGCTTTAGTCCAAATCCGGCCGGCCCGCCAGTGTGAAAACCTCGTCTAGCCAACGCTTGGAGCGAGGAGTACACCTTCCCGCTCAACTCTTTGCTGTATTCAGCGGCCATGGCCCTCTTTATGCTCTTGACCACTGCGGCCATGGGGCCAGGGACGCAATCAAACGACTCCGCGCAATAGTGGACATTGACGCCTGCGCGTCGGCACAGAAACTCGTAGAAGGCGCTCTCGTCTACGTCTTGAAACCGCCCCCAGCGGCTAACATCAAACACGACGATTGCCTTGAAACACCTAGATGCGTCGTGCACCTCGGTTAGCAACCTCTGCAACGCTGGACGACCACGAAGCGTCAGCCCGCTTCTACCGCTATCTTCGTACGTACAGACAACTTCCATACCGTTTGCACGCGCGTACTGACCAATAGCCTCTCGCTGATTGGTCGTGGAGTACCGTTGGTGCTCGGCGGACATACGCAAGTACTGAGCAACCGGCACTAAGTTCGCATCCGTCGGCTGGGACATGGCACGAATCTGTGCGCGCGCCTTGCGATTTGTAAGTCACCCGGCTGGGCGAGGCTGCGCTCGCCAGCGCTGCGAGTTGCGCCCGCACGGGTGACTGTGCAATGGGTGGAGATGGAGGAAAAGGCCCCTATGCCCGATTCTAGAGCCGCCCCGATTCCCGTCGCGCAGTACCTCCGTATGTCGACGGAGCATCAGCGCTATTCAACAACCAACCAACGATTAGAGATCAATCGATATGCTGCGACGCACGGCATGCGAGTCGTGGTTACGTACGAGGATTCGGGCAAGAGCGGATTGACTCTTTGGGGACGCCCCGGACTTCAAGCGATGCTGGACGACGTATTGAGCATGCGTCGCGCTTTCCAGGCGATTCTGGTCTTCGACGTGAGTCGTTGGGGCCGCTTCCAAGACGTGGATGAAAGTGCGTATTACGAGTTCGTTTGTAGACGGGCCGGCGTACCCGTCCTGTATTGCGCCGAGCCATTTGCTGACGTGCCTGGGCCGATGGCAGTCGTAATAAAGAGCGTCAAACGCGCAATGGCAGCAGAGTACAGCCGCG
Organism: Lysobacter helvus; assembly: GCF_018406645.1. Taxonomy (NCBI): domain Bacteria; kingdom Pseudomonadati; phylum Pseudomonadota; class Gammaproteobacteria; order Lysobacterales; family Lysobacteraceae; genus Lysobacter; species Lysobacter helvus. Next base: position 158,575 of record NZ_AP024546.1, read on the forward strand.
AACTGGGTGCGAAGGTGTTCGCGGGCCAGAGCCTGCTGGCGGGCCGAGGCTTTCACATGGGCGGATTTCCCAGCTTCGGCCTTAAACGCGTTCTGGTGTCAGAGACCGGAGAGGTCAAGGGAGAGTTGGGCAGGCGTCAGCGCAAGTCGATCCAAACGGATCGCGTGCTGCTCGCTCTAGGGGATCCCCTCGATTGCGGATTGATCAGGTTGATTTTTTACCTGTTTGTCGAAAGGCGAATGTCTGAGGCAGACATTGCAAGGCAGCTCAATTGGGGTGGGTACCCGAGCCGCACAGGAATGCTCCCTTGGCGCGGTGAAATGATTCGCTCGATTCTGCGAAATGAGCGGTACACCGGAACTACTTTGTACGCGAGGCGCTCGTGCAGCTTAAAGACGCCGTGGCATGAGAATCCGCCAGAAAGGTGGGTTCGTGCAGAGGATGCATTTCCGGCGGTCGTGTCCCGAGATACTTTTGAGAAAGCCAGAGTTAACTTGGAGGCGCGGCAACGGCACTACTGGTCAGATGATGAATTGCTCGACGTTGTCCGCCGAGTTCACGCAAAGCACGGGGATGTAACGCCCGCGTTGATGATGAAGGAACCAGGAGCACCTCAGACTACGCTTTTTATCTTTCATTTCGGTTCAATGGCGGACGCCTGTGAAGCGGCTGGAGTTCGTCCAAATGCCAAACAATGCTCACGACGTAACATCATTCACCGGCGCAGAACGACGAAGCTTCTGCTGCTCAAAGAACTGGCAGACCACTACGCCAACATGGGCGTGGGCTTCTACTGGCATCCCCAAACACGTCGCGCTTGCGTAGAGGGCGGGCTCACCCTGTCCGTGAGGAGCACGCAGGCTTATCGCACGACAAACGGCCAACCGTTTTGGCTCATTTCCCCAGACCGGCGCGTTGCCCCCGACGTTAGTCTTGTGGCACGGCTCGCGTGCGAAGGGGACGTCATCCTGGATTATTTTGTTATTCCTGGCGACGAGATGCGAACCGGCTACGTAAATAAGGAAGGAGGTGCCGTAAGAACATGGGTGAACCCATATCGTCTTCAATCCATGAATGACGTGATGCGCCGCCTTGAGATGTTGCGATTGTCGCATCCACCATGCATGCCTCGACTTATGACCCATCTCTCGAAACGCAGGCGCAAGGCCCAGGGCATCCGAAAGCGCGACGAGTACACGAGCAAATCGCTATGACGCCCCAACAACCCAAGTCAAGGCGACGCGATATGGGTGCTTCTGACGACTAGTCAACGACAATCAAATCTCGCATTCGTCGAAGTAGAAAAATACGCTCTGCTTGTCGTTCCTCGCAGAATGCCACTAGGCATGCAGCGGGAACTCGCTCCCGACCCAAACGCTCCCGATACTGCATTGGCCTTACTCGTCTTTGAGTCCATCGCGAGCTGCCATGCTTGCAATACAAGAAACACAATCGCTTCTTTTCTTCAATTGCCGCGCGAATCAATTGTTCCTCTGTGGACTGAAACACGTGCGGAGCCGAATTGACCGTATCCGATTTGATGCCACGTCTCGGCAATCCGCCACCGATCCAAAGTCCGAGAAAAGTAGCTACGCCGAAAATCGGCAAATAAAGAGCGCTGTAAATCCTGACTCCACCATGGTGTGAGCAAGCCCCCTGCCTTCCTATGGATGGCGACTGCCACCCGTCTCTGCACACCGAGTCAGGTACTAGGTGGGCCAGCACTAGAAAGCAAGCGAAACCAATGGCGATTCCAGCAGCAGCCCGAATTTTTTGCGTCATCCCTCGATCTCTAATCGGCTTTCCGTTCACCATCCGCATCGACTGCGATGCCAAGTCAAAGCGTCAACGCTAACCCAGTGGGCGACCTTCGTGGGCGCGAGCAGTGCCCCACCCCGTAACCTCGCGTAATCAGTTCCATCCAGTTCCGGCGAAACCAGGACGGTCAATGTTTCCGGGTCAATTGCTATCAATCGCAGATCGAACAGCGTGTGTATGTCGGTCCGCAGCAAGAGTCCATTGGACACCACGTTGGTGTGCTCGCCCCTGTACGGATGCACGTGAGCCGCTTCCAGGATGGCAATTAACGCGCAGCCAGTAATAGCGCATGAGCCACCGTAAGCATCGATCAATGCTTTACGGAAAGCTGGCTGTCCTTGCCTGCGGACAATTCCGGCCAAAACCCGCTTCCTCGCATCTTCGACGTTTTTGGCATCAAATGCCCCTGTGTTCTCCGCTTCCTGCACCGCATCCGCTATCCCAGTCGTCACGGGATTCACGACTTGCCGTACGCCCATCCCGTGACGATTTCCTGCCGTTGCGTCCGGGAATATCTCCCACACGCCATGCTGTGCCGGGTCGTACAGTTCGAACACGACGCCGGGCCCGTCGCCGATTTTGAACAGTCGGTCGTACTGACTGCCTTGATCGGTGCGCCTTGGCTTTGAGTTCTGCGAATAGGAAGTTCTAGACGGTGAGTTGACCGACAAGGCTGCTAGGTCCGCCCCGAGATTTGATTGGACGTAATCAGGGAATCTGGCCAAAATCCATGCGAAGGCCTGCTGCGGACTGGCTGTTCCTCCAAGGGCAACTACCGCATCAAGCGCGAGCTTCCAATGCGGCTGCCCGCCATATCTGTAACTGCCGCCCTGTGGCGCTTCGGCAGTCTGGCCCTGGAGAAGGGCTACGAGGCGCGGCTTCACGCCCTCCCCTACATTGGCCGCAGGCTTCAAGCCATTGATCCATGGCTGCCCGAGCTCGTCCAAGACAGCCGAAATATTCTGCATCCGGTACTCAAAAGCCTTCTCGGACCTGTTGAACCTATTAGCTAGCTCCCTGTAGACCTGCCGCTTGGAGTACGCCTCCCCTGCGCCCTCCTTTGCGGCCATGTCTCGATACGCTGCAACCGATGCAGCAAGTTCGTCATCACTCCATCCGCTAGCCATGGCTCTCCCCCAAGCGCAAAGCCAGCGCTCAGGTTGCCAGGCCAGAAGATGTCGGACAACAGCGCGGCCATCGGCTACCGCTGGTCTGCCCGCTCGCGCACCCAGATCCAGCCTTCACGCACTGCCGTTTCTGTTTCCTCTGGTTGGCTCCCAAGCCCTTTTAAGAAATCGAACCCAGCAAGGGTACAGATCGCGGCATCCAATGCGTCTGCATTGTTCACCATCGAAGACAGATCGTCCGGCAAGCCGAGTACTTTGTTTAGTCTCTCTAAGATGGCCGCGCGATCTACTGTGGCATCCCGCTTCTTGTATCGGGATGACTGAATCCCATGGGCGATGAGGGTCGCTGCCGGATAGACCTCGATTGCCGCTGCGCGTTCCGAGTAGAACGGCTCCCAGGCAAGAGGAACCGCATAACCTGTCCGCTTGCGAAGTTCATCAAGTAGCCGCAATGCCGAGTGTGCCGTTCTGGCAATCCGGTCAGCACCGACATCTAGTGACTGCTTCCCTAAGTGTTTGCGAATGAATTCGTCAGTCGTTCGCCTAAAGAGTTTATTCGCATCTTGCCGCAGCACCTGTCCCGCACGATGTGCCGGCAACGCCTCCCCGAGGGATCGCGGCCAGCCCAACGGAGCGTCAAGTGCAATCAGCACACGGTCGGCCTCGCGAATCCAGGTACTTACTAGCTCAGCAACTTTCTGCTCACTGGGACATGCGGACGCCTGCACAAGCTGACACCCATCCTCACTCACAACCGCCAAAGCCAACCCGACTTTCGAGTCCTCGGTTGCGCAGTCGATTCCAATGATCGTGGTTTGAACCACCACACCCTCCTAACGTCAGAGCGGGGCAACGTCTCGCGCCGATTTATGCACAATGCATGGCTCACACTCCATATAACTGTGAGGTTTTGTATGCGAGAGCCACCCCTCAACGTTTTATCTAGAGCACCGCTACCTCGGCAAGTTGCGCCAAAAGCGCATCCGGACTTGCGCTTTTCATTAGGTTTCGACGGTCTAACAGCCCAAGGACGCCTTGAGTCTAGGAATTTTTCTTATCCCATGTAGCATCGAGCATCCCCCAATGAGCTCCATACATGGCCAACATCGGCACCCTGCTCAAGTCCGAAATTACCCGCCTTGCCCGCAAGGAAGTCAAAGCCCAAACCGACGCGTTGCGTAAGTCCGGCGCTTCATACAGGCGGGACATCGCAGCCCTAAAACGCCAGGTCACTGACCTCCAACGTCAGTTGGCGACTGCGGTCTGGGGCACAAAGCGAGCAGCTCCGTTGGAATCGACTGAGTCAGGCAGAGTCCGCTTTTCCGCTAAGGGCTTGAAATCACACCGTGCCAAGCTGGGGTTGTCCGCAAATGATTACGGGCGCCTCGCTGGAGTGTCGGGGCAATCGGTTTATGGATGGGAGACCGGCAAGACGATCCCCCGACAGTCACAGGTTGCGGCGCTTGCAGTGCTGCGTGGACTAGGCAAGCGCGATGCAATCGCCCGCCTGGAGCAGCAGGCATCGCCTAAGAAACGCGGGTGATCCTCGTCCTGCACGAACCAACCAATCGCGACCTAGCGCGCTCCTGCGCCCTGGAGCTACCCACGTAGCTATCGCGCGCTAGGATTGGTTCCTGGATTGTTTGGTGAAGCCCTAGCGCTGTCCGATCATCGACTTACTGAGCACATGACACCCACAGTCAAATCCGATCGATTCGGCGTTGTCAGCAGCTCAACCAAGTGTCATGCATGTGGCGAATGGACACCGGTCAAAGCGTTGCTCGTTCGCGGTGGACAATGGCGCAACGAACCGGACGACGAGGACGATTACTGGTATCCCATCGAGGGTGCTGGGCTACTGCTGTACGTCCAAGACGTCAACGCGGAGGCTCTGGCCATATGGCGCAATGCTGCCCCTTGGGTTCGCAACACGCCCTCACGCACTGCGGGGATCTCGTATTGGTCGAATACTTGCGTGCACTGTGAAGCGCTGCAAGGCGACTGGTTCCTGACGAAGCCGGACGGACCGTTCTTTCCAACGACGCCGGAACTCGAAGCCAAGGTCGCGTTGGACTGGGCAGACGGATCGATCGAAGCTGTTGCCAATGTCAATGAGGCTAGCTGGCTCGATGGCCTAGCCGAGCGAATGGTGTAACTTCATACGTAGAACGCGATAACTGACATCAGGTGCTGCGTGAGCTTCAAGTGGTACCCACGTAGCTATCGACTCCCACACGCACGCTGTAGCGCGTCTGGCGCGGTTTGGCGCGCGGTTTGGATAATGATTTCCGCCCCCCCCCCAAACGCAGGCGCGCCACGTATGAAGCCTTGCAGCGTAATCGCCTTATACCGAGCGGAACCACGGCGCTTTCCGGATGCGCCCATGGGGGCCGAAGGCCCGGCATGGGTGTGCCGGGCTGGAAGCAATTCCGTGATGTCTCAGAATTTACGGCATCCCGAGATCATCTAGAACCTTCGGAACTAAATCCCCGGCGCCGAAGGCGCCACACATGGACCGAAGGCAGGGAGGGCGAAGCCCGACCGTACCGAAGGTCCATGTGCGCTTTCAGCCCCCAGTAGCGTGACGGTTTTCTAGTTACTTTAAGTCTTCTTAAAGACCAAGGTAGTAATAGCTTTTATGGGACGCGTGACATCCTTGCTGTCACAGAATCGTAAATGTCACGCACAAATAAATTAGGTCGGGCGCCAAGACAAGGCGCCCAACCGACGACGGATCAGATGCGTGGCACGGCTAAGACCGTGTCTGGTCGTTAGCCCTCTGGTTCTCACGCTGCTTTCGCTTACGCATATTCGCCTTATGACGCTTGCCGGCAGCGCGTGGATCGTCCGATCCTGTTGATGCAATCAAGTCTTCCCGGACGCGTTTCGCCAACAGCAAACACGGATCAACCACTCGGCACGTTGTACATGGCGAGCTGTCGCTTACTGCAGGCAACCCCGCACAAGCTGGTGTTACCGGCCGTCCTTCGGCGAGCCCGCTAAGGGCCGGCCTGCTGCTCAACTCCATGGCTTCGGCAACCAACTGCTCGCCGAACAATTCCTCAGCACGTTCCCAGGCAATCACCTGCCGCTCGCACAGGTATTCCGCTAGCACGCTTGCGGGCTGGTCTGCATCCCTGATGATCGGCACAACCATTTGCAATGCGGTTTCCTGAACGGGATCGCCGGTGTACACGGTTGCTTTGAAGCGGGGATCCCAGTCAGCACCGTATAGGCGTTCCATTAGTTCGTCGCGGTCAAGCGCTCCGCGCAGCCGGGGCCCTGTTTGGTCATCGATCAGTTGATTCGGACGGGGTGGCCGTTTCCACTTGCCGTTGACCAACAAGCCCTCCATGACTTTGCGAAGATAGAGGTCGTACGGGACGCCCAACATGTCTGCCATCTGCCGCGCATTCCACAAACACTTCATGTCGGCGAAGCTGTTCCGTGCGAACTCCGCCTCGATCGGATTCTTTTTGGACGGATCGTCATCTGGGAAGTGGGTTGCAATCATCTCGACGTAGACGGCGCGATACGCTTGGGTGAAAAGTTCCGTGCGATCCAGCGGCGACATGTAACGGTATTGCACCCATGCCGTTTCCTGCACCACCGGCTCGAGCTCGAGGTCTACGCGCTCGATCCAAGTGCGGATCAACTTGAGTTCTGCAATCACTCGTTCGCGTCGGCTGACAATTTTGCGGGCTAGAGCGAGCGCACCCGCTTGGCGAGCGGCCTGCAACCTGCGCGTGACATCATCCTGCTTAGCCATTTCAGTCTCCCGTGTATTGCCGAAGCGAGATGGCTTCGGGTGGGAGCAGCTTCGCGCAGTGAAATATGGTGCAATGTTTGATATCCAACAAACCACCACGTGACATTCATGGCTATCAATCAGGACATCCCGTACCCCGCCTTCGACGATCTGTTCCTGTTCTGCAATCGGCTATCTGGGCAGCTTGACGGGGCCCTCAAGAAATCGACGCCTCGCTTGACGATTACAGGATTGCAGGTGCTGGCTGAGATGGCGAAACGCGCAGACTCGCGTAATGAATGCAATCAAGCACAAGTCGCGAGAGCCATCGGAGTAACGCCCAGCAGCCTAGTTACAACAATCCGGGGTTTAGAGTCGAATGATCTAGTTGGCGTTGAACGTAGCGAGTTCTTAAAGACCCACGCACTGACCCTGACGAGAGCCGGACACCAAGCGTTACGGCGTGGGCTGGTGATTCGACACGATGTACTGGAAGCTGCTTATGCGACGCTGCCCACCAAGTATCGGCGTCAGTTCTTCGTGGCTGCCCGATTGGGCAATGCGGCAAATGACAAGGCTCGGTCAGACGAGCGCCAGGAGCGCTACTTGAAATCGCTAAAGAAGCACTCCACGCGGGCAATCGTGCGAAAAGTCCGGGCTAAGCTCTAGCTCCATAATGGCCGGATCGCCTCTATGGAGTGACCCCGGCCAGTCGTCCACTTCGGATCAGTGGGATTGCGCAGACGGCATAGGATCTAGGACTTCCGCATCAATCAATAGAATCCAGACCGGTCTATCGCGACTCACGGCTCGCAGTAGATGCGCGGCTCAACGGAGACCTCCTTGGCGGCATGGGAAAAGGAGGACAGGATCCAAAGCAACTGGATGATGTGCCCTTTTACGGGCTGCCTCGCCTTTACGCGAGCGAATTGAGCGGAAACGTCTGCTTTACTAATGAAGTCGCAAGCGAGCACACACCTACGCTGCGTACCATAGTTTGCGAGCAACGCTTTCAGTGTTGGCCGTAGCTCAGCTTCTCTGCCTCTCCTCTTTCGATTGATTTGCGTAGAATCGTAGTCGAGGCGCAGCTTGCTCGCATACTTGCTCATGAATTGGTCGACATCGAAGAACATATTCCCTAGGTTCTTTATTCCCTGACCCACCACATCGTGCAACTTTGAGGCAGACGTACTCTGCTTCCCGTGCTTTGAATGAATGAACGTAATGACGCCTTCATTGCGGTTTAGAACGATGTGATCCGCCCACTCAATCCCTTTGTCGTCACAGAACACGAAATCCTCAGCGGCGTGCATTCTCTCCACAACGTCGAAAACGCTGGTCGGCTTGAACCGCGTTTGCGATCGCGAGAAGGGCTCCCCCTTCTCGCTTGTCGCCCTGGAAAGCTCTGCATGGGGGTGTAGCATTTCGAGCAAACTTTCGATCTGCGAGACTCCGGACGAGTCTTCGAAGCATTGCCCCATGAAATACATGTACTTCGGGTCATCAAAGCAAACGCAAAACAGATTGCCCTTGACGATGAGCGACTGTAGCGTCGAAACGTCTCCGCCAATGTCGACGTGAATACGCTGGAGCGACTTTGACCGGATGCTAAGAGATGCCTTGTTCACTCTAAGCTCCGCCTTCGCTCCGACCACTTCGAAATCGCGACCGTTTTCAGCTTTGGACCCAATCTCAAAGACGCGCTCCAGCGCCTCTAGCACGCGTTCTTGCAGGTCAGTGGACAACCAGCGCTTTACACCGTCCTCTACGGTAAAAAGACGCGCTGATCGCTCCATCAGCAACTCCGCAAGTCTTCCACTCTCGATCAACAGCGCAGAAGGGTTCGAGCGAGCTAGAACCGCGCTCAAATCTACGGTTGCGGCGAAGCTGGAGAGAAAGCTCTTGTCGCGATTAGCCGAACTACCAATCTGCCTGATCTTTTGCCTTGCCCATTCGACGACGGCAGCGCTCGGCACGCGATCTGACGCGTCGAACACGCGCGAAGTTGAGAGGCTTAATGAAGTCAGCTTCCTACCCTCCCGCACCCTGAGGAAATAGGGAATTGACCTACCAGCCGCATGAGTAGAAACAAGCCCCTTGAGATCGGCCGCTTCCAGCGTCCTGGCCCTAAGCGTCTTATCGGAAACTGTCATGTTCCGAACGCTCAACTTCTGAAACTCCACTAGGCTGTCGTCAAACGTCGACCACAGCTCGTTAGGTGGAATCAGGTGGCCTACGCTCTCTAGTTGATCGCTGATGTTTGCGCAGCTCTTTCGTAAAACGACTATGCAGTGTTCAATTTCCAGCACGAGGATAAAGGCGTGAATCTGGTCCTCCAGCTGTAGACGTGGCAAAAAATAGACTGGTCTCCTCGCCTTGAAAACTCGAAGTGAATATCGATACCGGTTACGACCTCTCCCAACAGCTATGCGGAGGTCATCAACCATGATGCTACCGGGAAAGGCGTTCTCCACCGCGGCATCCAGTATCGCCTCAAAGTCCGCGTCGCTAGCATTTTCATTCGCGCGATAAAACTGCGCATTTAGCGTTAACGCTAGATCGTCGTACATCGCTCCCTCGCCCCCTATGCTTAACGCCGAATACTCAAGACCTTCTGCGATCGAGAAACTCTATGGGTCAAGTCCAATGAGATAGACCGGCGTAGTAATTACTGGACCGAAGTTCTCCAAGTACCATTTCGTTCGCTCAAAGCTCACTAGGGAGTTGCAGTCCTTGGGCGAAATGTACTTAAGGAACTTCTTGGTCGAACAGATGTAAATGCCTACGTCAATTAGGTTCCGCACTTCTGACGCAGCTTGAAGTCGAAGGAGGTCGCCCCCGATGAACGAGCGATGATTAAAGGCGACGTCTATTCCGAAATCTGGCTTCCAGAAGTCCATCTTGAGGTCTTGATCTTCGCCTTCAAAGATCCGCTTTTCGGCCACCCAGCCCCTCTCGGCGAACTTGCCTCGAAAAATATTGTTGAGCGCCGCCTGCTTGCCGACAGAACCCTTTTTTCCGCGCTCTTTGGCAACTCCAAGGGAGTTCTGATGCTCCTGCTCGATCATGTCCACGCTTATGGACTCGACCACGCTCTCAATCTCGTGCTTCACCTTGAGCGAGGAGTTAAGAATGATCTCGCCGTAGCGATGACTATGCTTCTGAAAGTTCATCGTAATCTCTGCGAAGTGATCGGGTTTTAGTCTTGCCAGAACAATCCGGCCGGACGATGAGCTTCCTCGAAAATTCTTTTCGCTTTCTCGTAGTCGATGACAGTCGCGCCGCTGTGCGGAACCACGGACACAAAGCGCCCAATTTCGGCAGGCGAGAATGACCAGGCCTGAGGCAAGCGCAGCTTCCTTTTGACTGCACCATCAGCCGAGTTGCAGTCGCCGCAAATTAGCGTTCTTGGGAACCTGCCGACACCATGACAGTGGTGGTGCGTCATCGAGATCGAGAATCCCATGCCGTGCTCGTCTCCGAAGCGCTCTCGCCAGCCTCGGCCTCTGATCTCCGTCCAGCGCACAAGCTCCCGTGCCGACCTTCCGCATGAAGGGCAACACCATCCAGCCGCAACTGCACTCTTGTAGATTCGGGCGCAGTGCATGCCAGTGAACCCTTCCAGCTCCGACTCACTTGGAATCCTTGAATACTTCGCGGTCTTGCCGTTACCCATGGCCGCCCCCCTTACGCACCGGAGCTTAGCCGTTCTGCACGGAACGCGAGAACTTGGTCGCTAGCGCTTTAGCAGAGCTTGCACTTCCCCTTCGGCTCGTTGAATAGCCACCCTTGTTCAACGCGATACCAAGATTCTCCGCAGTACGCTGTCCGCTCGATCTCGACCCTCCCGTTGCCTCAGTCACCAGCATCTTGAGGAGACTTCCATGGGCCGGCTCGTGGTTCTCGAGGGGTATGTGGAGGATGGCAAATCAGGTTCCATCTCGGTCCTTATGCTCGATGGAACCTCGCTTTCGATTGAAAAGTCCTCGGTGGTCAAGTCGGCTCCCATGGATACAAACAAGGATGCGCTGACTCGACTATTTTTGAACGAGGACGCGGAGATAACGATCACAGTGACCGCCGGCGATCTAGATGGCCGTGGTCTTTCGGCTTCTGGCTCGATACTTAAGTGGATCGATGATGGCGGCACCCTATCGAAGAGCAAGGACGACACAATTCAAGGCGCCGGCTCCATTCTCAAATGGGTGGATGACGGCGGAACTATTCGAAAGAGTCTCGATGACACTTAGTCTGCGATTCGCGCGTGCTCTGTGATCTCGCCGACCACACTTCTTTTCTCCCACCGGAAGGATGAACATATCCTTCCGGTGGTCAGTCGACTGTCTTCGGATTGTGTCCCTTTATTGATCGACCTTCGCGATCTCGGCAATGGGACCGTTGGCACTGTCCATCCAGGAACGCACAGATTCCCCAGCTTTCGATTGCCTTCTGGCGAAGCAGTAAGTCTTGCGCATGTTCGAACTGTTTGGTGGCGGAGGCCGACTCATGTGTCTGCGCCCCCCAATTGCGATCAAACTTATCGAAACTTCATCGAAGTCGAGCAGACGCAGTTTCTGGAGGGCTTGTTAGCCAGCCTCCCCGAAAACTGCAGATTCTTTAACCACCCAGATGTCCACCGGACGATGGATCGCAAGATCCATCAACTGTGTTTGGCGAGCAGGTGCGGAATGCGCGTTCCGGATACATGTGTCACCAGTGATCCTCTGGAAGCAGCGCAGTTTCTCGCAAAACACCCGTCTGCGATTTACAAGAGTTTCTGGGGAAGCGAGGCGTTTTGGCAACCAACTCGCGAAGTCGACGCTGTGGTGCGCAGCTCACTCGATCGCTTGAGGGTCTGTCCGGCCATCTTTCAAGAGAATGTTCAGGGCCCGCTGGATATCCGCGTGACTGTAGTGGAAGAGAGCGTCGTGGCGGTTGGATTTGATTTGACGAAAAGCCGATACCCAACGGATGTTCGCATTGACACCAAAACGCCCTGCCAGGTCGTTGAGCTTCCGGCGGTCGTTGAGAGCCAGATCATCACCTTCTGCAAACTTGCGCAGTTGAACTACGCCGCGATTGATCTTCGGAAGACCTCCGATGGAGAGGTTGTGTTTTTTGAAGTCAATCCTGCGGGGCAGTTCCTCTATCTCGACCTATTAGCTGGCACCGAAGTCGCGGGACTTATGGCGCGAGCGTTGGATTCTCCGATGCCCACAAATGGTGAGCTCTTGATTGAGCTGGCTGACTCCGAAGGTTCTATCGATTCCAGCTACGACATGCCGATCCACGGAGTCGGATCGCCCGTCACGCACTTGACGTAGGACTTGACGGTTTCTCGCAGCCCGCGTTGTGCGCTGCACCAGCAGGCTTGTGTGGTGGATTCCGGCTTAAGAGGCACTTATGCCCATTTATCAACGGGTTAGCTCAGCCCGTAGCCCTTGATCCGATAGGTCTTTCCGCTCGCCCCGAGTGCAGAGCGTCGTGGATCTGCAAAGTCATGGGCGGTCAGCGCGGCCTCCCCTCTATGGAGTTCCTCCGGCCAGTCGTCCAATTCGGATCAGTGGGATTGCGCTGGTGGCGATGGATCTAGGACTTCGAACTCTCGGGTTTGCTGGGCTGCCACGATGCAGGGGGCGGATACTTTCGCTGGCATAGTTACTATCGCTAGGCGAGACGGCCGCTTGGGCGGGTGAATAGACGAGCCCCCGATAGACGGCGCTGGATTTCACTGTTGATGGCGACTCTCCGCGCAAGAATCCGCCCCGTGGCAGCGTTTGCCGGCGCCCCGGAGGATGCATCATGAACAAGATCGTGGCTCCGTTCTTCGCACTCGGCTTGGTCGCAGGGGTGACCCAGGCACAAGACACACTGGATGGCCCCGACACTCGATTGTGGGCGCTACCTGCGACAGCTTGCGTGGCGAACACGCCAACCGATGAAGCGTTGCTACTCAGGTCGATCGAAGGCCTCCGAAACACGAGTGCTACCCGAACTGTGTGGGTGACGTGCTCTGTGCCGATGCCCAACCTCGTAGTCCTGCCCAATGACGACATTCGTGTCGTGCGCACAAGGATGTCTTTCGCGACCTCGCTGTCGCGCGTAACCATGCCCTGCAAGGCCGCTGTCAACATAGGCGCTCCCGGCATCGATTTCGTTTACTTCTGGGGCCAAGCAACCACGAATACCGAGTCGCGAACAGGGTCCGTGCAGATCGAAACGGGCACAGGCCGATTCACCGCGTCCGTGTTCGGGATCACTTGCAAGATTCCGCAGTCGTCGACGCTAACCGAACTTGAAGTGCTCGTCCGCGCAACCAACTTCATTCAGATCGAGTAGTCCGGCTTTGAGGGGCGTGTCTGCTCAGGAAAAAAGCGGACATGCGCCGCGTACGGGCTTCACTCGGCCAGCCGACCCGTCGGGCGAGTAGGAAGATACGGATGGTTGAGACTCTAGGACTTCCATTCCAACTCAGCACAAGCGAGCAAGAAAATGCAATACGCATCCCGCAATGAGGCCCTCGGCTTCGCTGCTCGCACCCGTAGAAATTTAGAGTGCATTGACGCGGCATATGAGGCAGGTGATGCGGTTCATCCGACTACACAGTTGGTTGTCTCGTTGCTTGGCCTGGTGGTTGTTCCGCACGAACGGAACTTGGTTAAGCAGCTTGGGGTCATGAGTCTCGCTTCCCTGCAAGCAGGTGGCTGGCCCCAATGGACCTTTGAGCTACAGATCTGTGAAACGTTAGCGCAACTTTTTCGCCATCTCAGGAATGCGATCGCACATGGACGTTTCTCGTTCAACTCGGACAGCACGGATATCTCGGACGTGGTGATTTCTGTCGAAGATTACCGGCCCGGTCAAGACGCTCCATATTGGCGCGCGACAATATCCGCCGTAGACCTAAAGGACTTCTGCCTGAGATTCATTGATCTCGTAGAGCAGACCTTGGGTTGACGCTAAGTGCGTCGTGTACCCTCTATGGAGTTCCTCCGGCCTGTCGTCCAGTTCGGTCCAGTGGCACGGCGCGAGCGGTGCTGGCCCTAGGACTTCGCTACTTCGGGCGTCTTGGGCGATTGCACGAACGCCGCATCGAGCTTCCGATACATCGAAAGCGCCTTCTCGGCTTCGGTTTTGATGTTCTCGTACAACGCTTCGGCGATTACTCGAATCGCGTGACGCTCATGATTGGTTAGCGCTGGATAGTTATATTTGGCGACATGACCCAAGATCTTCGAGTAGCGGGACATGTACTCCTCGGAGCCCTCCCCTCCGCACACGTGAGCGAGGTGCGCTTCCCAGGGAACGTACTGATTGTTCACATCTCTCGCGCGCTTGTTACACGGCCTGCAGACCGGCACCACGTTGCCTGGATGATGGAGCCCATATTCGGTGCGATTGAACATAACCAGATGTTCGATCTGCATCGGGGCAAGTGTCCCGCAGTAGGCGCACATGCCACCGAAGTCATCACATATTCGAAGCCATGTGGCCTTGCCGCTACCCGATCCGGTATTGAAGGCTTTGCCGAGGTAGTGCTGGCCCACGGAGGTTAGGAACGAGCGAACAGCAGTGTTGGCTGCGTCTGACGGAGTGTTGTAAACGGTCACGGAGATGGTCTCGATTCTGGCTTAATCACGAAATGCAGAAAATATCGCGCGCAGTATCGTGTCGATACCCGACCAGTCCTGCTGAACAACGGCGCTCGAATCTTGCCGCGCGGCGGCGACCTTGCGCACAAATGCTGCATGAAGTTCATTCTTCCCCAATACCTCGCCTTGATATCCAGCGACAGCTTCTACGTACCCCTTCCATTGCACTGGTGCGAGCGACCCGTCGTCTCGGGCTAACACATCAACTCCCAGATACAACTCAATGCTCGCTGCGAGCCCATTGACATCAAGGTTAGTGTTTCCGCTCGGTCCGAGAGTCGGATAGCTACGCAGTAGATCGATATCGGGATATCTGAGAACAGCGATATTAGAAGGCAATCGTAATTGCGCCAACGATCTGATCGCGTCCCGAGCTGCTGAGTCGTTATCAAAAATTGCAATGATACGGTTGCCAATACCAGCCCCTGCGAAACCTTTGACCAAGGACGCAAGCTGACCTGCCCCTCCGGGGATTCGCGTTCCACCGAAGTCCAGAAACGAGTAGTATCCAGCCAAGTGCGGGTAAAGCAACTCCAGAGATGCCTTGAGCACTACCGTGTCTGTTACGCCTTCTGTGAGAACGATTCGATTGGCATTCTCTAGGTGACCAATAGTCAACGAATCGATCGACTGCTTGCAGACGGAGTCATTCGAGTCGTAGTAGCCGCCATCAATCAGGTCCGTAATGTCTTGGGCCACTTCACTTGGCTTTTGTGCCACCTCGCATGCAACGCGAATAAGGCAGCGCACATCTGACGTAAAGAAGCCGAACAGGTATTCTTCGTTATCCTCCAAAACATACTTCACAGCGGTCGAAAGACCTGTCCTCCCGCAATCATCAAACGGAGATGGACGGAGTCCTTCCGCAATCACCATCTTTAGAGCGACGAGATACTCATCAAAGGAAAGTTCTTTAAGAACCTCGACCTTGTCGATGAACCAGGTCGCATCAGGCTCTTCTGCGGCCCACTCCTTGTACATTTCCAATTCTGCCTGACGACCCGCCTCGAACTCACGACGCGCCCTGGTGAGGGTGAATCCCATTATCTCCAGCCGTGCCACCACTGCGCCTGTGTCACATGCGTATTCCGTGGCGGTTTCGACTTGACCAGCATCGTCTGAGTAAGCATCGCCCCAAATGAGCGCGTTCCTCGAGCCCAGGTCCCGAGCGAAGACTCTTTTATCCTCTTCACGGAACACAGTCATCGCCTCCGGCACGACCGCACTCTTGCTACTAATAAGTGGGTAGCCGGCAACGCAAAAGTCTGTATATGTGCCCATAAGTTGATGCTCAGCCCATCGCTCAATGGCTCACTTAAGGTCCGTCCGGAACTGCGAGAAGAGTGTTCCGAAAGGTGTCTCGATCATCGACGCCATTAGAATTTGCATAGCGGTCAAGCTCAATCGCATATGACGCCAATATTGCGGATGCCAGAACATCAGCCTTCGCTCTTTCGGTCCGAAGACGTTCTTCTAGCGCCAAAATTGAACCATGCGCGATCCCAGATCGGTACTTATAAATGCGGGCTACGAGCTGCTTAAGAGTAGTTCCGTCCCCAACTACTGAGCGGGAATACGGAATCTGAAGGAGCCGAGCCGCAAGCTCTAGAATTCCCCGATCTTCCAGACCGCCGGAAAGGATGTCCATCGCGATCGCAAAACTCACTATGGCGGTGAAGTCCGCTTCCTCGGAACAGCCACGCCCATACCAGTGCACCGCGTTGACCCATCTTTCTGACAGTTTCCGGCATGGAGCCATTTCCGGGTTTGCGAGCAAGGGAATAATGATTCGTCTTCCCGCTGCGTCTCGGAGGCCCTCACTTTGTTTCAGTACGGTCTGACCCATACCCGGGGCGCCCGAAAGACCAGGCGGGTTAAATGAGGTTCCGATTGCTAAATCGGCGTTATCGCGCTGCGTTAAACGGTTTGCGTTTATGGGAGGCGCATGGTCTACGGCTAAACACAGCCGGCTGTTGTGCGAATGGGGCACGACCAGACGCAGTGTATCGACTGCGGCACGCACAGCGATCAAGGCACGTCTGTGAGACTCCTCCCGTTCAAACCCATCGGTTGTAACGCACGCTACCCATTGATCGGAATGAACGGAGCGCGCGACGACATTTGCGGTGCGCGAAAGGCTCTCTTCTTTTGAATCCCCTGACCAGCGTTCAAGCACTTCGCACATCCATGACGAACTCTGGCCACGAAGGCGCTCAACTTCTGCGAGCCAGTTCGCGGGAGAGCGGAACCAGACAGTTCCAACGTTGAAATCGGCTGCCTCCTGCCCGAGAAAAAGCCACACAGCAAAATAATGCGTCAGTTTGAGCTTTTGTTGATTCAATCGATCGCTCAAACGTTCCTTGTATCTTGCTAGATTCGCATTTTCGTTGCCCGATTGAGCGAACTCATTCAAGAGCTCTCCCAGGGCCTTAGCCGCTTCGTGGCGAATAGTTTCTTGGCTAACAGTCCGATTGGTGCTCTGATCATTGGCTTGTAAGGCATCTGCTATTTGAACAATAGCGTTCATTCCCACACGGCTGGTTCTGTAAAAGCCGAGCCCATCGCCTGCTGGAATAGTCGGCCCGAAAGGCTCGTCAGGCAACTCCTGTGCCCATGTATCGAACGAGCTTCCATGCATTGACAAAGTCTCGTTGATTGCGATGCCGAGGAGATCCACCAGTCTAGGCATATGCATTCCTTTTACTTTTAGGGAGTTTCGCTGGTTTTAGTACTTCACTCCGTGAAAAGTACCGGACCATCTAGGGCACATCGTGGAGGGGAGGCAGCTCAGACTTGATCGACAACTCGCATCAGTACTTCGGACGTCTCAAGCTGTTGCCGACGGCTTCGATCGACAGCGGCCCTCAGATCCGCAGATCTCCCCAAAATCCGTGTGATTTCCGGCTCCGCATTTCGCGCCCCGGTTGTAATCCGAATCGATAAGTCAGCCACCGGATCTTCCGAGACCGTAATAAGGCAATCGAGGACCTCGTCCACCGCATCTGGCGCCAACGACATTCCGTCAAGCGCGACAGCTTGGGCTCCGGGAAATGAGTTCATGCGGACCGGAAATGCTTCGCGCTTCTGATGTACTGAAACTTTCGCCTCCCCGGTGTCGCCCCACCACACTGACATGTAGGGCTTCTCGGCTAGCACCGCCCCTGTGTTTGCGATGGCTAGAGAGAACGCCAGCACCAGCCTGTCATCTTGTTGATGCTGGGGACGCCTAGCCGGAAGTGAGACGAACTGGAGTGCAACTTTTGCTCTCGGAGGACGTCCAAAAAGGCCTGCAAGGGCGTCATGCGGAATCACCTCGAAAGACGACCCACTTCGCAAATAGTAGTTCCTTAAACCGGGCGCCTCAGCTCGAAGTGGAGCCCGAGATGATTGCGGCACAAGGGTTACAACAAATCCGCCGACCTCGCCCTCGTTTGTAACCGCTATGTTTTCGACCCCGTCATGCGGCGGCACTGTGAGTCTTGAAATCGCCGACTCAAGTCGGGAACGAAATGCCTGAGCGTTGTGTACCGGATGTAGTGTCGCCGCAAGATCAGCACCATCAGGCCTAGCGGCACATTCAACACCCCAGACGACTACTCCGCCAGCACTATTTCCGAACCCCGCGATTGCCTTTGACAAGTTCTTATTATCGCTAGCGTGAAGAACGTTCCCGCCGCCATTGTCGCCAGACTTCTTAAAGTCCAGAAACAGTTCCTCAGAAAC
Organism: Lysobacter helvus; assembly: GCF_018406645.1. Lineage (NCBI taxonomy): Bacteria > Pseudomonadati > Pseudomonadota > Gammaproteobacteria > Lysobacterales > Lysobacteraceae > Lysobacter > Lysobacter helvus. Next base: position 176,643 of record NZ_AP024546.1, read on the forward strand.
TCGATCTGCAAGCATGGCGTTGATCTCTGCCATCCCTCCAGCTCGTATCCGTTCGAATAGGTCGCGAGCACGGGACATCACTTCTACCTCCTAAGTAGAGCCATCGAGGTTCAAGGCGCGCGGGTGCACCATCGGGATGCCTCGTGGAGCTTATCCGCGCAGTCGCCTCGGATCACACTTGTATTGCGCAGATGGCGGCTGTTCTAGGACTTGCCCAATAGCAGCGGAACCAATGATGCGGTGCATCAGAGAATTTTTCGCGTGCTCGGCAGGTCCCCATCCACTTGGGATCGTTCAGACGCAAGGATGGCGACGGCACTTGGAAAGGCGGCCTTGGTCGGTCCTTCATTGATTCGCCAATTTGACTCATTGCGGCTACGTCCGCAGCATTGACGTCACGACCAATTTCGGGTCGTCGCTTTTAAAAAAGGAATTCTAGTGACTCGGGAAAGATTTCTCGTCAAATCCTTCGGTGACAATCCTGAGGGCGCGAGGGTTGGTCTTGTCAAATTGCTGGAGATGTTGGAAACAGCCAAAAGTGGCGTAGTGGTGGTTCCCAGGCTAGGCGACTTGAAGCACTCGATGCTTGTCGACATTTTGGGCGAGGAGAAGACGGCGCAGTTCATCAAACAGAGAGAGATCGTGTTTAGCGACGGAAAGAAGATCTCTTTGTGTTCATTGACGACGCTCAAGAACCATAAGTATTCCAACGCTTATTTGGCGTTGTGGGGTTCAAAAGAGACCATTGCAGCGATTGAACCACTAGGGACTTGGAGTGCTTTAGTGCTTGTCACCTGGTTGCCGAAGGACAGCGAGCAATGGCAGAAGGACCACGCAGTCACAGTCCTGTATGACGATGGAAAGGGCTAGAAGTGCGCTTAAGACGTTGGTGCGCCGCACCACAACGGCCGTCGACAATTCCGGCTTACCTGGCACTTATCCCATTAATCAACGGGTTAGCTACCCCAGGTAGCCCTTGATCCGATAGGTCTTTCCGCTCGGCCCGAGGGGGTAAGCGTCGCGTTCGCAATGCGAAGGTCGGGAGTTCGATCCTCCTCCGCTCCACCACGAATCAAGCGAAGGGCCGCGCAAGCGGCCCTTTTCTTTTTTCAGGGCAAGTACTTCGCCGGCAACGCCACGCCCTCGCCTTCCGCTTCCCACATCAGCGACACGATCCACCACCGCTGGCCGTCGAACATCAGCTGCAGCGTGTTGATGCCACGCATCCTGTGCTTGTCCTTTTCGGTCACGCCTTCGTACGTGCTCCACACGTGCGCGATGTCGCCGAACTGTTCGACGGTGCGCTTGAGCTCGCGTTCGTGGAAGCCCTTTTCCAGCAGGATCGGGCCCGAGCTGGCGACGTAGTCGTTGACCGTGAGCAGGCGGATGCCGACCACGTCGCGCGTCTTGCCGCCCACCGCCATCATCCGGCCGCCGGGGATGAAGAGCGACCGCATGCGGTTCCAGTCGCGCGCCTGGCCCGGCGGGCCGGAGATCACGTCGTACAGCGCCGCGATGATGCCGTCGATGCTCTTCACGTCCTCGGCCTTCGCCGCCGGCACGGGCGTGGCGACGGGATGCGGCGGACGCTCCACCTTGGCCTGCGCGAACGCGGGCACGGACGACACGGCGAGCACGACGGTGAGCAACAGGCGCATGGCATTTCCCCCGGGATGAGGGCGACACCATAAGCAGCCGTACCGCCGCCTGGCTACACGACTTCCGTCATGCCCGCGTCGGAGGGCGGGCGTAGCATCGGTCGTGGCGCCGCAACGGCGCCGCTTTTCTCCCACCCCCACGGAGGAACACCGATGAGCACGGTCACCACGCAAGACGGCGTCGAAATCTTCTACAAGGACTGGGGCCCGAAGACGGCCCAACCGATCGCGTTCCACCACGGCTGGCCGCTGTCGAGCGACGACTGGGATGCGCAGCTGCTGTTCTTCCTCAAGGAAGGGTTTCGCGTCATCGCGCACGACCGGCGCGGCCACGGGCGTTCCAGCCAGGTGAGCGAAGGGCACGACGTCGACCATTACGCCGCCGATGCCGCCGCGGTGATGGAGCACCTCGACCTGCGCAACGCGGTGCACGTCGGGCATTCGACCGGTGGTGGCGAAGTCGCGCGCTACGTGGCGCGACACGGCAAGGGCCGCGTGGCGAAGGCGGTGCTGATCAGCGCCGTGCCGCCGATCATGGTCAAGTCCGCCAGCAATCCGGGCGGCCTGCCGATCGAAGTGTTCGATGGCCTGCGCGCCGGGCTCGCCGCCAATCGCGCGCAGTTCTTCCGCGACGTCCCGTCGGGGCCGTTCTACGGGTACAACCGGCCCGGCGCGAAGGCGTCCGAAGGCGTCATCGCCAACTGGTGGCGCCAGGGGATGATGGGTAGCGCGAAGGCGCATTACGAAGGCATCAAGGCCTTCTCCGAAACCGACTTCAACGACGACCTCAAGGCCATCGAAGTGCCTACGTTGTTCATGCACGGCGACGACGACCAGGTGGTGCCGATCGACGATGCGAGCAAGCTCGCCGTGAAACTGGTGAAGAACGGCACGCTGAAGGTCTATCCGGGCTTCCCGCATGGCATGTGCACCACGCACGCCGAGGTGATCAATCCGGACCTGCTGGCCTTCATCAAGGGCTGACCCGCCCGCCGCGATTAAACCGCCACGGCTGCCCGCGCATCACAACGCGTCGATGCCCTTCGGAGTGTTCGCATGCGCTTGCTGCCGTGGTGTTCGCTGGTGTGCCTGGGTGTGTTGATGCCTGCGATTGCGCAGACGCAATCCGTGGCGGCCACGCCGCCGCCGGCCGTCACGGCGGCGCCCGTCGCCACGCTGACGCTGGAGCCGTTCCGTCGCTCCGTGGCCGTGCGCGTCGACGCGAACGGGACGAAGGGCCTGTTCGCGTTCGATACCGCCGGCGGGCATTCCATCGCCTCGCCGGAATTCGCGGCCGCGGCCGGCTGCAAACCCTGGGGCGAACTCGGCGGCTTCACGATGACCGGCACGAAGCTCGCGATGCCGCGCTGCGACGGCCTGCAGTTCGACGTCGACGGACATCGGCTCACGGCGCCGGTGGCCGGCGTGATGCAGGTGGCGCCGCTGATCGCGAAGGATGCCCCGCCGATCGCGGGTCTGCTGGCGCTGGATGTGTTCGCGGGCCAGACCATCACGATCGATTTCGCCGGCGGCAAGCTCTACATCGAATCGCCTGCCAGCGCCGCGCAACGCATCGTCGGTGCGCGCGAGTTGCCGGTGCGCCTCTCGCACGAAGTGCAAGGCCTCGCGCTGGCCGTCAACCTGGAAGTGCCGACGCCGCAAGGCATCGCGCGCTTCGAACTCGATAGCGGCAACGGTGGCACGCTGCTCGTGTCGCGTGCCTACGCCAAATTGTTCGGCCTGGATCCGCAGGCGAAGGCGCCGACGCCCGGCACCATCCCGATCGCACCGGGCATCGCGGCGAAGGGGCTGGTGTTCGTCACCGACATGAACATCGACGGCAACCTCGGCATGCCCTTCCTCAAGGACTGGATCGTCACGCTGGACCTGGCCGCGGGCCGGATGTGGCTGCAGCCCACGCGCGCAACGCCGCCACCTGAGATGGGCGTACCACCGGCGTTGCCCGCGAAGTAGCGCGACGCGCGCGTCAGGCCGCCGCTTTCGCCGCCGACGACGGCAGCGCGTGCCCCGTCTCGAGCAACGTCTTGAGGTTCGACAACACCGTCGGCCAGCCACCGGACACGCCGGCCAGCATCTTCGGATCGCGCGCGAGGTCGTCGTGCGTGACGGTCAGGCGGACCAGGGCATCGGACAGCGCTTCGATGTCGAAGGACACGCGCGAGTGCTTGCCCGCATCGTCGATCTCCTCGGGCCGGGCCCAGCTCATCACGAGCCGGCGCGGCGGATCGGATTCGATGACGTTGCCGGCGATGTCGACGGTGTCCATGTCGTCGGCGCGGCGATGCGCCCAGCGCGATCCGGGCTGCCAATCGTCCGAGACATTGACGCGTGCACAGCCGCGCACCGGATCCACCCAGTACTGGCGTGCCATGTCGGGATCCACCAGCGCTTTCCAGACTTTCTCGGGCGTGGTGGCGATGTAGGTCACGTAGACGAAGTCGGGCTTGTTCATTCGGTCTCTCCTTCGAGTTTCTGCTTCAGCGCGCGCAGCGCGGCGAGGCGGCCATGTTCGAATTTCCCGATCCAGCGCGCGTGGATCTCGTGCAGCGGAACGGGGTTGAGGTAGTGCAGCTTTTCGCGCCCCTGCCAGAACACGGCGACGAGGTTGGCGTCTTCGAGCACCTTCAGGTGTTGCGTGGCGGCCTGCCGGGTCATGTCCATCTGCTCGCACAACGCGCCGAGGGTCTGGCCGTTCTCGCGGTGCAGCAAATCGAGCAGGCGCCGCCGGCCGGGATCGGCCAGGGCCTTGAACACCTTGTCGAGATCGGAAGGCAGCGGATCGGTTCCTGTTCTGGCGTGGCGCGGATGATATGCAGGCATTTACTTGCATGTCAACCACAACGGTTCCCTGCGCGAAGCCCGTCGGTGCGGGCCAATCGCCGCGTCAGAGCATCATCGGCACGCTGCGCGCAGGCGCGGACGCAGGGCGTTCCCCGCGCAGCCAGAACGCTTCGAGGAACGGACGCAGCACGTCGAGCGACGTGGAGGCGCCCCGCCGGCCGGGGAACCGTTCGAGGTTGCGCGCCTGCATCGCCAGCATGCGCCGGTCCTGTTCGCCCACCCGGCGCAGGAACGGCCACACGAACCAGCGCACCGCCCACGCCGGCGCCCAGCGGTTCTCGACGTGCAACGTTGCGACCACGTCGGTCTGGCGCGCATTGCGCGGCGTGAAGTGCAGGGTGATGCGCACGATGGCGCCGTCGCGATAGCGGTACGCGATCTGCGCGCTGCCAGGCGGGGCGAAGTGCACGTGCTCGCTGGTGCGCGGCGACTCGAACAGGCGGTACAACAACCCCGACTGCGCCACCTGCCCGCTGTATTCGACCGACAAGCCCTCCCCGTCCGCGCGCACGGTGGCCGTCGCGGGCGCGCGCGCACCGCCACGCACCAGCCCGGCATGGATCGAATGCGTGTGCATCGGATCCATGAAGTTCTCCATCGCATCGACGACGTGCGCGTCCCACGTGGTGCGCCACAGGAAGCGACGATGCGCGGGATCGAGGGCCTGCACGAACGCACCCGGCATCGCGTCGCCTTCGTCGCCCGGACGCAGCCACACGATGCCGTCGTGCTCGTGCGTGGCGAATGCGCGGGCGCGCACGGCGGGCAACGCAACGTCGTCCGGCAGGCCGGGGATGCGCTGCACCGCGCCGTCGGCGCCGAACGTCCAGCCGTGGTACGGGCACGCGATGCCCTGCGCGGTGCGGCACCCGGCCGACAAGGGCGCGTGGCGATGCGGGCAGCGATCCTCGAGGGCGTAGACGCGGCCATCGTCCGAGCGCGCGAGGACGATCGGCAGGTCGAGCACGGTGATCGCGTGCGGCGCCTTGCGCACATCGCGGCTGCGCGCCACGGCATACCAGTGCGAGAACAATGCGGGGTGCCAGTCGCCCATGGCCGGTCGTCAGAGTCTGTAGTGTTGCAGGAGGGGAACACCGATGCGCCGCGTCGCTTGCGACAGCAGCGCGACCGCGGCGCGCGAACGCCGCGGAAGATGGCGCACGTCGAATGCACCGTATTCGATCGCGGGGATCCCGCCGCGCGAGCGCTTGAAGCCCGCTGCGCCCGCGCTGAAGTTGAGGCGTTCGCCAGTCTGCGCCACGCGTTCGAACGCGAGCGCGGTGAGCAGGCGATACAGGCCGAGCGATTGCGGCTGCTGCGTGTCGTACCCCACGATCGGGGCGCTCACGGTGCCGGCGCGGCGGAACAGGCCGACGATGCACGCCAGGTCGCCGGCGTCGTTGCGGAAGCCATGGAATTCGAGCAGGCCCGCGCGGTGCCACGCGCGCAGGAAGGCTTCGGTATACATCGGGTTGAACCGCGAATACTTGTCCAGGTACAGCTGTGCATACAACTGCGCGATGCGCGCGTAGTCGCGCTCGCCGATCCCGTCGTCGTGCGCGCGATGCAGCGCGGTCTTCGCGAGCAGGGCGAAGTCGCGCTTCATGTCGCGGTGGCGCGCCACAAGCGCGGGCACGTCGCGATACAGGTACACCTGCCGGCTGGCGACCAGCGTGCTGCCCGCGCGTTCGAGCGCCTGCAACCAGTCGGCGTTGTCGATCGCGTTCAACGAGCGCATCCACAGCGCATGACCGGGCCAGCGGTCGCGGGCCTCGTCCATGGCGCGCGGCAGGTCGACGCCTGCCACCGGCGCGTGCAGGTCGGTGGACAGCAGCCAGTGGTCGAGCACGACGACGCGATCCACGCCCGCGCGCGCCAGCCATGCTTCCACGCCACGCAACAGGCCGCCGACCGGCGCGCCGAGCCACCCGGGCAGCGTGCGCGCAGCTTCCTCGCGGCCGCAGCGCGCCCAAGCGGTGGTCGGCGAACAGGTCCAGGCGGCGTCGGCCCCGGGTTCGCACACCAGCACGGGAAGTCGTGCATCGCCTGCGCCGATCGCTTGCATTCGACCGGGCACGTTGGGGATGAAGCGCGCGAGCGCGTCAGCCGGATGCAGGCGCGCGAAGTCCGCGCCATCGAGCGCGCCGGCGGGTGTCGCTGCGATGCGCGCGTTCATGCGTCCGGCAGGGGCTCGCCGTCCCATTCGATGTCCTGCGTCGCCGCCTCGCGCAAGGTGTTGCCCGAACGCCACGCGGACCATGCATAGGCGGCCAGGTCGGCGATGGCGCCCGCCAGCGGCGCGCGATCGCCGGCGACGCCGATGACGTCGCGCGCGCGCCTCCAGTCCTGTCGCCATTCGCCCATGCGACCCGTGCGCAAGGCACGCGCCCCGCCCGCGCCGAGCATGATGGCGGCGAGCATGCGCGGCGATGCTTCCGCCGGCTCGACGCAGGCATCGCCCTGCCCGCACAACGCGTCCGGCAGCGCATCGTCCGGCGCGAACAGGTGCACGCCGCTCACGGCGCGCGGATTGCATTCGAGCACCGTCGCGGTGCCGTCGGCGCCTTCGATCCAGTCGAAGGCGATCTGCCCGGTGTAACCGATCTTCCGCACGAAGGTTTCGACGAAGCCGCGGATCGCTTCCGATCGGTGGGGGGCGAAGTAGTAGCTCGAACTCGCACCGAGCCGATGCTTCGGCCGGTAACACGCGTGCGCCAGCAGCCGGCCTGCGTGCGCGACGCTGTAGGAGCAGGCTTCCGTCCCTGCATGGAAGCGCTGCACGACCCACGCCCCGGCTTGCGCCAGCGGCGGCGCATCCTCGGGCATGCCGTGCGGATGCAGGCGCACGTGGACGCCGAAGCGCGAGTACTCCGGCTTCAGCACCACCGGCGCGCCCTTCGCCCATTCGCGGGCCTGTTCGATCGAATGCACGCGCGCGCTGTCCGGCACGTGCGCGCCGCAGTGCTGCGCCAGGCCGAGGAACGTCCACTTGCTGTGCAGCGCGCGCAGTTGCTCGAATCCATCCACGGCGTATTGCGTGCCCGCCGGCAGCGCATCGCGATGGCGCGAAAGATGGAAGGCTTCCTCGCAGGTCGGCACCACCAGGTCGATCCGGTGCTGGTCGATGGCGGCGCGCAAGCCCGTGACGAACCCTGTCGGTGCATGGCGCGGCGAGGCCAGGCGCACGCTCGCGTGCACGGCGCGCGAGAACGCGGACAAGCGGCACGGGATGGAATCGCCGACCACCACGCGCCAGCCCTGGCGGTGGAAGCGGCGCGCATGGTCGAGCGCGACCGGCGCGCGCCCGCCGAGGATCAACACGCTACGCATGGGCGAGGCCCTCGCCCGCGGGACGCCATTCCCTGCAGTGCGCCGGGACGAGGCGCACGTGCGGCGCTTCGCGATGCAGCGCATGCAGGTGCGCGAGCGTCGTGCGATAGGCGTCGGTGTCGCCGAGCCAGCCGGTGACCGCGGCCGGCGGCGGAATGCCCGCGCGGATCGCGTGGCTCGACCAGCTCGCGTCGGCGACGAGGAAGACGAGCCCGTCCGCATCGCGGAACAACAGGCCGTAATGCCCGGGCGCATGGCCCGGCAGGGGAATCGCGAGCAGGCTGCCGTCGTCGAACAGGTCGCGCGCCACGCCGAAGCGCGCGAACGGCCCCTCCAGCGCCACCGTGCGCCGATCTTCGAACGCTTCCATGCGCGCCTGCGTTGCGCTGTCGAACAACGCCGGCAACACACCCTTGCGCAGCGCGCCGATGCGACCGCGCGCGCGCATCCAGTCGACCGCTTCGCGCGCGCAGGCGATGCGCGCCAGCGGGAAATCCGCGAGGCCGCCCACGTGGTCGCCGTGCAGGTGCGACACGACGACCCAGGCGATGTCCCCCGCCGCGATGCCATCGCGTGCGAGTTGCGCCACGAGGGATTCGCCCTCCTGCAGGCGCACCGGCGTCGCCCAGCGGTAGAGGCGCTCGGGGAAGCGCGCGGTCGCGGCGAAGAACGCATGCGCGTAACCGGTATCGAACAGGATCCTCCCGTGCACGGGGTGCCGGAGGGCAGCGACCAGCGCGGGAAACGCGCACGGCGCCAGGCGGCCCCCCTGCAGCGTCGCCAGTTCCGGGTGCATGCAATGGCCGGCTTCGTAGAGGCGCCACTCAAGCATGCTGGCGCCTCCACCAGTGCGCGAACGACGCGATGCCCTCGGCGATCGACGTGCCAGGCGAATACGCGAGCTCGCGCCGCGCGCGCGCGATGTCGAGCGTCTGCGAGTAACCCAGCACGCCGACGCCATAGCGCGTGAGTCGCGGTTCGGGACACCCCGGACGCAGGCGTGCGATGCGTTCGGACACCGCCGCCAGCGGCACCGCCAGGCCGCGCGGGATCGCCACGCGGCGCACGCGCATGTCGAGCGCATCGAACAGCAGCGACACCAGGGTGCGCACTTCGATCGGATCCCCGTTGGTGATGTTGTACGCGCGCCCGTCGCCGGGCACGTCGGCATCGATCGCATCGGCGACGAGCGCGGCCACGTTGTCGACGCAGGTGACATCCACGACCGCCCTGCCCCCGTGGATCAGCGGAAACCAGCCGCGCGCGGCCACCGCGAGCAAGCGCGGCAGGATCGCGTTGTCGCCCGGGCCGAACACCGCGCGCGGGCGCAGCACGATGGCGGGCAGGCCTTCGGCGGCGATCGCGCGCACCACTTGTTCCGACGCCCACTTGCTCTGCGCATAGGGCGTGATCCAGCGCGCGGGCGCGGCGAATTCCTCCCGCACCTCGTACTGGTCCTCGAATCGGAAGTAGATGCTCGGCGAGCCCAGGTGCACGAAGCGACGCACGCCGGCGTCGAGGCTGGCGCGCGCGACGCGCTGCGTGGCCAGCACGTTCGCCCGCTGGAAGTCGGCGGACGCGCCCCACGGCGCCGACAGCGCGGCGGCGTGCACGACCGTGTCGCAGCCCGCGAGCAACGGCGCCATCGGGTCGCACGCCAGGTCGGCGATGCGCACGTCGACGCCGGGCGCCGGCCGCGGCAGCTTCGCCGCGTTGCGCCCGCTCGCGACCACCGCGTGACCACGCGCGCGCAACGCCGCGACGACGTGCGCACCGATGAACCCGCTGGCGCCGGTGACGAGGACGCGGGCCATCAGTAGCGCAGCACCGCGCCGCCGAACGACAGGCCCGCACCGGAGCCGACCAGCGCCACGAGGTCGTCGCGCACGATGCGCCCGGCGTCGATCGCACGATGCAGGGCCGTCGGGATCGATGCGGCCATCTGGTTGCCGTGCGTGGACAGGATGCGCACCAGCCGGTCCTCGGGCAGGCGCAAGGCGTGTTGCAGGTGCGCGAGCGCCTTGTCGCTGGCCTGGTGCGGGACGAACGCATCGAGGTCATCGAGCGTGACGCCCGCGCGGCCGAACAAGCGCGCCAGGTAGCCCGGCAACAATTGCGCGGCGAGGCGATAGGTGGCCTTGCCCGCCATTTCGAAACGCGCGGCATCGCGATACGCGTCCATGTCGTCGGCCACGCGCAGGCGGGTGCCGCCGGCGCGCACGCGGCACAGCTCGGCGCCTTCCGAATAGGTTTCCATGTGCGCGGCGAGGAGCTGCGATCGCGAATCGGCCGGTGCGCGCGACACGACCACCGCCGCGGCGCCGTCGCCGAACAGCGGCGCCGAATCCGGGTCGTCCCAGTTCAAGCCGGCCGATGCGATTTCGCTGGAGACGATCAACGCGCGCTCCAGGCGCCCGGCGGCCAGCATGCACGCCACCATGTCGAGCGCGGCGAGGAAGCTCAGGCAGGTCGCGTTGACGTCGAACGCGGCGATGCCGGTGCCTTCGAGGCCGAGGCGGCGATGCACGAACACCGCCGAACACGGGATCGCCTGCTCCATCACGCTGCAGGCCGAGACGACGAGGTCCAGGTCGCGGGCCTGCAGGCCCGCGCGGTCCAGCGCTTCGCGTGCGGCATGCGCGGCCATCGCCGAAGTGGTTTCGTCGGCGGTCGCATGGTGGCGATGGTCGATGCCGGTATGGCGTTGCGTCCAGCCGGCGGGCTTGCGCCAGCGGGCGTCGAATTCGGTGGACTCCACCCGGCGGCCCGGGGTGAACGTGCCCGTGCCGAGGATGCGGAGCGGGACGGGAAGCGATCGGGACGACATTGCACGCTCGCGTTGGAAGGGGCGCGGCGAGGGTGCGGACCCGGGGCGCGATGCGCAATGATGCAGCGCCACCGGCGCGATGCGCGAGCCGGCGGGGATCAGGAAGCGATACGGGCGCAGGGATCACGCGGGGAGAGGGCGGGATGGCGGCTTCCAAACTGGTGGTGCAGGCGATCCGCGACCGGCTGCGCGAGCGCGGCCTGACCTATCGCGAACTCGCCACGCGGCTGGGCGTGAGCGAAGTGACCGTCAAGCGCGACCTGGGCCGCGGCGACTTCTCGCTGGCGCGCCTGGATGCCATCTGCGAAGCGCTCGGCGTCGAGCTGGTGGACCTGCTGCAGGGCGAACCGGACGCCAGCATCCTCACCGTGCTGGACGATGCGCAGGAACATGCGCTCGTCTCCGACCCCAAGCTGCTGCTGGCGACCTACCTCATCGTCAACGACTGGAAGTTCGCCGAGATCCTGGCGGCGTTCCGCGTCGACGAGAACGAACTTGTGTCGCTTCTCCTGCGCCTGGACCAGTTGCGGATCATCGACTACCGCCCGCCGAAGCGTTTCACCAAGCGCACCGCGCGCAACTTCGCCTGGCAACCGGGCGGACCGGTGCATGCGTTCTTCCTGCAACGCGTGGTGCCGGAGTTCTTCGGCGGCGCCTTCGACCAGGGCGGCGATGCGTTCCACTTCATGGGCGGCACGCTGTCGGATGCTGCGATGCGACACGTGGCGGCGGGGATGGCGCGGCTGGCGCGCGAGTTCGACGAATTGGTGCGACGCGACACGCAGTTGCCGCTCGAAGCGCGCCACGGCTGCAGTGCGGTCTTCGCGCTGCGACGCTGGGAATTCTCGGCGTTCACTGCGCTGCGGCGCGGGACGGACGCCCGCGAATGACGCACTGCGGCGTGCCGTCCACCGGCTGCGCGCCCTACGCTGCGTCGCGCGTTCACCCAGGCCTCACTGCCGCGGACTAGCGTATGCACCGCCCGCTCATGGGCAGACCGTTTTCAGGGGACGGCCGCAATGAACATCAAGAAGCTCGAAGCAGTGCTCGCGGAAATGCGCAAGGCGCATTCCGCCGACAACCAGCAGCTGCGCGAATGGGAAGGCCGCATCGCCGAGGCGATCGCCGACGACCTGATGGAACAGATCAACGCTGCGTTCGCAGTGGCGCCTGCGCTGGCCACCGAACCCGGCGGCCACGACTGGGAATGAGGCGGGCGCTCAGCCCGCCTGCTTCGCCGGCGTTCCGAGCAACTGCACGATCACGCCGGCGAGTTCCTCCGGGCGCACCGGCTTGGTGACGTAGCCGGCCGCGCCCTGGCGCAAGCCCCATTCGCAATCGGTGGGTTGCGACCGGCCGGTGACCAGCACGATCGGCATGTCGCGCAACGCGGGATGGTTGCAGAGCGTGCGCGTGGCGGCGTAGCCGTCGATGCCGGGCATCACCACGTCCATCAGCACCAGGTCCGGGCGTTCGCGCATCGCGGCTTCCACGCCCGCCTGGCCGTCGCTGCACACGATGCCGGTGTGGCCGAGCGCCTGCACCACCTTGAGGGAGAGCGCGCGTTGCAGCGGGCAGTCGTCGACGATCAGGATGCGGGCCATGCCAGGTTCCTTGCGATACTGAGTGCGAGGCATTCTGCGCGGGGCCTTGCGCGCACGGCAGGCGGCACAGGGGGCGATTTTCCCGGCGTGCACGCGAATCGTCCGGACGCAACGCTATGCTCCGCCCGACCCGCGAAGGAACGTCGATGCCCACGGCGCTGGTGTGGTTCCGCAATGACCTGCGACTCGACGACCAGCCCGCCCTGCAGGCGGCGCTCGCGCAGGGCTACGCGCCGGTGCCGGTGTATATCCACGCACCCGACGAAGCCGGCCCGCATGCGAACGGTGCGGCCTCGGATGCGTGGCGGCATCGCTCGCTTCATGCGCTGGACGGCGCGCTGCGGGCGCGCCGTTCGCGTCTCACCGTGCTGCGCGGCCCCACCCTGCCCGCCCTCGAACGCCTCGCTGCCGCGACGGGCGCCGAAGCCGTGTTCTGGACGCGGCGCTACGAGCCCGCGTTCGAACAACGCGACACCACGATCAAGCGTGCCCTGCGCCGCGGCGGCCTGCACGCGGAAAGCTTCAACGGCGCGCTGCTGATCGAACCCTGGGACGTCGCGACGAAACAAGGCGATCCGTACCGGGTGTTCACGCCGTTCTGGAAGACCGCAAGCGCGCAGTTGCGCAAGCCGCGGCCGTGGGATGCGCCGAAGCGCTTGCCGGCGCCGCCGGAGGCCGCGGACGCAACGACGATCGATGCCCTGGGCCTGGCGCCGAAGCGCGGCTGGGACCACGACTTCTGGACGCAATGGTTCCCGGGCGAAATCGGCGCGCGCGCGGCGCTCACCACGTTCCTGCCGCGCATCGCCGCGTATCCCGACGCACGCGACGTGCCTGCGATCGAAGGCACGTCGCGCTTGTCGCCGCACCTGCATTTCGGCGAGGTGTCGGTGCAGCGCGTGTTCGCGGCGATCGGCGATGCGGATGCGCCCCCCGAAGCGCGCGCGGCCTACCAGCGCCAACTCGGCTGGCGCGAGTTCGCGCATCACCTGCTGCACCATTTCCCGCACACGGTGGACCGCAACCTCGACCCGCGCTTCGACGACTTCGACTGGGCCCCGTTCGATGCGGTGCAGTTCGATGCGTGGACGCGCGGCCGCACCGGCGTCCCGATCGTCGATGCCGGCATGCGCGAGCTGTGGCACACCGGCTGGATGCACAACCGGGTGCGCATGCTGGTGGCGAGTTTCCTGACGAAGCAGTTGCGCATGCACTGGTCGCATGGCGCGCGCTGGTTCATGGACACGCTGGTGGACGCGGACTTGGCGAACAACACGCTCGGCTGGCAATGGGTGGCCGGCACCGGCGCGGATGCCGCGCCCTATTTCCGGATCTTCAATCCGCTGTTACAGGCCAAACGCTTCGATCCGGACGCGGCGTACGTGCGGCGCTGGGTGCCGGAACTCGGGACGCCGCGTTACCCGGCGCCGATCGTGGACCTGGCGGAAACGCGCGACGCGGCCCTGGCCGCCTACAAGCGGCGCGGCTGATCAGCGGCCGTACTTTGATTCGACGTAGTCGTCGATCATCGCGACGAATTCCTGCGCGATGTTGTCCCCGCGCAGCGTCTTCGCCTTCTCGCCATCGATGAACACCGGCGCGGCCGGCGCTTCGCCCGTGCCGGGCAGCGAGATGCCGATGTTGGCGTGGCGCGATTCGCCGGGGCCGTTCACCACGCAGCCCATCACCGCGAGCGTGAGGTTTTCCGCGCCCGGGTGGGTGATCTTCCACGTGGGCATCTTGTCGCGCACGTGTTCCTGCACCGACTTGGCCAGTTCCTGGAAGAACTCGGACGTCGTGCGCCCGCACCCGGGGCACGCGGTGACCATCGGCGTGAACGCGCGCAGGCCGAGGGTTTGCAACAGTTCCTGCGCGACGATGACTTCCTGCGTGCGCGAGGCGCCCGGATCGGGCGTGAGCGAGATGCGGATCGTGTCGCCGATGCCTTCCTGCAGCAGCACCGCGAGCGCCGCGCTGGACGCGACGATGCCCTTGCTGCCGATGCCGGCTTCGGTGAGGCCCAGGTGCAGCGCGTACGTGCCGCGCGTGGCGAGTTCGCGGTACACGGCGATCAGTTCCTGCACGCCGCTGACCTTCGCGCTGAGGATGATGCGATCGGCCGGCAGGCCCAGCGCGACGGCGCGGTCGGCCGAATCCAGCGCCGAGCGGATGAGCGCTTCGCGCAGCACGCGGCCGGCATCCCAGGGTTCGGCGCGCGCATGGTTTTCGTCCATCAGCTGCGCGGCGAGGGCCTGGTCGAGCGAGCCCCAGTTGGCGCCGATGCGCACGGGCTTGTCGTACTGCATCGCGAATTCGATGAGCTGCGCGAACTGCGTGTCGCGCTTCTTGCCGAAGCCCACGTTGCCCGGGTTGATGCGGTACTTCGCCAGCGCCTGCGCGCACGCCGGTTCGCCGGCGAGCAGCTGGTGCCCGTTGTAGTGGAAGTCGCCGATGATCGGGACATGCACGTTCATCATCGCCAGCTTCTCGACGATGCGCGGCACGGCCGCAGCGGCTTCGGGCGTGTTGACGGTGACGCGGACGAGTTCGGAGCCGGCGCGCCACAGGTCGGCGACCTGCTTCGTCGTCGAGGCGACGTCCGCCGTGTCGGTGTTGGTCATCGACTGCACGACCACCGGCGCGTCGCCGCCCACCGCGATGCCGCCGACGCGCACCTGGCGCGTGGCGCGGCGCGGCGACGGGCCGAAGCGCGGGGCGTCGGCGCAGGGCGGCGGGAGGTCGGTCAGCGGATCGCGGAGGGGCATCGACATGGCGCGCATTCTACGACCGCGGCCCTGCACGTGGCCCTGCGACTGGCCCGGCCGCGTGACCCGTTCACGGGCCTGCGGTACCGTGTCCCGCCGTTCCAAGCCCCCGCATGACCCGCGACGACGCCCGCAAGATCCTCTCGCCCACCCAGCTCAACACGCTGGCGCGCGACCTGCTGGAAGGGGCGTTCCCGCTGGTGTGGGTGGAAGGCGAGCTGGGGAATCTCTCCCGGCCCGGGTCCGGGCACCTCTACTTCACCCTGAAGGACGCGCGCGCCCAGGTGCGCTGCGCGCTGTTCAAGCCCAAGAGCCAGTGGCTGAACTTCGTCCCGCGCGAAGGCCTGCGCGTGCTCGCGCGCGGCCGCCTCACGCTGTACGAGGCGCGTGGCGACTACCAGCTGATCCTGGATTCGCTGGAGGAAGCGGGCGAAGGCGCGCTGCGGCGGGCGTTCGAGGAACTCAAGGCGAAGCTGCAGGCCGAGGGCCTGTTCGAAGCCGAACGCAAGCGCCCCCTGCCCGCCTTCGTGCGGCGCATCGGCGTGCTCACCTCGCCGTCGGGCGCGGCGGTGCGCGATGTGCTGAGCGTGCTGGCGCGGCGCTTCCCGCTGGTGGAAGTGGATGTGCTGCCGGTGCAGGTGCAGGGCGAAACGGCGCCGGCACAGATCGTCGCGATGCTCCAGCGCGCGGTGCGCTCCGGGCGCTACGACACGCTGCTGCTCGCCCGCGGCGGCGGGTCGCTCGAAGACCTGTGGGCCTTCAACGACGAGCGGCTGGTGCGCTCGATCGCGGCATCGCCGATTCCGGTCGTCTCGGCGATCGGGCACGAGACGGATTTCAGCCTCAGCGATTTCGTGGCGGACCTGCGTGCGCCGACGCCGTCGGTCGCCGCCGAACTGCTGGTGCCCGCGCGCGCCGACCTGCGCGTGCGCCTGCAGGGCCTGCATCGGCGCATGGCGACGCTGCAGCTGCACCATCTGCGTCGCGACGCACAGCGCGCCGATCGCGCGGCGCTGCGCCTGCACGCCCTGCGCCCCCGCGCGCGCCTGGACCTGCTGCTGCGGCGCCAGGCCGAAGCGCAGCGGCGCCTGGAGGCCGCATGGCGCAAGCAACTCGAACATTGGCGCGCGCGCATGCGCCACGCCGACGCGGTGTTGCGCACCATGCAACCGCGCCGGCGCGTGGCCTTGCTGCGCCAGCGGCTGGAAGCGCTGCGGCAGCGTCCGCGTTCGGTGATCGCGCGGCGCCTGCAGCACGATGCGATGCACCTGCGTGGGCTGGCGCGTTCACTGGAAGCGGTGAGTCCGCTGGCCACGGTGGCGCGCGGCTACAGCATCCTGCTGCGCGACGATGGACACGTCGTGCGCGGGGTGAACGATGCGAAGGTCGGGGATCGCGTGCAGGCGCGCCTGGCCGATGGAACCCTGCCGTTGCGCGTGATCGCCCCCGACGATTGATCCGGAGAACCGCCATGGTCGACAAGCTTGCGAAACACTTTCCTTGCTACCTCGCGAACGCGGCGGTCCACACCAAGACCGAACTCGACGTCCTCGACAAGTTCACCGGCAAGCGCGCCACGCGCGTGGCCTTCGCCGATGCCGCGCTCGTGCGCAAGGCCATCGTTGCCGCGCACAAGGCGCGCAAGGCGATGGCCGAATTCCCGCCGGATGCGCGCCGCGACGTGCTGGAGCATTGCGTGCGCCGCTTCACCGAACGCAGCGAGGAACTGGCGCTGGCGTTGTGCGTGGAGGCCGGCAAGCCGATCAAGGATTCGCGCGGTGAGGTCACCCGCCTGATCGATACCTTCCGCATCGCCGCCGGCGAAGCCACGCGCATCGGCGGCGACGTGCTGGAACTGCAGATTTCCCCGCGCACGCGCGGCTATCGCGGCATGGTCAAGCGCGTGCCCATCGGCGCGTGCGCGTTCATCACGCCGTTCAATTTCCCGTTGAACCTGGTGGCGCACAAGGTGGCGCCGGCGTTGGCGGCGGGCTGCCCGTTCGTGTTGAAGCCCGCGGCGAAGACACCGATCGGCGCCCTGATCATCGGCGAAGTGTTTTCGGAAACCGACCTGCCGAAAGGCGCGTTCTCGATCCTGCCCTGCTCCAACGAAGACGCCGGCCTGCTGGTCGAGGACGAACGCATCGCGCTGCTCAGCTTCACCGGCGGCCTGGTGGGCTGGGACCTGAAGGCGCGCGCGGGCCGCAAGAAAGTCACGCTGGAACTGGGCGGCAACGCGGCGTGCATCGTGGACGAGGATCCGGGGCAGTCGCTCGCGAAGGTCGTCGATCGCATGGTGTTCGGCGCGTACTACCAGTCCGGCCAGAGTTGCATCAGCGTGCAGCGCATCCTGGTGCACCGCGCGTTGTATCCGAAGTTCCGCAAGGCGATGGCCGATGCAGTGGGCAAGCTGCGCATGGGCGATCCCAAGGACGAACGCGTGACCATCGGGCCCGTCGTGGACGAAGCCGCGGCCAAGCGCATCGATGCGTGGATGGATGCGGCGATCGCGGGTGGTGCGAAGGCGATCGTGCGCGGCAAGCGCAAGGGCAACTTGGTGCCGGCCGCGCTGCTGGAGAAAGTGCCGCGCGACTGCGAGCTGTACCGCAAGGAAGCGTTCGGGCCGGTGGCGTTGCTGGAGCCGTTCGATGATTTCGAGGATGCGATCGCGATCGTCAACGACAGCGACTTCGGCCTGCAGGCCGGCGTGTTCACCGGTTCGCTCGCGCACGCGATGCGGGCGTGGGATGCGCTGGAGGTCGGTGGCGTGATCGTGGGCGACGTGCCGAGTTTCCGCGTCGACAACATGCCCTACGGCGGGGTGAAGGGATCTGGCCTCGGCCGCGAAGGCATCCGCAGCGCGATCGAGGACATGACCGAGCCGCGCCTGCTGGTGGTGCGCGACGCCTGAGCGTCACGCACCGATCGTCTGCAACGCCGCGTCGACGTCGCGGCCGCGCGGGTATACGGCCAGGATCGCGACGCGCGCATGCGCTTCATCGACCCGCAGCGCGACCGCGGTGCGCTCGCGGTGGTGCGCGACGCGCAGGCCGGGCAGCACGTCGTCGCGCAGCGTGCCGCGGTGCGGGAAGATCGAGAAGCTGCCGCACCAGTCCACCAGCGATGCGAGTTCGTGGTCCGCGCGCACGTAGCCGGCGTGTCGCGACAAGTACGCGTGCAACGCTTCCAGGTCGGCGACGGCGCGCGGCGCGAAGCGGATCAGGTACGGCCGCGGCGCTTCGCAGTCGCAGGCGCCGCGCCGCCGAGGCGGCTGCGCACCGCCTCCACCGACAGCGCGCGGCCGGGCGCGCGGTCGAACTCCCGCGCCGAAGCCACCACGTCCTCGCGCAACCACGCTTCCATCGCGCGTTCGCGCGCGAACAGCGCCCGCAGGCCATCGCGGATCACTTCGCTCTCCGTCGCGTAATCGCCCGAGGCCACGTGCGCGCGCACGGCGTCGGCCATCTCGTTGGGCAGGGTGATGCTGAATTGCTGGGTGGAACGCATGGGGGCGGCTCCGTTCGGGGACAGGATGGAATCCTATTGAATCCTGTTGAAGTTGCAACCTGCCGCCGGGCGCGCAAGACACGTCGTCCATGACACGAAACTCCGCGCCGGCGCACGGTGGCCGGCGTGCGGGCACGATGCACACCCGTGCACGAGCGCGACGACGGGACGATTCGCGAAGTCGGAGGGAATGCGCGTCCACGCGGCAAAGCGCCGACGCGTTCGCGCGAAGGCACGCCGCCGTGCGGGACACCGCAGATCAGGTCGCGGCGCGCCCTTGCGGCCGGCCGAACAGGTAGCCCTGCCCGTTCACGCACCCGAGTTGCACCAGCGCATCGCGCTGCGCTTCGGTCTCGATGCCTTCGGCGATCGTGTCGATGCTCAGCGTGCCGGCCAGCGCCAGGATCGCGCGGATCACCGCGAGGCTTTCCGGTTGCGAGGTCGACAGGCCCGCGATGAAGCTGCGGTCGATCTTCAGGCACTCGATCGGGAAGTGGTGCAGGTAGCTCAGCGCGGAGAAGCCCGTGCCGAAGTCGTCGAGCAGCGCGAGCACGCCGTGGCTGCGCAGGTTGCTCAGCGTGCGCAGCGCGCGCGGCGCATCGTCGAACAGCGCGACCTCGGTGATCTCGATGCGCAGGCGCGCCGGGTCGACGTTCGCATCCGACAGCAGACCCAGCAGGCGGTCGGCGAAATCGGCGGAACGGAAATGGCGCGGCGAGACATTCACCGACACGTAGCCCTCGGTCATCGCGGTGGCCATGTCCTGGATCACGCGGGCGTAGAGCAGCCAGTCCACCTGTTCGATCAGGCCGCTGTCCTCGCCCACGCCGATGAACTCGCCCGGCGCGAGCAGGCCGCGGCGTTCGTGGCTCCAGCGGAGCAACGCTTCGTGGCCGAGCACCACGCCGTCGGCGATGCGCACGATCGGCTGGTAATGCGGTTCGAAGGCGTCGGCGTTGATCGCGCGGCGCAGGTCGGCTTCCAGGTCGAGGATGCGCGTGGCTTCGTCGCGCATCGCTTCGTCGAACACGGCGCTGCGGTCGCGGCCGGCGCCCTTGGCGCGGTACATCGCGGCGTCGGCGTCGCGCAGCATGTCTTCGCCGCTGCGATAGCGCGGCACCCACAGCGCGATGCCGATGCTCGCCGTCGGGAACAGTTCGCGGCCCGCGATCCACACCGGCGCCCCCAACGCGCCGAGCACGCGGCCGGCCAGTTCCTCGGCCATGCCCTGCCCGTCGATCTGTTCGACGAGGATGGCGAATTCGTCGCCGCCCAGGCGCGCGACGGTGTCGCCCGCGCGCACGGCCGCGACGATGCGGCGGCCGGCCTCGATCAGCAGTTCGTCGCCGACCGCGTGGCCGACGGAGTCGTTGACCAGCTTGAAGCGATCCAGGTCGAGGAACAGCACGGCGAAGGTGCGGTGTTCTTCGCTCGCCGGATCCGACGCGCGGGCGCGCTGGATCGCGAGCGCGAGGCGTTCGAGCAGCTGTGCGCGGTTCGGCAGGCCCGTCAGCGTGTCGTGCTGCGCCTGGTGCGTGAGGCGGCGCTCGGCGTGCATGCGCTCGCCGATCTGCGACATGAGCTCGGCGTTGGCGGCGGCCAGTTCGCGCGTGCGTTCTTCGACGCGGCGTTCGAGTTCGGCGTGCGCGGCCATCAACCGGTCCTGCGCCTGCTTGCGCTGCAGGCCGCTGCCGATGTGGTGCGCGACGAACGTCAGCAGTTCCTGGTCGCGCGGCGTGAATGCCACCGCCGGCGAATAGCTCTGCACCGCGATCACGCCCACCACCAGGTCGTCGCGGAACAGCGGCACGCCCAGCCAGTTGTGCGACAGCGTGCCCATCGTCTTGACCTTGCCTTCGCGGTCCAGGTCTTCGATGGCCTTGCGGTCGGCGAGCACGGCGCGGCCGGTCTTGATGACGAACTCGGTCATGCCCATGCCGAACTTGCGGCGCGGGCGGTTGGGATCGCGTTCGTCGATGGAGTACGGGAATTCCAGCTCGTCGCCGTCGCCCGCCAGCAGCGCGATGTAGAAGTTGCGCGCGTAGAGCAACTCGCCCACCACGTCGTGCACTTCGGCGTAGAAGCGCTCCAGGCTCTCGGAGGTGATCGACAGCTCGGCGATGCGGAACAGCGCGCGCTGCAGGCGTTCGGCGCGCTGGCGTTCGACGATCTCGGCCTGCAGGACGCGGTTGGCTTCCTGCAGGGCGTGCGTGCGTTCCTCGACGCGGCGTTCCAGTTCGCTGCGCGCCTGGCGGCGGTCGAGCGCGGTGAGGATGTGCTGCGCCACGTACGTCAGCAGCGCGCGGTCTTCGTCGCTGTAGCTGGCGCGGTGTTCGTAGCTCTGCACCACGATCGCGCCGCACACCTGGCCTTCGCGGCGCATCGGCACGCCCAGCCAGTCTTCCGAATCCGGGCCGTGCAGCGGATCGTGCGGGATGTCGAGCTTGGCGCGCAGGGCGGCCGACGGGCCGAGCAGCGGTTCGCCGTGGCGCAGCAGCGCCATGGTCAGGCTGGTCGGGACTTCGGCGACCGGGATCTCGTGCGAGGGATCGGCGATGTAGGGATCGTGGCGATCGGCGAAATACAGGAAGCGCAGGCTCTGCCGCAGTTCGTCGTAGAGCACGATGAAGCAGTTCTCGGCATACATCAGGCTGCCGACGACCGCGTGGATGCGGCGCAGCATCTCGTGCATTTCGAGGTTGGACCCGGCCAGGTCCGCGATTTCGTACAGCGCCTGCTGCAGGCGTTCGGACTTCTGCAGGGACGCGATGCGCGCGTTCGCCTGCCAGGCATCCAGGGACGCGCCGATCGCGCGGCGCGCCAGCGCCTGCCAGCCCTGGCGCGGCGGCGCGGCCACGGCGGTGGGACTGTGGGCGGCCAGGACGATCTCGGTGCCGGTGTCGCTGGTCCAGTGGTCCAGCAGGTCCGGGTCGCGTGCGCGGCCGTGCTTGCCGAGCGTGCGCAGGGCGCGCGCCACCAGGTCGGCGGACGCGCCGTCGTCGGCGGAATACCAGTCGCCCTGCGCGAGGTCGCGCCAGGCCACGACGATCCGTGCGTCGGGCGGCAACAGCTCGCGAATCCCGCGCGCAAGCGCTGGCCCCGCGGCCTGCGCCGCAGGCGCGATCATCGAATCAGCCACGTCCGGGCTGCGCACGGCTACGTCATTCCCCCAACCATGGCCCGGAGGATACCCCGTCCGACGCCATGTGAACGGTCGGTGATCAAGAGGGTCGGGCCTTCCATGAATCCCATGAACGTCGCTTCGGGCCGGGGCCGGCAACCCCGCCGGGGGAACCCGGCCGTTGCACCCCGCATGCCTTCCCTTGCCGGCGCCCTCGCCCTGCCCCTTTCCGTCGACCGCTTCCCGCCCCTCGCGCGAGCCCGTACGCTGCCGGCCATGGACGACGGCGCGCAGGACAGCGACGAGCAACTGATGCTGGACTGGGTCGCCGGCGATGCGGGCGCCTTCGAGCAGCTGTATTCGCGCCATCGCACCCGGCTGTATCGCTTCCTGCTGCGCCACGTGCGCGACAACGCGCTGGCCGACGAGTTCTTCCAGGACATCTGGCAGAAGGTGATCGGCGCGCGCGCGGGCTGGGTGCCGGATGCCCCGTTCGGGACATGGCTGTATCGCATCGCGCACAATCGCCTCGGCGATCACTGGCGCGCCCTGAAGTACCGCCCCCCCGCGCCCGAGGACGCCGACGAACGCGCACTGCGCATTCCCGATCCCGACACGCCCGAGCGCAACCTCTCGGAGTTCGAGCAACGGCGTCGCTTGCAGCGCGCGCTGGACGCATTGCCGCCGGAGCAGCGCGAAGTCGTGCTGCTGCGGCTGGAGCAGGAACTGACGCTGGAGGAAATCGGCGCGATCACCGGCGTGGGCCGGGAAACCGTCAAATCGAGGCTGCGCTACGCGATGGACAAGTTGCGCGCGGGCCTGGGAACCGAATCGCCATGAGCGACGACACCATCCACGACGATGCACCGCTGACGCCGGAAGAGCGCGCCCTCGCGCTGCGCCTGGCGCGCACGGCGCCGCGTGGCGAGCCGTCGTCGGCGCTCGACGCACGCATCCTCGCCGCCGCGCATGCGGCCGCCGCCGAACCGGTCGAAGGCGCCGCCGCGCATGCGCGCCGTCCGCACGCGCGTCGCCAGCGCTGGCCCGCGTTGCTGGGATATGCGGCGACCGCCGCGATCGCCTGTGCCGTCGCGTGGCAATTGCGCCCGCTGCCGGGGCCGCAAGGCGCGACGCAGGCCGCCGCGCACACCGAAGACCCGCTCGCGGAATACAACGCGCCGCCGCCGCCGATGCAAGGCCGCGTGGTTCCGCGCAAGCCGTTGCAGGTGCCGGAACCGCCGCCGGCCGACAGCACGCCGCAGCAGCGCAACAGTGCGTCGGTGCGCCCGGCGACGCGCGCCGATGCGCAGCGCAAGCCGGAAGCGTTCGACACGTTGCCGCCGTTCGAGATCGACGAAGCGATCCATCCGGCCGCCGATGCGGCGGCGAGCGGGAATGTCGCGGCTGCTGCCGCTGCGCCTGCAGCCCCGCCGCCCCCCGCAGCGATGCAGCGCGCCGCTGCACCGGCCGCCGCCCCCGCGGCGAAAGCCGCCGCGGCCGAGTCGCGCCAGCAGGATGCGATCGACATGAGCAGGATCCCCGTGCCGCGCGACACGACCAACGTTCCGTTGATCGACGACCACGGCGAGCCGGCGTCCGCCGAAGCCGACGAAGAAGTCGTCCCGCCGGCCACCGCCGACAGCCCCGCCGTGCGCGACGCCTGGCTGCAGCGCATCCGCGAACTGCAGCATGCGGGCGACCTCGAGGCCGCGCGCGCCAGCCTGCGCGAATTCCGCCATCGCTATCCGCACCAGGTCGTGCCGGAAGACCTGCGCGCGCTCGGCGAATGAGCGACACGCTCGCAGGCCCGGTTTCGCACGCGCTCGAGGTCAAGCACAGCCGGTTCCTCGCGCAGGCCGCGCCGGTCGCCACGCCCGCCGACGCGCTCGCCTTCCATGCGCAACTGGCGCGCACGCCGGCCACGCACCACTGCTGGGCCTACCGCATCGGCCAGGACTATCGCTCCAGCGACGACGGCGAACCGGCGGGCACCGCGGGGCGGCCGATCCTTGCGGCGATCGATGGCCAGGGCTTCGACCAGGTCGTCGTGGTGGTCACGCGCTGGTACGGCGGCATCAACCTCGGTGCGGGGGGCCTCGTGCGCGCCTACGGCGGCGCAGCGGCCGAATGCCTGCGCACCGCGCCGCGCGTGCCCCTGGTCGCGTGGCGGACGCTGGTGGTCGAGGCGCCGTTCGACGACCTGGGCGCCGTCCACGCCGCGCTGGCCGCGCATGGCGCGCAGCGCCTGGCCGAAACCTTCGGCACGCAAGGCGTGCGCCTCGAATTCCGCCTCCCCGACGAACGCGCCGAAGCCCTGGCCGCACACCTGCGCGACGCCACCCGCAACCGCGCGCGCATCGGGGACAATGCGGGCCAATGAGCCGACGTTCCCGCGACATCCCCACCGACGTGCCCATCGACCCCGCGCAGGCGAAGGGCCGGCTGCTGACGCTGCGCGCGCTGTGGCCATTCGTGAAGCGCCATCGCGTGCTGTTCGCTGCCTGGCTGGTCGCGCTCGGTGCGTCGTCGGCGGCCACGCTGAGCCTGCCGCCCGCGGTGAAGCGCATGGTCGACCAGGGCTTCTCGAGCCCGGAAGGCATCGATTCGAGCTTCGGCCTGCTGATGCTGGTGATCGCCGCGCTCGCGCTGGCCACCGGCGCGCGCTTCTTCTTCATCACCCTGCTGGGCGAGCGCGTGGTCGCCGACCTGCGGCAACGCTTGTACTCGCACCTGCTCACGCTGGATCCGGCGTTCTTCGAACGCACGCGCAGCGGTGAACTGGTGTCGCGCCTGTCGGCCGACAGCGAAATGCTGCGCGGCGTCGTGGGCTCAAGCATTTCGGTGGCGCTGCGCAGCTTCGTGATGGTGCTGGGCAGCATCGTGATGATGTTCGTGACGCAGCCGCGGCTGGCGGCGTGGACGCTCGTCGGCATTCCGTTGTTCGTCTTGCCGATCGTGGTCGGCAGCCGCCGCCTGCGGAAGATCTCGCGGCAGAGCCAGGACCGCGTCGCCGATGCGAATGCGTTGGCCAGCGAAGTGATCGGCGCCATCCGCACCGTGCAGGCGCACGCGCGCGAACCCTACGAGCGCGAACGCTTCTTCGGCGCCGTGGCCACGGCCGTCGCCACCGCGCGGCGTCGCATCGGCTTGCAGGCCATCGTCACCGTCGTGTCGATGCTCGCCTTCCTCGGCGCGATCGTGCTGGTGCTGTGGTCGGGCGCGCACGACGTGGTATCGCATCGCATCACCGCCGGCACGCTCGGGCAGTTCATGTTGTACGCGGTGCTGGGGGGCGGTTCGGTCGGTGCGCTGGCGGAAGTCTGGAACGACCTGCAGCGCGCGGCCGGCGGCATGGGGCGCATCGACGAGTTGCTGCAGGAACGCGCGAATCTCGTCGCACCGGAACACCCTGTGTCGCTGCCGCAGCCGCTGCGCGGCGAGATCGCGTTCGAAGACGTCGCCTTCCACTATCCCTCGCGGCCGGATGCCCCGGCGCTCGAAGGCTTCAGCCTGCGCGTGCAGCCGGGCGAAACGGTGGCGCTGGTCGGGCCGTCCGGCGCCGGCAAGAGCACCGTGTTCGCGTTGCTGCTGCGCTTCCACGATCCGCAGGGCGGGCGCGTGTGCGTGGAAGGCATCGACATCCGCGACGTCGATCCCGCCCAGCTGCGCGAATCCATCGCGCTCGTGCCGCAATCGCCGACCATCTTCGCCGCGAGCGCGCGCGACAACATCCGTTACGGGCGCCTGGAAGCGAGCGACGCGGAGGTCGAAGCCGCCGCGCGTTCGGCCGAAGCGCACGAGTTCGTGTCCGTGCTGCCGGGCGGCTACGACAGCGAACTCGGCGAACGCGGCGCGCGCCTGTCCGGCGGCCAGCAGCAGCGCATCGCGATCGCGCGCGCGCTGTTGAAGGACGCGCCCATCCTGCTGCTCGACGAAGCCACCTCCGCGCTCGACGCGCAGAGCGAACGCGCCGTGCAGCACGCGCTGGAACGCCTCATGCAGGGGCGCACGACGCTGGTCATCGCGCATCGCCTGGCGACCGTGCTGAAGGCCGACCGCATCGTGGTGATGGACGCCGGCCGCATCGTGGCCGAAGGCACGCATGCCGAACTGCTCGCGCAAGGCGGCCTGTATGCGGACCTCGCGCGCCTGCAATTCCTGGACTCACCCCATGCCTGATTTCCAACCCGTCGCCGACTTCATCCTCGAGATCGACCGCCTCAAGGGCGTGACGCGCAAGTCGAAGCCCGTCGGGCTGGACCGCTACGAGAACTCGGCCGAACACAGCTGGCAGATCGCGTTGTTCGCCGCGGCCATGGCCGACTTCGCCGAGCCCGGCATCGATGTGCAACGCGTGGTCGCGATGCTGCTGGTGCACGACATCGGCGAGATCGATACCGGCGACACGATCGTCTACGCCGAGGAAGGCCTGGCCGAGCGCAAGGCGGCCGAGCGCGTGGCGGTCGAACGCATCTTCGGGATGCTGCCGAATGCGCACGGCGCGCGGTTCCTCGCGTTGTGGGAAGAATTCGAAGACGGGGCGACGCCGGAAGCGCGCTTCGCGCATGCAGCCGATCGCGCGATGCCGGTGCTGCTCAACCTCGCGCAGGGCGGCGGAAGCTGGGTGGAGAACGGGATCAGCTTCGATCGCGTCGTGCGCAAGGTCGGGCCGCCGATCCAGGCCGGGTGCCCGGCGCTGTGGGCGTGGCTGGAGCCGCAACTGGTCGCGGCGAAGACGAAAGGCTTCTTCGGCGCCTAGCGCGCGCGCGACAACACCGGCGCGACGTCGTCGCCCGCCGGCAACGTGCCGAACACCTGGCCCCGCGCACCCGCCAGGCGACTGCGGCAGAACAGGTCCGCGCACGCGGCATTCGCCCGCAACAACACCGACGCCTGCAAGGCGAGCGCCATGCGTTCGACCAGCATGCGCGCCTCCGCTTCCTGCGGCGCGCCCGTGGCGTCGCGCAGGCGCGTCGTTTCCGCATCGAGCGCCGCATGCAATCCACTCGCTGCATCGAGTTCGGCGAAGAAGGCCGCCGCGCTCTCCGGCTCGCGGTGCAACGCGCGCAGCACGTCGAGGCACTGGATGTTGCCGCTGCCTTCCCAGATCGAATTGAGCGGCGCCTGCCGGTACAGGCGCGGCAGGATCGATTCCTCGACGTAGCCCGCACCGCCCAGGCACTCCTGCGCTTCGTTGACGAACGCCGGCGCGCGCTTGCAGATCCAGTACTTGCCGATCGCGGTGGCGATGCGCGCGAATGCGGCTTCGCCCGCATCGCGCCCGGCGGCATCCACGGCGCGCGCGACCCGCATCGATAAAGCAAGCGCCGCTTCGGCTTCCAGCGCCAAGTCGGCGAGCACGTTGCGCATCAACGGCTGGTCGACGAGCAACTTCCCGAACGCACTGCGATGCCGCGCATGGTGCAGCGCGTGCGCAAGCGCCATGCGCATTTCCGCCGCCGAGCCCAGCATGCAGTCCAGGCGCGTCAGCATCACCATGTCGAGGATGGTCGCGATGCCGCGACCTTCGTCGCCGATGCGTCGTGCCCATGCGCCCTGGAATTCGACTTCCGAAGACGCATTCGACCAGTCGCCCAACTTGTCCTTCAGCCGCACCAGCGTGAACGCATTGCGCGCGCCGTCGGGCAGGCGCCGCGGCAACAGGAAGCACGTGAGCCCGCCCGGTGCCTGCGCCAGCACGAGGAACCCGTCGGACATCGGCGCGCTGAAAAACCATTTGTGCCCGGTGAGCGCGTACGTGCCCGTCTCGGCGAGCGCGTCGGCGCGCGTGGTGTTGGCGCGCACGTCCGACCCGCCCTGCGTCTCCGTCATGCCCATGCCCAGCGTCACGCCGCGCTTGTCGCCGATCGGCACCTCGCGTGCGTCGTAATGCGGCGCGGCGGCCTTGGCGGCCCACTCGGCCAGCGTGGGTTCGCGGCGCAGCGCGGGCACCGCCGCATGCGTCATCGTCAGCGGGCAACTGGTGCCGGGTTCCACCTGGTGGTGCAGGTAGCTCAACGCCGCGCGCGCCACGTGCACGCCTTGCGCCGGCGCGTGCCACGACAGGCCGGCGACGCCGTGTTCGATCGCGGCCTGCATCAGCGCGTGGTAGTTCGGGTGGAACTCCACGCGATCGATGCGCGCCCCGAACCGGTCGTGCGTGCGCAGCCGCGGCCTGTCGCGATGCGCATCGAACGAGAGCGCGTACAACGCATCGCCCGCAAGCCGCGCGTAGGTTTCGATGCGTCCCGCATGCGCCCCCGCCCCTTCGCGCGCCACCGCGTCCCGCAATGCAGCATCGTCGGCCCACAGGTCGCGCGGGGCGAATTCGGGGGGCTGGTTGGTCGGCTCGGTCATGGCCGCATTCTGCGCCCGCCGCGCGCCCGAAAAAAAACCCCGCCGGAGCGGGGTTTCCCTTGCTGCGTTGCGTGTCCGGTCAGGCGACCGGGATCACGCCAGCGGCTTGCGCTCCCTTCGGACCCTGCACGACGTCGTAGCTGACGCGCTGGCCTTCCTGCAGGCTGCGAAAGCCCTTGGAGTTGATCGCCGAGTAATGCACGAACACATCGGCGCTTCCGTCTTCCGGGGCGATGAACCCGAAACCCTTCGCGTCGTTGAACCACTTCACGGTGCCGTACTGCATAACCTGTGTGACCTCGTCTGGATGCGATGTACGTGCGCACCGGTGCGGGGGCCCGGGGCGCACGGGCCGGAGTATGCATGGATGAACGGGACGCGCAACACCGCGCCGGCACGGCTCAATCGGCGAGCAGCGACCGCAGCAATGGCGGGATTCCACTGGAAGCGGTTTCAACGATGGACAGGACGTCGGCCATCGTGATTTCCGCATCGTCGCCGCAGCCGGCCGCCCAGTTGGCGACGATGCCGAGGCACGCATATTGCAGGCCCATTTCGCGCGCGAGGCCCGCCTCGGGCATGCCGGTCATGCCGACCAGGTCGCAGCCGTCGCGGCGCATGCGCGCGATCTCCGCGCGCGTTTCCAGGCGGGGACCCTGGGTGGCGCCGTAGCAGCCACCGTCGACGACGGCCACGCCCGCACGCTGCGCTGCAGCGAGGACCTGCGCGCGCACGGCATTGGTGTACGGATCGCCGAAGTCGACGTGCAGCACGTCGGTGCCGGGCTCCTCGCAGATCGTCGAGACGCGGCCCCAGGTGTAGTCGATCAACTGGTCGGGGCACGCGAGCACGCCGGGTCCGAAGCGTTCGGTGATGCCGCCCACCGTGTTGATCGCGAGCACGCGGGTGACCCCGATCTTGTGCAGCGCAGCGAGGTTGGCGCGGTAGTTGATGCGGTGCGGCGGGACGCCGTGGTCTTCGCCGTGGCGCGCGAGGAATGCGACGCGCTTGCCATCGATCATGCCCACGCGCACCGGCCCGGACGGGAAGCCGTAATGCGTTTCCGGCAGGTGGGTCTCGACCGCTTCGAGCCCGGCGATGCGATAGACGCCGGTGCCGCCGATGACGCCCAGGGCGATGTCCGCGTGCATGCTCACTCCTTCAGCGCGTAGATGGCCGGCAGGTTGCGGCCCTGTTCCTTGAAGTCCATGCCGTAGCCGAACACGTAGCGGTCCGGCACCACGAGGCCGGCGTAGTCGGCGTGCAGGCCGGCCACGCAGCGGTCGTGCTGCTTGACGGCGAGCGCGGCGATGCGGACGTCGCTCGCGCCCTGCTGCCGGCACCACGCGCGCACTTCGGCCAGCGTGTGGCCTTCGTCGACGATGTCGTCGACCAGCAACACGCGACGGCCGCGCAGCGGCGTGGCCGGACGATGCTTCCAGTGCAGCGCGCCGCCCGACGTGGCGCCGCGATAGCGCGTTGCATGCAGGTAATCGAATTCCAGGTCGAGCCCCAGCGCGCCGATCTCCAGCGCGAGCTGGCCGGCGAACGGCAGGCCGCCGTGCATCACCGTGAGGTACACGGGCACGCTGCCGGCGAAGTCGTTGCGGATGCGCGCGGCCATCCGCGCGATCGCCTGTTCGATGACCTGCCGGTCGTGGATGACGTCGGCGGTGGCGAGCGCTTCAGGCAGATCGTGCGGCAGCTTCATGCGAGGTCGCCCCCGAAGCGTGCGTGCGATTCCTGGTAGCGCGCGTCGGCGAGCAGGCCGTCCCACGCGAGCGGACCGCGACCGATCAGGCCGGCGAGCGCCATCGTGTTGAGCGTGCGGCCTTCCACCGCGGCGAGCGATTCGGTCACCAGGTCCGGATGGCAGACGAGCACCACATCGCAGCCTGCATCCAGGTGCGCATCGATGCGCGCCTTGACGCCGCCGGCGGAGAACGCCGCGGCCATGCCGATGTCGTCGGAGAACACGACCCCGCGGAAGCCCATCTGCTTGCGCAGGATGTCCTGGATCCACACCGGCGAATACCCGGCCGGTTCCGGCGCGACCTGCGGATACACCACGTGCGCCATCATCACCGCGTCGGCGCCGGCATCGATGCCGGCCACGAACGGCACGAGGTCGAGCAGTTCGATTTCGCCGAACGGACGCGGATCCACCGCATCGTCGAAGTGCGTGTCTTCGAGCACCGAACCGTGGCCGGGGAAATGCTTGAGCGTGGCCGCCATGTCGGCGGCGTGCATGCCGGCGACATAGGCGCGCGTGAACTCGGCGACGATCTGCGGATCGTGCGAGAACGCGCGGTCGCCGATCGCGCGGTTGCCGCGGCCCAGGTCCACGACGGGCGCGAAGCTGAGGTCCACGCCGCTGGCGCGCACTTCGCTCGCCATGAGCCAGGCATGTTCCTTCGCCAGTTCGATCGCACGGTCGGGGTTGCTGCCGTAGAGCTTGCCGAAGCCTTCCAGCGCGGGCAGCGCGCTGTACCCGTCGCGGAAGCGCTGCACGCGGCCGCCTTCCTGGTCCACGCACACCAGCTGCGGGCGCGGCGCGGCTTCGCGGATGGCCTGCGAGAGTTCGGCGACCTGCTGGCGCGAGGCGAAGTTGCGGGCGAACAGGATCACGCCGGCGCACGCATCGTGCTGCAGCCAGTCGCGTTCCTGTGCGTTGAGTTCGGTGCCGGCGACGCCGATCACGAGCATGCGGGGGATTCCTTCTGGGTCAGGCGCCGGATCATACGGTCAGCGCGGTTCGAACATCGCGATGCTTTCCACATGCGCGGTATGGGGGAACATGTCCATCACGCCGGCCGCGCGCAGCTTCCAGCCGCGCTCGTTCACGAGGTACCCGGCGTCGCGCGCCAGCGAGGCCGGGTGGCAGCTCACGTAGACGATGCGCTTCAGGCCGCCCAGCGGCAGTTGCTTGAGCACCACGTCGGCGCCCGAGCGCGGCGGGTCGAGCAGCAGGCGGTCGAAGCCGGCGCGCATCCAGGCGTGCGCGGACAGGTCCTGCGCGAGGTCGGCGGCGTGGAAGTCCACGTTGTCCAGGTGGTTGTGCGTGGCGTTCTCGCGTGCGCGGCGGATGAGGCCGGCGTCGCCTTCCACGCCCACGACTTCGTTCGCCACGCGCGCCAGCGGCAGCGTGAAATTGCCGAGGCCGCAGAACAGGTCGAGCACGCGATCGCCGGCTTGCACGTCGAGCAGGTCGAGCGTGCGCGCGATCATCTTCTGGTTGAGCCCGGCGTTGACCTGGATGAAGTCGAGCGGGCGGAACTGGAGTTCGATGTCCCACGCCGGCAGCGTGAACGCGAGCTTCGGCGCATGCGGCCACAACGCGTGCACCGAATCGATGCCGCCGGGCTGCAGGAAGATCGCGAAGTCGTGCGCCTGCGCGAACGCGGTGAGCGCGGCAAGGTCGCACTCGGACAACGGCATCATGTGGCGGAACACGAGCGCCACGGTGTCGTCGCCCGCGATGAATTCCACCTGCGGCACCTGGGCGCGCGCATCGAGGCCGTCGATCAGCGCCGACAACGCGGCGATCTTCATGCCGATCTGCGGCATCACCGTGTGGCATTCCGACAGGTCGGCGACGAAGCGCCCGTCCTGTTCGCGGAAGCCGACGAGCGTCTTGTCCTTCTTGTCGACGCGACGCACGGAGAAGCGGCCCTTGCGGCGATAGCCCCACGCGGCATCGACGAGGGGTTCGAGCACGGTCTGCGGCGTGACGTGGCCGATGCGTTCGAGGTTGTCCAGCAGCACGCGTTGCTTGGCGTGGATTTGCTTGCCTTCGTCGAGGTGCTGGAGCGCGCAGCCGCCGCAGGTGCCGAAGTGCGGGCAGCGCGGGGTCACGCGGTCGGGCGAGGCGGAGAGGACTTCCAGGGTCCTGGCTTCGTCGAAGCTGCGATGGCGCTGCGTGAGCTGCGCCACCACGGTTTCGCCCGGCAGCGCGCCGGACACGAACACGGCCTTGCCGGCGCCGGGGACCTTGGGATCTGCGCGGCGCGCGACACCGCGGCCGTCGTGGGTCTGATCGACGATGTCGATCGTGAAAGGGGTCTGGTCGATGCGGGCCAAGGGAACGACTTCGGGGGACGGCGGCCGGGCATTATCGCCGGTCGCGCGCCCCCCGGGCCCGCAGGCTTACTTCTGCTTCCAGGCGCCGCCCGCGTCCTGGTACCACCAGCCGCCGTGCGCGCTGTCGACCCACTGCTTGGCGAAGATGGCGCGGAGCTTGCCTTCCCAGTCCGGGTGGCCGTTGGCGACCGCCATTTCGCGGTACAGGGCCTTGCGGTCGCGGTTGTCGTCGTTCACGGCCGACTGCATGCCCACGCGGTCCTTCAGCTCCAGCTGCGCCGGATCGCGCAGCACCACCAGGCCATCGTTGCTGTAGCCCAGCGCGCCGGCGTCGAAGCCCTTGCGCAGGCTCGCGTCGAAGCGCGATTCCATGCGGGCCTGGATGGCCTGGATGGCCGGTGCCTTGATGCTGATGTCGGGCGT
Organism: Lysobacter helvus; assembly: GCF_018406645.1. Classification (NCBI taxonomy): domain Bacteria; kingdom Pseudomonadati; phylum Pseudomonadota; class Gammaproteobacteria; order Lysobacterales; family Lysobacteraceae; genus Lysobacter; species Lysobacter helvus. Next base: position 209,177 of record NZ_AP024546.1, read on the forward strand.
CTCCTGCGCCTGCGCGCTGCCGATGCCGACCAGCGAGAGCGGATCGATGCGGCGGATCAGCGCGGCCATGCCGCCGCCCGGCGTGGCCGGCTTGGCGGGCTGGGTGGCGGCGTCGTCGCCGATCACCTTCTCGACGAATTGCTTCGCCGCTTCCTTCGCTTCGGCCGCGGGGAAGTACACGTTGATGGTGACGCAGGCGCTGAGCGCCGCCAGGGCGCCCATCGATGCGAGCGAACCGCCCAGGAAGCCGGCTTTCGAACGTCGGTTGCGCATGTTGGAGTCCTTGGCGTTGCGTGGATGGAAGGTCATTCGACGACGGGTTTCACCTCGCCCGAGCCGACCGCCGCGAGGCGTTCGACGAGGGTGGGCCAATCGACCCGGCGGTGGATCCCGTTGACCGTCAGGCGCGGGATGCCCGCACCGTCGACGATAGTAAAGGTGTCGCCCGCTGAACGCAGGCCCGTCATTTCACACACTTCGTTGGCCAGGCGACAGCCGATGCCGATGCGCCGATAACCGAAGTCGTCGAACAGCCCGATCAGCTTGCCCTGCAGGGTGGTGACGAACGAGGAATCGCCGACGCTCGAAATGCTCTGCACGGCGCGCTGGCTGATGCGCTGGCGCACGCCGCGCGGCGGCGTGTCGGTGTGCAGCCGTGCGTCGAAGGCCGTGACGCTCCAGTCGACCAGGCGCAGCGCGTCGATCGTGCCGTCCAGGCGCCCGGTGATGCTGCCGAAGTCGAAGACTTCGGTGAGGGCGAGCAAATCGAGGTCGTCGATGCGCAGGTCGGCCGCGAGCGTGGGCGCCACGCCGAACGGACGCTCCATCGATAGCGACGACACATCCACGCGCCCGTCGAACATCGCCATCGACAGGCCGCCTTCGAAGTCGAGGCGTTCGTTCGCGTAGTGCGCGCGCGGCAGGCGGCCGGTGAGTTCGCCGCGGAAGGCAGGCCAGCCGAACGTGGTGGCGAGCTGGCCGATGTCGAGGTGGTCCACGCGCAGGCCGAACACCGCGTCGGCGCCCTGCCCGTTCGCCGGCGGGCGCAGCGTCATGTCCTCGAAGCGCAGCGAACCGCCGAGGAAGGGAACATCGACGGGCGCGGTGAGGGCGATCGCGCCGCGTTCGCTGCGCAGCGGCAGCGAGGCGGCATCGAACTTCAGGCCGTACAGCGCGCCGTCGTGCCAACGCAGCGCACTGGTTTCGGCGGCGTCGCCGGAGAAGCGCAGTTCGCCGTCGAGGCCATGGAAGGCGAAGCGTCCGCCGGGATCGACGATGTCCACCGCGTGCGGCGTCGCGACGAAATCGCGCAACCCGGATTCGTCGAGGCGCACGTGCGCATCCAGCGCGCCGGACAGCGCGAGTTCGCCGAGGCCCGCGTTGCCGAGCACGCCGGACAGGTAGCGATCGCGCACGGGGGCGAGGTCGCGGCTGCGGACCTGCAAATCGAGCGCGCGCAGTGCCGCGTCTTCGGCGAACGTAGCGCTGCCGGTCACTTGCAGCACGTTGCCGTCGTCCCACGAGAGGCGCGGCAGGCGCCAGCCGTCGCCGACGCGATGTTCGGCCGCGATCGACAACGCGACCGGGGTCGCGGGCAATGCGACGTACGTGGTGCCGACGAGGAATTCGCCGCCGCGCAGCGTGCCGTCGAGCGTGAGCAGCGACGGCGTTGGCGCATCGTTGATGCGGTAGTCGAAATCGAACGCACCGGCGAGATGGTCGCCCGCGATGCTGGCGTCGGTGGTTTCGAGTTTCAGGCCGTTCGTTTGCAGATGACCGGCGATCTGCAGCGGACCGCGTTTCGGGCTGCGCACGTCCACGCGCCCGTCGAGCGTGCCGCCCTGCAGGCGCGCATCCGCCCACGCCTGCGACAACAGGCCTTGCGCCCAGGCGATCGGCACCTGCGCGAGATCGACGCGGGTGAGATCGGGCGTGGCGGCATTGCGTTCGACGGCGAGCACGCCGCGGCCGCGACCGAAACGCGCGCGCGTATCGGCGGCATCGAAGGCGATCGACAGCGCGAACGTGTCGCGCCCGCTGCGCAACGTGCCGTCGCACTGCCAGCCTGCGCGCGGCGCACGCCGCAACGGACAGGTCCACGCGAGGTTGCGCGCATGCACGCCGAGGTCGGGCGCATCGACGCGCGCGGCGGTGAGGTGCAATGCGCCTTCGGTCGCATTCGCGGGCCAGTCCAGGTGCACGTGCACGCCTTCGAGCGTGGCGATGGGCAGGCGCACGCGGGCGATGTCGGCATCGAGCGTGCGCGCGTGCGCAACGCCGGCGAACAGCGCGAGCAGCAGGGCGACGGCGTGGCGCAGGGGCTTCACCGGCGGGAGGATAGCGGGGCCGGCGTCTTCAGGGATTTCGCGGGCGCGACAAGCGCCCGAGTTCGGCCAGCATGTCCCACGACTTCAGCCCGCGCGGCCCGAGGTGGTGGGCCAGCACGTCGCGCAGGGCGCGGCGCAGGCTGGCGAGGTCTTCCGGGCCGGGCTGGACGTCGGACGCCAGCGCGAGCAAGGCCGATCCGGTGGCGGCGGTGTCGCGGTCGCCCTGCCCGCGGTCGTGTCGGACGCGGCGCGGGCCTTGTTCGGGATCGAGGCGATAGCGCGCGGCGGGATCGATCGGTACGCCGTCGACATCGACATCCAGCGCGAGGCCGAAGCCCAGGGCTTCGAGCAGGTCGCGTTCGAACAGGCGCAGCGTCCACGCGACCGGTGCGTCCGAGCCCAGGCCTGCGCGCACCTGGCCGTAGGTCGCGAAGATCTCCGAATGCGGATCGCCGCGCGGCGCCAGGCGCAGCACGAGTTCGTTGACGTAGAACGCGGCGAGCGCGGCGTCGCCCTGCAGCAGCGGTGCGGCGTCGAGCGCTTCTGCCTGGCGCAGTTGCGCGAGTTCGCCGCGCAGCACGCAATCCAGGCGGACGTATTGCAACGGTTGCAACGCGGCGCGCAGCACGTGGCGCTTCGGCCCGCCGACGCCGCGCGCGACCAGCCCCATGCGGCCGTGGTTCTGCGACAGCACTTCGACGAGCAGGCTGGTCTCGCGCCAGGCGCGCGTGTGCAGGACGTAGGCGGGTTCGTCGACGATGCGCATGCGTCAGCGGCGTGGCACGCGATGCGGGGGCGCGATCAGTCGTGGTAGCCGAGCGTGCGCAGTGCGGCCTCGTCGTTCGACCAGCCTTCGCGCACGCGCACCCAGGTTTCCAGGAACACCTTGCTGTCGAACAGGCGTTCCATCTGCCCGCGCGCGCGCGTGCCGATCTCGCGCAGGCGTTCGCCGCCCTTGCCGATCACGATGGCCTTCTGCCCGTCGCGTTCCACCCAGATCACCGCGCCGATGCGCAGCAGCTTGCCGTCGACGGCGAACTGTTCGATCTCCACGGTGGTGGCGTACGGCAGTTCCGCGCCGAGCTGGCGCATCAGTTGTTCGCGCACCAGTTCGCCGGCGAGGAAGCGCTGGCTCTTGTCGGTGATTTCGTCTTCGCCGTACAGCGCGGCTTGCTCCGGCACGAGCGGCAGCAGGCTGTCGACGAGGTCTTCGAGCCCCTTGCGCTTGAGCGCGGAGATCGGATGCACGGCCGCGAACTCGCGATCCTTCGCCACCTCGGCGAGGAACGGCAGCAGCTTGCCCTTGTCCTTGATGCGATCGACCTGGTTGACCGCCAGCACCACCGGCACGCCGGCCTCCTTCAGCGCTTCGTAGGCGAGCGTGTCTTCGTCGTCCCAGCGGCCGGCTTCGATCACCAGCAGCGCGGCGTCCACGCCTTCCAGCGCGCCGCGGGCGGCGCGGTTCATCATCCGGTTCATCGCCTTCTTCTGCTCGCGGTGCAGGCCGGGCGTGTCGACCAGCAGCAACTGGCCGTGCGGGAACGAGGCGATGCCGAGCAGCCGGTGGCGCGTGGTCTGCGGACGGTTGGAGGTGATGCTGATCTTGAAGCCGACGAGGGCGTTGACGAGCGTCGACTTGCCCACGTTCGGGCGGCCGATCACGGCGACGTGGCCGGCGCGGTGGGAGGGGAGGTCTGTCATGCGGGGATTCTAAGCCCGCGGCCCTGCCGGCGCCCGCGATTCTCGCCAAAACGAGGCGCTGCAACGCGCGTCAGTTGGGATCGAGCGTGGCGAGGATGCGTTCCGCGGCGACCTGCTCGGCGGCGCGGCGCGAATGTCCCTCGCCCACGCACTCCATCGGCGGATCGGCCAGCGTGCAGGCCACGCTGAACTGCTTGGCGTGTTCGTCGCCGGATTCGGCCAGCAGGCGGTAGACCGGCAGCGGCTTCTGGCGCGCCTGCACCCATTCCTGCAGGCGCGTCTTGCCGTCCTTGCCGAGCTTGTTGGGCGGCGGCAGCGCGGCGATGGCCGCTTCGAACCAGGGCAGGACGGCGGCGCGGCACGCTTCGAAGCCGGCATCCAGGTGGATGGCGCCGATGATCGCTTCCAGCGCGTCGGCCAGGATCGAGTCGCGGCGATGGCCGCCGGACTTCATCTCGCCGGGGCCCAGGATCAGCTTTTCGCCCAGCTGCATGTGCCGCGCGATGGCGGCCAGCGAGGACTCGCGCACGAGTTCGGCGCGGGCGCGGGTAAGCGTGCCTTCGTCGGCCTTCGGCCAGTGCGCGTAGAGGGCTTCGGCGACGATCAGGTTGACGAGCGCGTCGCCGAGGAATTCCAGCCGCTCGTTGTGGATGGACGCGGCGCTGCGGTGGGTGAGCGCCTGGACGAGCAAGCCGGGGTCGGTGAATTCGACCCCGGGCAGCCGCGGCGCCCCGTCAGTCGGACGGGCCACCGTGGGTGAGTTCCTGCACGTTCTCGAAGTTGCCGACGACGTCGAGGTTGGAGATCAGCGGACGGCGCACTTCGTACTTCACCGTCATCTTCCAGCCGCCGCCCATGCGCTCGATCTTGACGTTCTCCGCCTTCACGTTCTCCGAGTAGTTCACGTAGAGGCGGCGGAAGAACAGGTTGCGAATCTTGTCGGTCCCGGCGTTGTTGATGCCGGGCTCCAGGGCCAGGCCCTGCATGGACTTCTTGACGGCGTAGTACTCGGTGTACATCGGGATCACCTTCATCCCGACGTAGATGAAAATGCCCGCCACCGCGAGGATGGCGATGAACCCCAACAGCGTGATGCCGCGTTGCGTGCGCTTCATTTGGATCCCCTTCCCCATACCCGAAATTCGTGCCCGTTACGGGATGCTCGACCCCATCCTCGAGAAATCCACCCCGCCCGCGCTCCAGTCCCAGTTCAACCAGATCAGGAAGGCCTTGCCGCGGAGGTTTTCCTCCGGCAGGAAGTGCACTTCCCAGAAGCGACTGTCCTCAGAATTATCACGATTGTCGCCCATGACGAAATACTGCCCCGGCGGCACCGTCCACTCCCCCTCGCCCTGCTGGGTGAAGTACGCCGAATCCTCGCGTTCGAGGACGTCGTGCGGGCGACCCGGCAGCTGTTCCTGCAACAGGTCGGCCCCGGTCATGTCCGCGCCCTGGCCCTTGCCGACATAGTTGCCGATCTTCGCGTAGCGCATCGGGACACCGTTCACGTACACGGTGTTGGCCCGGTAGGCCACCGTGTCGCCGGGCAGGCCGATGACGCGCTTGATCCAGTCCTGGTCGGGATGGTGCGGCGGGCGGAAGACCACCACGTCGCCCCGCTTGGGTTCGCCGATGGCGAGGAACTTGTGGTTGTTGATCGGCAGCCGCAGGCCGTAGGCGAACTTGTTGACCAGGATGAAGTCGCCGATCAGCAGCGTGGGCATCATCGAGCTGGACGGGATCTTGAACGGCTCGGCGACGAAGCTGCGCAACCCCAGCACCAGGGCCAGGACCGGGAAGAACGCACGCGAATAGTCGACGAGGATGGGTTCCTTCTCGTCCAGCAGGCCGGCGCGCTCGGCGCGGCGCTTGGCGAAGAACAGGCGGTCCACCAACCAGATGAGGCCGGTGAGCAGGGTCAGCCCCACCAGGACCTTCTCGAACCACGCAATCATGCCTGCTCCTTTTACCGGCCCGTCGGGCGCAGCTTACTTGTTGTCGACCTGCAGGACGGCGAGGAACGCCTCCTGGGGGATTTCCACGCGTCCGACCTGCTTCATCCGCTTCTTGCCCTCTTTCTGCTTCTCGAGGAGCTTCTTCTTGCGGGAGGCATCGCCGCCGTAGCACTTGGCCAGCACGTTCTTGCGCAGCGCCTTGACCGTGCTGCGCGAAATGATCTGCGAGCCGACCGCGGCCTGGATCGCCACGTCGAACATCTGCCGCGGGATCAGCTCGCGCATCTTCTCGGTCAGGTCGCGTCCCCGGCGATCGGCGTGCGCACGGTGGGTGATGATGGACAGCGCATCCACCTTGTCGCCGTTGATCAACGTATCCACGCGCACGAACGGGCCAGCCTGGAACCGCACGAAGTGGTAGTCCAGCGAGGCATAGCCGCGCGAGACCGACTTGAGGCGGTCGAAGAAGTCGAGCACCACTTCGGCCATCGGCAGCTCGTAGCTGATCTGCACCTGGCTGCCCATGTACGTGATGCCGACCTGCGAGCCGCGCTTTTCCTCGCACAGGGTGATCACGTTGCCGACGTAGTCCGGCGGCGTGAGCACGTTGGCGCGGATGATCGGTTCGCGGATCTCCTCGATGTGGTTCACCGGCGGGAGCTTGGCCGGGTTGTCCAGCGGCATCACGGTGCCGTCGGTCTTGAGCACTTCGTAGATCACCGTGGGCGCGGTGGTGATCAGGTTGAGGTTGTATTCGCGCTCCAGGCGCTCCTGCACGATCTCCAGGTGCAGCATGCCGAGGAAGCCGCAGCGGAAACCGAAGCCCATGGCCTCGGAGCTTTCGGGTTCGAAGCGCAGGGCGGCGTCGTTGAGGCGCAGTTTTTCCAGCGCTTCGCGCAGCGCGGGGTAGTCCTCGGCATCCACGGGGAACAGGCCCGCGAACACGCGCGGCTGCATTTCCTGGAAGCCGGGCAGCGGCTTGGCGGCCGGATCGTTGGCGAGCGTGAGCGTGTCGCCGACCGGCGCGCCGTGCACGTCCTTGATCGAGGCGGTGATCCAGCCCACTTCGCCCGCGCCGAGTTTCTTCAGCGGCTTGCGCTTCGGGGTGAACACGCCGACGCCTTCGACCTGGTGCGTGCGGCCGGTGGACATCACCAGCATCTTCGCGCCGGGCACGATCTCGCCCTGCATCACGCGCACGAGGCTGACGACGCCGAGGTAGTTGTCGAACCACGAATCGATGATCAGCGCCTGCAGCTTGTCGGTGTCGCGCGGCACCGGCGGCGGGATGCGCTTGACGATGGCTTCGAGCACGTCGACGACGTTGAGGCCGGTCTTGGCGCTGATGGCCACCGCGTCTTCGGCGTCGATGCCGATGACGGCTTCGATTTCCTTCTTGACGCGGTCGATGTCGGCGGTGGGCAGGTCGATCTTGTTGAGGACCGGGACGACTTCCAGGCCCTGCTCGACCGCGGTGTAGCAGTTGGCGACCGACTGGGCCTCGACGCCCTGCGCGGCGTCGACGACGAGCAGCGCGCCTTCGCACGCGGCGAGCGAACGCGAGACTTCGTAGCTGAAGTCCACGTGGCCGGGCGTGTCGATGAAGTTCAACTGGTAGGTCACGCCGTCGCGCGCGGTGTACGGCAGCGACACGGACTGGGCCTTGATGGTGATGCCGCGCTCGCGCTCGATCGGATTGGAGTCGAGCACCTGCGCCTCCATCTCGCGCGCCTCCAGGCCGCCACAGAGTTGGATGATGCGGTCGGCCAGCGTCGACTTGCCGTGGTCGACGTGGGCGATGATCGAGAAGTTGCGAATGAGCTGCATTGAAGGCCGGGCGTGAAAAAGCGCGGCATTATCGCACGGCTGCCCCGCCGCCCCGTGGGGGGATCAGGGCAACGGGGCAGCCGGATGGGCGGGTGTATCGCTTGTTATTGCTCGCTGGGCGTGCTGGCGGGACGCGGGGTGACGGCGACATAGCGGCTGCTGCCGCCGCGCTGCACGAGCAGCATCGCCGTGTCGCCGGCCTTCAGCGCGCGCAGTTCGCGGTCGAGCGCGGCGCGGGTGCCGACGGAATTGCGGCCCACCGCGAGGATCACGTCGCCGGGCTGCAGGCCGGCGCGACGCGCGGCGAGGCCTTCGATGCGCGCGATCGCCACGCCCTCGCCCGCGTCCAGCCCGAGCTGGCGACGCTGCGCCTGGTCGAGGTCTTCGCCGACGATGCCGAGCGGGTTGTCGTGCGTGGGCGCCGGCGTGGCGGACGTGGGGATGGTGCGCGGGCCGGCATCCAGTTCGCCCAGCACCACGGTCACGTCGCGCGACTTGCCGTCGCGCATGATCGTCAGCGTGGTCTTCGCACCCGGGGGCAGCGCGCCCACCAGCGGCGGCAGCGACGAGGCGTCTTCGATCGGCGTGCCGTTGAATGCGCGGATCACGTCGAGGCGCTGCACGCCGGCCTTCGCGGCGCCGCCGCCCGGTTGCACTTCGCGCACGAGCGCGCCGCGCGTGTCGGGCAGGCCGAGTGCGCGGGCCTGGTCGTTGTCGATGCCCTCCAGGCCGATGCCGAGCAGGCCACGGCTGACGCGGCCGCTGCGCTTGAGCTGGTCGACGGCGTTCATCGCCACGTCGATCGGGATCGCGAAGCTCACGCCCATGTAGCCGCCGGAATTGCTGAAGATCTGCGAGTTGATGCCGACCACCTGGCCGCGCGTGTCGAGCAGCGGGCCACCGGAGTTGCCGCGGTTGATCGCGACGTCGGTCTGGATGAAAGGCACGTATTGCTGGTTGGCGTACGGATTGGAACGGCCCACCGCGCTCACGATGCCGGCGGTGACGGAATGATCGAGCCCGAACGGCGACCCGATCGCGACCACCCACTGCCCCGGGCGCAGCGCGCGCGAATCGCCGATGCGCAGCGACGGGAGATTGGTGGCGGCGATCTTGAGCAGCGCGACGTCGGATTGTTCGTCGCTGCCGACGACCTTCGCGGTGAATTCGCGACGATCCGACAGGCGCACCTTCACTTCATCCGCGCCGTCGACCACGTGGTGGTTGGTGAGCACGTAACCGTCGGGCGAGATCAGGAAGCCGGTGCCCATCGACACGCCCTGCCCGCGTCCGCCGGGCGGCATCTGCGGCATCGGCATGCCGGGGCCGAAGAAGCGCCGGAAGAATTCGGGCATGTCTTCGTCGTCGTCCGTCGCCGGCTGGTCCTTCGCTCCGCCGTTGATGTCGGCTTCGACGTTGACGACCGCCGGACCGACCTGGTCGACGAGGTTCGTGAAATCGGGCAGGCCCGAGACCATCTGCGGCGCGGGCGTGGCGGGCGCGGTGGTCTGCGCGTTCGCGTTCGGCATCACGTCGGTGGCGACGAGCACCGCGGTGGTCGCGGTGGCCGTCGCGGCCACCAGCAGGGCATTGCGGAAGACAGGACGGAGTGCGGCGCGCATCGGGGAGGCATCCTCGATCAGGGAAGGGGAATGCGTGGGCGGAAGTGGCTCGGGCTCAGGGCGATTGCGGTGCGATGTCTTCGTTCGCGGCAGGCGCTGCGGTGTCCGCGGGCACGCGCGGGACGAAGGGATAGAAGGACGGCGCCTGCACGTAGTCCGCCGACAGCGCGGCGCTGCCGCTGTATTGCGGCAACACGGCACGCGGCCACGGGCGCGCGGCGTTGGCATCGAACGGCGTCGCGGTGGTCAATACGTTGGGCGGCGTTGCGGGGCGCACATCGGCCACGGCGATGTCGACGACGTCCGCACCGACGACATCCGCACCGACGACATCGGCGGTGACCGGCGAACGCACCGTCGCAGGCGGCGCGGCATTGCGCTGCGCACGTTGCGGTGCGCGGCGCTGGCTGGCCTGGCGCGTGGCGGAAGCGAGCGCCACGCTGGCGCCGACGAGCTGCACGGCGGACGGATCGCCCGCCTGGTCCGGTGCCGTGGGCACCTTCGGCGTGCGCGCGGCGGGCTGCGTTGCGGCCATGTCGCGCGCGGGCGCGGTGTTGCCCGCGGAAGAGGCGACGGTGGGCGCCGATGCAGGGGCATCCGCGGTGTGCGGCAAGCGCGCGAGGAAGAACGCGACCATCGCCGCGGACGCAGCGAGCGCCACCGTGCCCCAGCGACGCGTGGAAGCGGGCTTGGCAACGGGTGCGGGGGCCGAGGCGCGCAACGCATCGTGCACGCGTGCGGCGAACGTGGACGGCATGCGCGGATTGGCTGCGCCGCGCAGCACATCGCCGACGACCTGCCAGCGCTCGCAGCTGTCGCGCCAGTCCTGGTCGTGGTCGAGGCGCTTGAGGGCGAAACGGGCCGCGTCGCCGGCGAGTTCGCCGTCGAACAACGCGCTCAGCGCTTCGCGATCGGAGGTCGGGTGGCTGGTCGTGGTCATCGGGAGGCACGCTCGCGTTTCGGTTCGGTGTCGAGCAAGGGGCGCAGGGCTTCGTCGATCGCATCGCGCGCACGGAAGATGCGGGAACGCACCGTGCCGATGGGGCATTGCATCCGCTCGGCGATCTCTTCGTAACTCAGGCCTTCCACCTCGCGCAGCGTGATCGCTTCGCGCAGTTCGGCGGGAAGCTTGTCGACCACGCGCATCACGGCGGTTTCGATTTCCTGGCGCATCAGTTCGCGTTCCGGGGTGTCGTTGTCGCGGAGGCGGATCCCGGAATCGAAGTGTTCGGCGTCGGAGACGTCGATGTCGTCGGTCGGCGGGCGGCGGTTGTTGGCGACAAGGTGGTTCTTTGCGGTGTTCACTGCGATCCGGTGGAGCCACGTGTAGAACTGGGCGTCGCCGCGGAAGTTCCCGATCGCGCGATAGGCGCGGATGAAGGTTTCCTGCGCGACGTCCTGCACTTCGCTCCAGTCCTTGATGTAACGCGAGATCAGCGCCGCGATCCGGTGCTGGTATTTGCGCACCAGCAGGTCGAAGGCGAGGCTGTCGCCGCGCTGCACCCGGGCCACGAGCGCCTGGTCGAGTTCCTGTGTTTCGTTGTCGGTGGCCATCGCCGCGCCGGGCTCCTGCAGTGGTCGCTCGGCGCATGGCCGGGCCTTGGGACAGTCGATGTCCAGGAAAGTTCACCGCCCGGCCGCGTCGCGGCGGGCTTCACGCGACTCTAATGGGGGCGGCATTGACGGGACTCAAACGCGGCCGGGATCATAGCCCCCTCCCCCGTACCCTGTCGGATGGTCCCATGCTCGCTGGACTCGATGGTCTGCGCTTCCAGCACTGGCGCGTCGAAAGCGCGGCCGACGGCGTGCTGGTGCTGAGCTTCGACCGCGCCGGACAGGGCGTGAACACGCTGTCGCAGGACGTGCTGTTCGAACTGGACGCGCTGCTGGAACGGCTGGCGCTGGATCCGCCGAAGGGCCTGGTGATCCGCTCGGCCAAGGTCGCCGGCTTCATCGCGGGCGCCGACATCAAGGAATTCCAGGCCTTCGACGAGAAGGGCACGGTCGGCGACGCGATCCGTCGCGGGCAGCAGGTGTTCCAGCGGCTGGCCGAACTGCGCTGCCCCACGGTCGCCGCGATCCACGGCCACTGCATGGGCGGCGGCACCGAGATCGCGCTGGCCTGTCGCTATCGCGTCGCCACCAATGATCCCTCCACGCGCATCGGCCTGCCCGAAGTGAAACTCGGCATCTACCCGGGTTGGGGCGGCAGCGTGCGCCTGCCGCGGCTGGTGGGTGCACCGGCGGCGTTCGACATGATGCTGACCGGCCGCACGTTGTCGGCTTCCGCGGCGCGCGCGATGGGCCTGGTCGACAAGGTGGTCGAACCGGCGATGCTCACCGACGCGGCCGTCGAACTCGCGCGCCGCGGCACGACGCGTCCGTTCAAGCAACGCGCGCTTGCATGGCTCACCAACACGTGGCCCGCGCGACAGATCCTCGCGCCGATGCTGGCCAAGCAGGTTGCGCGCAAGGCGCGTCGCGAACACTACCCCGCGCCTTACACGCTCATCGAAACCTGGCGGCGCAGCGGCGGCGGCATCCAGTCGCTGCTCGGCGCCGAACGCAAGTCCGTCGTCAAGCTCGCGTCCACGCCTACCGCGCGCAATTTGATCCGCGTGTACTTCCTGCAGGAACGCCTGAAGGGCCTGGGCGGCAAGGACCACGGCATCGTGTGCGTGCACGTCGTCGGCGCCGGCGTGATGGGCGGCGACATCGCGGCGTGGTCGGCCTACAAGGGCTTCGAGGTCACGCTGGCCGATCGCGAACAGCGTTTCATCGACCGGGCGTTGCAGCGCGCGCAGGACATGTTCGCCAAGCGCATCAAGGACGCCGCGCGACGTCCCGCGGTCGCGGCGCGCCTGCGCGGCGACCTGCACGGCGATGGCGTGCAGACCGCGGACCTGGTGATCGAAGCGATCATCGAGCAACCCGAGGCCAAGCGCGCGCTCTACGCCGAAGTGGAACCGCGCCTCAAGCCCGACGCGCTGCTCACCACCAACACCTCGTCGATTCCGTTGACCGAACTGCGCGGCCACATCGCGCACCCGGAACGGTTCGCCGGCCTGCATTACTTCAACCCGGTCGCGCTGATGCCGCTGGTGGAAATCATCCACCACGACACGATGGCCGAAGAGACCGGCAAGCGCCTGGCCGCGTTCTGCCGCGCGATCGACAAGCTGCCGGTGCCGGTGGCGGGCACGCCGGGGTTCCTGGTCAACCGCGTGCTGTTCCCCTACATGCTCGAAGCGATGGCCGCGTACGCCGAAGGCATCCCGGGGCCGGAGATCGACAAGGCCGCCGTGAAGTTCGGCATGCCGATGGGGCCGATCGAACTCGTCGATACCGTCGGCCTGGATGTCGCCGCGGGCGTGGGCCACGAACTCGCGCCGTTCCTCGGTCTGTCGATCCCGCCGGGCCTGGAGAACAAGCTCGCGTCGGGCAAGCGCGGCAAGAAGGACGGCCAGGGCTTCTACGCGTGGGAAGAAGGCAAGCCGCGCAAGCCGGAACTGCCGAAGGACTACAAGGCGCCCGACGACCTCGAGGATCGCCTGATCCTGCCGTTGCTCAACGAAGCCGTCGCCGCGCTGCACGACGGCGTGGTGGCGGATGCGGACCTGCTGGATGCGGGCGTGATCTTCGGCACAGGGTTCGCGCCGTTCCGCGGCGGCCCGATCGCCTACATCCGCGCGACGGGCGCCGACGTGCTGCTGGCGAAGTTGAAAGCGTTGCAGGCCGTGCACGGCGATCGATTCGCGCCGCGCCCCGGTTGGGATTCACCGCAACTGCGCTGACGCGCACCTACATCGTGTGCGTCGGCTTGTCCGCCGTGAGCGTGCCGGCCAGGATGGTTTCGATCTTGTGCCTCACCGCTTCGCCTTCGGCACTGTCGGCGAACTGCACGCCGATGCCGGCCGCGCGATTGCCCTGCGCGCCCGGCGGCGTCACCCACACCACCTTGCCGGCCACGGGCAGGCGGTCCTTCTCTTCGAGCAGGGTCAGCAGCAGGAAGACCTCGTCGCCGAGGAAGTAGCGCTTGGGCGTCGGCACGAAGATGCCGCCCGATTTCAGGTAGGGCATGTACGCGTTGTAGAGCGCTGCCTTGTCCTTGATCGCGAGCGACAGGATGCCCTGTCGTGCGCCACCGGCTCCTGCGACTGAACTCATGCCCTGCCCCCTTTCGAAACGGGCGCATCGCCGCGCCACGCCATCAGCAATTCCGTGACCGCGAGGTCCGCGCGCACGGTGGTCCGCAACAGGTCGCGCGTGCGGTTCGCGGCGTCGAACCACGCAGCCAGCCTGCGGGTTCCCCTTGGATCGGTCAAGCGCGCGGCCTGCGCCAGCGCGAGGTCCGCCGCATGGCTCAAACGCAGCGCGGCGTATTCATCGGCCACCCAGGCTTGCGCGGTCTCCACCGCGCCGGCGGTCCCGCGCGCGAGCTTGTCCAGGTCGGCCGCGACCTGGCGACGCACCGCCAGCCCCTCGCCCCGCAGCCACGCATCGGCGAGGCCCGGATGGCCGCGCGCCGCTTCCAGCGCTTCGGCAGCCAGTGCGACGCTGTGCCCTTGCGTGGCGAGCCAGGCCTGCGCTTCCTCGATCGGCGGCAACCGGAATTCCACGCGCTGGCAGCGACTGCGGATCGTCGCCGACAAGCGTTGCGGATGCGCGCTGACCAGCCAGAGATAACGATCGGGTTGCGGTTCTTCGAGCGTCTTGAGCAAAGCGTTGGCGGCCGCGTGGTTGATCGCGTCAGCCGGGTCGAGGATCGCGACCTGGGCGCCGCCATATTGCGGCGTGAGCGCGAGGCGTTCCGACAGCGAACGGATCTGCTCGATCACGATCTCCGTGCGCAGCTTCGTCCCTTCCTTGTTGAAGATGAAGGACACCAGGCCGAAGTCCGGGTGCGTGCCGGCGGCGAACAACTGGCACGACCGGCAGGCGTTGCATGGATCGCCGTTCGGCAATGGCGCGCGGCACAACGCGCGCTGCGCCAGGCGCTCGGCGACCGCGCGCTTGCCCAGGCCCGCCGGACCGCAGAACAGCACGCCGTGCCCGAGCCGCCCTGCTTCCAGGATCGATACGAGATGCGCATACGCGCGGGCTTGCCAGGGCGCGAGCGGCGGCAACGGGTTCATGGCGCGACGCCGAGGTAGTGCTGCAGCAATGCGCTCGCGCGATACGCAACGTCCGCCGCGCTCGATGACGCATCGACAACGCGGATGCGCTGCGGTTCGGCCTGCGCCCGCGCCAGGTACGCGGCACGCACCGTCTCGAAGAACTCGTCCCGCTCGCGCTCGATGCGATCGGGCGCGGCGTCGCGCACCTGCATGCGTTCGCGGCCCTGGTGCACACCGAGATCGAGCAGCAGCGTCAGTCCGGGGCGCAGGCCGACGACGCGACGTTCCAGGTCGGCGATCAGCGCCACGTCCAGTCCGCGCCCGCCCCCCTGGTAGGCGTAACTGGAATCGGTGAACCGATCGCTCAGCACCCATGCGCCGCGCTCCAGCGCCGGCAGGATGAGTTCGCGCACGTGCTGCACGCGCGCGGCGAACATCAGCAGGAGTTCGGTTTCCGGCGCGGGCGCTTCGTGGTGCGGATCCAGCAGCAGCGCGCGGATGCGTTCGGCGAGCGGCGTGCCGCCCGGCTCGCGCGTGCAGACGACTTCCGCGCCGCTTTCTTCCAGCACCTTGCGCAGCGCGTTGAGCACGGTGGTCTTGCCGGCGCCCTCGCCGCCCTCGACGGTCACGAACCGCGGATGCGTGCGCAGGTCGCTCATCGCGCCTGCTGCCGTTGCGCGCGATACCGCGCGAGGTAGGCGCGCACCGCGGCCTGGTGGTCGGCCAGCGAACGCGTGAACACGTGGCGCCCGCTGCCATCGCCCACCGCGACGAAGTAGATCGCCTCGCCCGCCGCCGGGTTGGTCGCCGCCTGCAGCGCTTGCATGCCGGGCATCGCGATCGGCGTGGGCGGCAGGCCCGCGCGCACGTAGGTGTTGTACGGCGTGTCGGCGAGCAGGTCCGCGCGCCGGATGTTGCCGGCGTACGTCGCGCCCATGCCGTAGATGACGGTGGGATCGGTCTGCAGGCGCATGCCCATCTTCAAGCGACGCGCGAACACGCCGGCGATCTGCGGGCGTTCGTCCGCCACGCCCGTTTCCTTTTCGACGATGGACGCGAGGATCAACGCCTCGTCGGCCGAGCGCAGCACGGTGTCCGGTGCGCGCGCGTCCCAGGCTTGCGCGAGCGCACGTTCCATCGCGGCGTAGGCGCGACGCAACACATCGAGGTCGCTGTCGCCGCGCACGAACTGGTAGGTCTCCGGCAGGAAGCGGCCTTCCGGATGCTGGCCCGCGTGGCCGAGCGCGGACATCAGCGCGGCGTCGGTCATGTCCTTCGTTTCGTGCGCGAGGTCCTGGTTGCGCGCGAGCGCGGCGCGCAGCTCGCGGATGTTCCAGCCCTCCACGATCGTGAAGCGCTTGCTGATCACCTTGCCGTCGCGCATCGCCAGCAGCAGCGCGCGCGGCGTGGTGCCGGGCTCGAGCGCGTATTCGCCGACCTGGATCTTGTTGGCCGCGCCCAGTTGCCCGGCCAGCGCCTGCCATTCCAGGCGATGGCCCGCCTGCACCCCGGACGCGCGCAGGTGCGCGACCACCGTGGCCAGCGAATCACCGCGTTCGACCACCAGCGTGTCGCCGGTTTCCAGGCCCGCCAGCGGCGTGTCGGCGAAGCCGGTGTAGCGCTGCCACAGCCAGGCGCCGCCGGCGACCAGCGCGACGAGGACCAGCAGGAGGAACACCTTCGACAGTCCGGACACCTTGTTGCGACCGCGGCGCGATCGTCGACGCGATGTGCTCACGCAAGCTCCTGTGGCAACGGGAAGGCCGGATGCGCGCGCGCCAGGTCGCGTTGCAGGCCCGCGACCGCGGGGTGCATCGCCCATGCGCGCGCGTCCAGCCGGGCGACCGGGAGAATACCGCGCACCGCGTTGCACAGCAGGACGGCGTCGGCAGTCCCGATATCCTCCGGCGACACCCGGGCCTCCACCGCGCCGGTGGCGCCGAGCACGAACGCGCGGCACACGCCCGCCACGCCGCAGCGGTCCAGGGCCGGCGTGGTCCAGCGCGTCCCGTGCAGCACGAACACGTTGGCCGACGTCGCACCGATCACGTGGCCGTCCACATCGCACAGCAGGCCTTCGTCGATGCCGGCGTCCTGCCATTCGGCGCGCGCGAGTACCTGCTCCAGGCGATTGCAGTGCTTCATTCCCGCCAGCGCCGGCTGCGCCGACAGGCGCAGGTCGCACCAACGCAGGACGAGTCCCCCGGCCCGCGCGGGCGCCGGCAATGCATGGCGCGAGAGGCGCCACAACGGCGCGGTGTCCGCGATCGGCGCATAGCCGCGTCCGCCGCCGCCGCGCGAGACGAGCAGTTTCAGGACACCGTCCCCGCCGTCGTCGAACAATCCGGCAGCGGCAGCGTCCACCGATTCGCGCGCAGGCAGCGAGAGGCCGAGCCGTTTCGCACCCGCTTCGAGACGCGCGCGATGCGCGTCGGCCCACGGCACGACGCCGCGATGCACGCGCATCGTTTCGAACAGGCCGTCGCCGTACGCGGTGGCGCGCGCGTCGCCGGGCCACGCGTCGATGCGCGTTGCGCCTTCGAACAGCGCTTCGCGCGTCGCGCTCATTCGCCCGCGCCCAGCGCGCGCAGCAGGCCGCGGGCCTTCGCGCGCGTTTCGTCGAGTTCGCGCTGCGGATCGGAGTCGATCACGATGCCCGCCCCGGTGCGGAAGCGCAGCGTGTCGCCTTCCAGCGCCGCGCTGCGGATCAGGATGTTGAGGTCGAGGTCGCCGTCGCGGTTGAGCCAGCCGAACGCACCGGTGTACGCGCCGCGCCCCTGCCCTTCCAGCGCGGCGATGATCTGCATGCAGCGCACTTTCGGGCAGCCGGTGATCGTGCCGCCGGGGAACACCGCGCGGATCACGGCGCCGGGCGTGGCGTCGGGCGTCAGGCGCCCGCGCACGTTGCTCACGATGTGGTGCACGTGCGCGTAGCTTTCCACCGTCATCAGTTCGTCGACTTCCACGCTGCCCGCCACGCACACGCGGCCGAGGTCGTTGCGTTCGAGGTCGATCAGCATCACGTGCTCGGCGCGTTCCTTCGGGTGGCCGACGAGTTCGCGGATGCGTTCGGCATCGTCGTCGCCCGGCGTGCGCGGGCGCGTGCCGGCGATGGGGCGCGTTTCAACGGCGTCGCCGCGGATCGAGACGAGGCGTTCGGGCGAGGAACTCACCACCGCCCAGCCGTCGCCCGCGAACAGGCCGGCGAACGGTGCGGGATTGGCCGCGCGCAACCGTGCATGCAACGCGGCGGGCGCGAGCGGTGCATCGAACGTGGCGCGCCAACCGCGCGACAGGTTCGCCTGGAAGACGTCGCCGGCGGCGAGGTGCCCGAGCACGCGCACGACACCATCGGTGAAGCGTTCGGCGGCGTCTTCGTCGAGCGACGTCGGCGCGCGCCATTCGGGCAACGGCGGCAACGCGCTGGTCGCCGCGATGTCGTCGGCAATCTGGTCGAGCCACGCGGCGTGGCCGGATTCGGCGATCGCCACGCATTCGCCGGTGGCGTGGTCGCGCAGGATCGCGGCGGGGCAACGCAACGCGCATGCGACGGGCATGGCGCCCGGCGCCGTCGGCAAGTGGAGCACCTGTTCGACTTCGCCCGCCAGTTCGTACGCCAGGCACAAGGCCCAGCCGCCGCGGAACGGCCAGCGCGGTTCTTCGCGCGGCAGGTGCAACGCGGACCAGGCGCGATCGAGCGCGTCGAGGAAACCGCCGGGATGGGCCTGTCCGTGCTCGTCGCGCACGACGCCGTCGGGATCCAGGCGCAACACGCCGCCATCGGTCGCGAGCAACAGGTCCCAGCGCCCTTGCGCCGTGCCGTGCGCGCTGGATTCGAGCAGCACCGGATAGCGCGTGGGCGCCAGCCGGTGCAGCGCGAGCAGGTCGAGCGCGGGATCCAGCGGTCGGGTGACGAGCACGCAGCCGCCTCTCAGCGAGTTGGGATCAGCAAATGTCGATCAGATCCGACGGAACACGAGCGTCCCGTTGGTGCCGCCGAAACCGAAGCCGTTCGACACGGCGACGTCCACCTGGTGCTGGCGCGCCGTGTTGGGCACGTAGTCCAGGTCGCAGCCTTCGCCCGGGTTTTCCAGGTTGATCGTCGGCGGGATGATGCCGTGGTGCAGCGCGAGCACGGAGAAGATCGCTTCCGCGCCGCCCGCCGCGCCGAGCAGATGGCCCGTCATCGACTTGGTGGAGCTGACCATCGTCTTGTACGCGTGGTCGCCCAGCGCGCGCTTGATCGCCAGCGTTTCGGCGACGTCGCCCAGCGGCGTGGAGGTGCCGTGCGCGTTGAGGTAACCGATCTGGTCGGCGTTGATCTTCGCGTCCTTGAACGCCGCCGCCATGCAGCGCGCGGGGCCGTCGCCGTCCTCGCTCGGGGCCGTCATGTGGAACGCATCGGAACTGGCGCCGAAGCCGGCGAGCTCGCAATAGATGCGCGCGCCGCGCTTCTTCGCGTGTTCGTATTCCTCGAGCATCAGGATGCCCGCGCCGTCGCCGAGCACGAAGCCGTCGCGCGCGGCGTCCCACGGGCGCGAGGCGCGCGTCGGGTCGTCGTTGCGCGTTGACATCGCCTTCATCGAGCAGAAGCCGCCGACGGACGTGGGGGTGCTGCCGCGTTCGGCGCCGCCGGCGAACATCATGTCGGCGTCGCCGTACTGGATGAGCCGCATCGCCATGCCGATGGAATGGTTGGACGTGGCGCAGGCGGAGACCGCGGAGAAATTGGGGCCCTTCGCGCCGGTGATCAGCGACACCTGGCCCGGGACCATGTTGATGATCGTGCTGGGCACGTAGAACGGCGAGATCTTGCGCAGGCTGGTTTCGTGCGCCTTGATCGTCTGTTCTTCGATGCCGAGCAGGCCGCCGATGCCGGAGCCGATCAGCGCGCCGATGCGTTCGGCGTTCGAATCGTCGACGACGATGCCGGAGTCTTCCAGCGCCATCAGCGAGGCGGCCACGCCGTAGTGGATGAACTCATCCATTTTGCGCGCGTCCTTCGGCCCCACCCAGCGGGAGATGTCGAAGTCGCGCACTTCACCGGCGATGCGCGTGGTGAGGGTGGACGCATCGAAATGCGTGATCGGGCCGATGCCCGAACGCCCGTTGACGATGCCGTCCCACGTGCTCGCCAGGTCGTTGCCCAGCGGCGAGACGATGCCCATTCCCGTTACGACGACGCGACGCATAGACGCTCCTTACTGATTGCTTTGCCGTAAACGCACAGGGCCGCATGTGCGGCCCCGTGGTTTGCGACGCCTTGGCCGGATCAGGCCTTGACGTGCGCCTTGATGTAGTCGATCGCCTGCTGCACCGAGGTGATCTTCTCGGCCTCTTCGTCCGGGATCTCGCACTCGAACTCTTCTTCGAGGGCCATCACCAGTTCGACGGTGTCGAGCGAGTCGGCGCCGAGATCGTCGACGAACGAAGCGCTGTTGGTCACTTCTTCTTCCTTGACGCCAAGCTGTTCGATCACGATCTTCTTGACGCGTTCTTCGATGCTGCTCATGGATTGCGCTCCTCCCGGAGTCTGTTCAGGCGGGTAGTGTAGTGGAAACAGGGGTGGCGGGGCATCGGCGGCCAGGGCGTGAAGGCCCGGGGCGCCGGGTGGTCAAGGCATGTACATGCCGCCGTTGACGTGCAGGGTTTCGCCGGTGATGTAGGCAGCGGCCGGGCCGGCCAGGAAGGCCACGGCGCGGGCGATGTCGGCCGGTTCGCCGAGGCGGCCCAGCGCGATCTGGCCGACCAGGGCGGCCTTGGCGTCCTCGGGCAGGTCGCGGGTCATGTCGGTGGCGATGAAGCCCGGGGCCACCACGTTCACGGTGATGCCGCGGCTGCCGATTTCCTTCGCCAGCGACTTGCTGAAAGCGATGATGCCGGCCTTGGCGGCGGCGTAGTTGGCCTGCCCCGCATTGCCGGTGACGCCGATGACCGAGGCGATGTTGATGATGCGGCCCTTGCGCGCCTTCATCATCCCGCGCATCACGGCCTTGGACGTGCGGAACACGCTCGACAGGTTGGTGTCGAGGATGGCCTGCCAGTCTTCTTCCTTCATCCGCATCAGCAGGTTGTCGCGCGTGATGCCGGCGTTGTTGACGAGGATGGAGACGCCGCCGAACTCTTTCGCGATGCCGTCGATCAGCGTTTCGATCGCCGCGCCGTCGGTGACGTTGAGCATGCGGCCGTGGCCGCCGTGCGCTGCCAGGCGTTCGCCGATCGCCTGCGCGCCGGCGTCGGTGGTGGCCGTGCCGATCACGGTGGCGCCGAGCGACGCAAGCTCGTCCGCGATCGCCGCGCCGATGCCGCGGCTGGCGCCGGTGACGAGGGCGACTTCGCCCTTGAGGATCTGTTCGCTCATGCGTGGCTCCATTCGGTGCGCGCGGATTCCATGTCGGCCTGCGTGCCGAGGGCGCGCGCATCCAGGGACTTGTCGATGCGCTTCACCAGGCCCGTGAGCACCTTGCCCGGGCCGCATTCGGCGATGCGCGTGGCGCCGCGCGCGGACAGCGCCTGCACGCAGCCGGTCCACTGCACGGGCAGGTACAACTGGCGCACGAGCGCGTCGCGGATCGATTGCACGCTGTCGTGCACTTCGGCGTCGACGTTCTGCACCACCGGGCGATCGGGCGCGGACCATGCGAGGTCGTGCATCGCTTCGGCGAGGCGATTGGCGGCTTCGCGCATCAGCGGCGTGTGCGACGGCACGCTGACGGCGAGCTTCACCGCCTTGCGCACGCCGCGTTCGGCGAGCAGCGCGAGCGCGCGATCCACCGCGGCGGCATGGCCGCCGATGACGATCTGGCCCGGCGAATTGAAATTGGCGGGCACGACGATCTCGTCGCCCGAGGCTTCCTTGCAGACGTCGAGCACCAGCGCGTCTTCGGCACCGAGCACGGCGGCCATCGCACCGGTGCCGGCGGGTGCGGCGTCCTGCATGAGCTGGCCGCGCAAGCGCACGAGCTTCGCGCCGTCGTGCAGCGACAGCGCGCCGGCGGCGACGAGCGCGGCGTATTCGCCGAGGCTGTGGCCGGCGAACAACGCGGGCTGCGCACCGCCTTCGGCCTTCCACGCGCGCCATGCGGCGACGCCCGCGGCGAGCAGCGCGGGCTGCGTGAACTCGGTCTTGTTGAGCTGGTCTTCCGGACCCTGCTGCGAGAGCGCCCACAGGTCGACGCCTGCGCCATCGGACGCTTCGGCGAACGCCGACTGCACGCCGGCATGGCGCTGCGCGAGGTCGGCGAGCATGCCCACCGATTGCGAGCCCTGGCCGGGGAAAACGAAGGCGAGTTGGGGGTCGGTCACGCGGTCAAGCCCGTGTCGAAAGGAGCGGGATGATACGAGTGTTCGCGGCGCAACGTCTGTACGACTGCGTATGCAAGCTCGGCAGTAGCGCGCGGATTCCGGCGCGCCGCTGCAGGCTGGAATGCGGGATCAGTAGCGCAGCAGCGCCGAGCCCCAGGTGAAACCGCCGCCGAAGGCTTCCAGCAGCACCAGCTGGCCGCGCTGCACGCGCCCGGCGCGCACGGCTTCGTCCAGCGCCAGCGGCACGGAGCCCGACGAGGTATTGCCGTGCTTGTCGACGGTGACGATCACGCGGTCCATCGGCATGTCCAGGCGCTTGGCCGTGGCTTCGATGATGCGCAGGTTGGCCTGGTGCGGGATCAGCCAGTCGATGTCGTGGCGATCCAGGCCGTTGTGCTCGAGCGTTTCTTCCACGACCGAATCCAGCGCCTTGACGGCGTGCTTGAACACGTCGTTGCCGCTCATGTGGATCTTGACGCCGCAGTTGGGTTCGTCCGGCTTGAAGCCGACCGACACGCCGACCGGGCCCCACAGCAATTCCTTCTTGCTGCCGTCGGCATGCATGTGCGTGCTGAGGATGCCGGTCTCGGTGTCGGCCTTCAGCACCACCGCACCCGCGCCGTCGCCGAACAGCACGCACGTCGTGCGATCGGTCCAGTCGACCATGCGCGTCAGCGTTTCCGCACCGATCACCAGCACGGTGCGCGCAGCGCCGGAGCGGATGAACTTGTCGGCGATGGTGAGCGCGTAGACGAAGCCGCAGCACGCGGCGTTGACGTCGAACGCCGGGCAGCCGTTGGCGCCGAGGCGGTTCTGCACCAGGCACGCGGTGGACGGGAAGATCAGGTCCGGCGTGGTGGTGCCGAGCACGATGAGATCGAGTTCGGAGGCCTGCACGCCCGCGGCTTCCATCGCGCGCACGGCGGCGTGGTACGCGAGGTCGCCCGTGGTCTGGCCGTCCGCGGCGATGTGCCGCTCGCGGATGCCGGTGCGCGTGGCGATCCACTCATCGCTGGTATCGACGATCTTCGCCAGGTCGGCGTTGGTCAGCACTTTTTCCGGCAGGTAACTGCCGGTACCGGCGATGCGCGCGAACACTTGCTGGGTCATGCCGATGTCCTGCCAATGTCCTGGCCGGTGGCCGACGCGGCCACGCATGGGGACAGCTGGTTGATTGCCTGGGCCGCGGCGCGCCGGGTGCCGGCGCGGCGGCGGATGTCCGGCGCAAGCGCGCCGGACGCGATCGTCACTCTTCGACGACGCGGTTCTTCGACGGCACGACCTTCTTGCCGCGGTAGTAACCGTCGGCCGTCACGTGGTGGCGCAGGTGCGTTTCGCCCGTGGTCGGGTCGGTGGCCAGCTGCTTGGCGGTGAGGGCGTCGTGCGAGCGGCGCATGCCTTTCTTCGACGGGGAAACGCGGGACTTCTGCACAGCCATGGTCTTGCTCCGGTGGACGGAGGCGGGCGGCTTGCCCGGCTTCCGGTTCTAAGTTGTTCGTTGGTCTTGCGGTGTTGCTTACTTCTGTTTGTCTTTCAGCGCGGACAACGCCGCGAACGGGTTGGCGCGCTCCACTTCTTCTTCCGGCGCGCCCCAGTCGCTGTCGACCAGGTCGGTGTCGGGCGACACGGGCACCACCGGCACGGCGAGGATGAGTTCGTCCTCCACCACGTCCGCGGGCCGCAGCATGCCGTCGTCCCCGACCAGCAGCGCCTCGTAGCCTTCCGGCAACGCTTCTTCCTCGGCTTCGTCCCGGATCAGCCCGAGCCGTTGCACCATCTGCACCGGATACACGAACCGCTGCAGGCTGCGCTGGCATGTCAGCGGCAACTTCGCCTCGATCCGCAATTCCATGTAGGGAATGCGCAGCGCGTCGTGGTCGAATTCGATCTCGACGTGCGCATTTCCTTCGGTGTCCGCGAGGCTGCCTCGCAACCGTTGCATGGACGCCAGCGGCAGCACGCCTTCGAAGGTGCGCCGCGCCGCGACCATGCGCCAGGCATCCAGCTGCTCCGGAAGCCGGGGCTGCTTTGAAGACCCGGGTTCGGGGGAATCGTCGGACATGAGCCGCGGAATGGTAGGCGCGGCCCCGGGGCCTGTCAAACCCGCGGAGGACGAACTCCTTGATCCGGCAGGGAAACCAACGGCAGACTTGGCCCCGCACCTTTCGTCGGAATCCTGCGTGACCACCACTCTCCTGCTTGTCCTCGCTGCGGTGGTCGTGGCGGCCCTCGCCTTCATGGTCCGCCGCAAGTCCGGCCGCCGCCAGCGGGCGGTCCGCGAACTGCTGGATTCGGCCGACGCCCTGGAAGCCCGCCTGCGCACGGCCCGGGCCGAAATCGAGGCCGTGGCCGGCGACGAGGACGACCCGGTCCGCGACGCCCTGCGCACCATGCTCCGCCAGCGGCTGTGGCTCCAGCAGCACGGCAGCCGGGCCACGCTGGAGGAGCTGGACACGGTCCGGACCTCCATCGACGCCGCCCGCACCCGCATCGAGGACCAACTGGCCCGCATCGAACGCGCCCGCGCGATGCCGCTGGCGTGAAGCTGGTCCTCG
Source organism: Lysobacter helvus (assembly GCF_018406645.1). Classification (NCBI taxonomy): domain Bacteria; kingdom Pseudomonadati; phylum Pseudomonadota; class Gammaproteobacteria; order Lysobacterales; family Lysobacteraceae; genus Lysobacter; species Lysobacter helvus. The sequence goes on from NZ_AP024546.1 coordinate 233,586, forward strand.
GCTCCACCTCGCCGTACCGGCGCGAATTGCTCGCGCGGCTGGGCCTGCCGTTCGACGTGGCCCGCCCCGAGGTCGACGAATCCCCCGCCCCCGGCGAAACCCCCGCCCACCTGGCCTTGCGCCTGGCACGGGCGAAGGCGGCCGCCGTGGCACAGGCGCATCCGGGCGCGTGGGTGATCGGATCGGACCAGGTGGCCGACCTGGACGGCCAGCCGCTCGGGAAATCCGGCGGACGCGATGCCGCGATCGCGCAGCTCGAAGCGATGTCCGCGCGCGCCGTGGTGTTCCGCACCGCGGTGAGCGTGCGTTGCGGCGACATCGCGCACGACGCGGTGGACGCCACGCGCGTGCGCTTCCGTCCGCTGTCGCGCGCGGAGATCGAACGTTACGTGGCAGCCGAGCAACCATTCGATTGCGCGGGCAGTTTCAAGTCCGAAGGCCTCGGCATCACGTTGTTCGATGCGATCGAAACGTCGGATCCCACCGCGTTGATCGGCTTGCCGCTGATCGCGACCGCGCGCCTGTTGCGCGCGGCGGGATTCCAGCTGCCCTAGCCCCGCGCGATCAGTCGACGATGCGCAGCGGTTGCTGCGGCCATTCCTCGACGCTGCCGTCGCGCCCGATCAACCGCAGCCCCAGCCAATGCAGGCCGGGCGACACCGCACCCGCGCGCACCTGCGCGGTGTAGGCGACATAGGGATGCGCGGGATCGTTCGACACGCCCCAGAACGCAGCGATGCCCGGATCGGCCTGGCCGTAGTCGGCGACGCCGATCACCTGGCCGTCGAGCGTGACTTCCACGCGCGCCAGCCCCACGCCGTCCTTGAACGCCCAGCCGGCGACTTCGAAATCGCGCGACACGCGCACCCCGGACTTCGGCGTGTCGATCCAGGCCATCGCCGGCGTGGTGCACGGCCCTTCCGCGCGTTGCGCCGGCATCGCGAACAGCAGGAAGCGTTGCCGCCCGTGGTCGATCGACACGCCCTGTGGTTTCGGCAACGGCCCCACCAGGTCGCAGAGCGCGTGATAGCGCGACAGCAGGTCGCGATAGCGCACTTCCGACGCGCCGACCACCAGCAGCAACGGCTGCGCGCCGAGTTGCTTCCGGTCTTCCGCCAGCAGGTTCCACACGGACAGCTGCGGCGCGCGCCCGTGGTGGCCGTTGAGCGGATGCGGCAGCACCGCGATGCGCGGATCGTCGAGCGCAAAGCCGAGTTCCGCACCGATCTTGAAGTTGTCCGCGACGATGCGCGTGTTGCCCGGCATGCCGGCGCGTTTCGAACGCACGGCATCGGCCAGCGTGTCCCAGCCCGCGAAATTCGACGGATACCACTTGGCCGCGGCGAAACGCGCGCGCATGTCCGCGCTCGACACCACGATGTAATACGCGAGCAACGCCGCCAGCCCCGCGCCCGCCAGCAGCCACGTGGCGCGGCGCCATGCGCGCGGCCACTGCGCGAGCGTCGCCGGCACCAGCGGCAGCAATGCGAAATACCCCGCGAGCGGCCAGTGGAAACTCACGCGTTCGTCGTCGGCGAAGAAGCCGAGCGCGCAGAACCCGAGCACCAGCACCGCACCGAGCAACGCGCAGTAGCGCGCGAACACCGGCGACGGCGCGCCGTGCCCGTTCCATCCACGCCACCCGGCGTGTGCGAGCGCGGCGAACAGCAACGGCGTGGTGATCACCGCCTGCACGACGACGAACCACAGGCCGTCGAGGTGGAAATGCCAGGGATGGCGATCGACCAGCTGGAAGCGCAGGCCGGCATCGCCGTGGCCGAGGTTCCAGAGCAGCAGCGGCGCCCATGCGAGCGCACCGAGCACGAGCGCGACCCACACGCGGGCGTCGCGCAACACGACGCGCCCCGCGGGCAACGCGAGCAACGCGACTGCGCCGACGCCGATCACCGCGATGAAGCGGTAATGGCTGAGCGCGCCGATCGCCAGGCCGATGGCGAGTTCCAGCGCGGCGCCGGCATCCACGCGGCGCAGCAGGCGCGCACCCGCATGCAGGCACAGCAACGTGGCGAACGCCAGCGGCACGTCCGGCAACGCGAGCATGCCCAGCGTGCCGGCGAGCGGCAGCAGCACCGCGAGCGTGCCGGCCTGCCACGCGCGCACGGACAGCGTGGCATCGGCGGCGTCATCGCCAACGCGCGCGCCCAGGCGCGCCACGCGCACGACGAGCCACGGCAACGCGGCGGCCAGCACGAGGAACGGCCAGCGCACCCCGAAGGCATTCGACCCGACGACTTCCGTGCCCAGCCGCGTGAGCCACGCAGTCAGGCCCGGCAGGTCGGAATAGGCAAGCGCGAGGTGGCGGCCTTCCTGCCAGTAGAAGGCTTCGTCCACGAACAAGGGAAGCCGCGCGACGATCGCGAGCTTGAGCAGGACCACGATCCCCCAACACGCCAGGAACACCCGGCGCGCCTGCGCCTGCGCCAGGTCGCCCGCGAGGTGATCCTCGGCCCGCCGTCCGCCGGCAGGCTGTTCGCCAGTTTCGTTCCGCATGCACCCGGGCCCTCGTACACTCCGTCGAACCGCAAGACCGCCTTGCCATTCCCGCCCCGCACGATCGACAGGAAGCCGATGTCCGCACTCCCGGCCGCGAAGATGCTACCCGATGCGCTCCGCCAGGCCCTCGCGAATGCGCAGGACCAGGTCAACACGCTGCTGCTGGGCAAGAACCACGAGGTGCGGCTGGCCTTCGTCGCGTTGCTGTCCGACGGCCATTTGCTGATCGAGGACCTGCCCGGCCTCGGCAAGACCACGCTGGCGCACGCGATGGCCGCGACGCTGGGGTTGGGCTTCCAGCGCGTGCAGTTCACCTCGGATCTGTTGCCGGCCGACATCCTCGGCGTCTCGGTGTTCGATGCACAAGCCCGACGCTTCGAGTTCCACCCCGGACCGATCTTCGCGCACGTGCTGCTGGCCGACGAAATCAACCGCGCGCCGCCGCGCACGCAGAGCGCGCTGCTCGAAGCGATGGCCGAACACCAGGTCACCGTCGACGGCACCACGCACGCGTTGCCCAATCCCTTCTTCGTGATCGCCACGCAGAATCCCGTCGATCTCGCCGGCACCTACCCGTTGCCGGATTCGCAACTCGATCGGTTCCTGCTGCGCCTCAACCTCGGCTATCCGAACGAAGACGCCGAACGCGCGCTGCTCGCCGGCACCGATCGCCGCGCGATGATCGCGCAATCGCAATCGATCCTCGGCACCGGCGACGTGCTTGCCTTGCGCACCGCCGCCGCGTCCGTGCCCGCGGGCGATGCGCTGGTCGCCTACGTGCAGGCGCTGCTGGGACGCAGCCGCCGCCATCCGGGCGTGCGCGTCGGCCTGTCGCCGCGCGCGGGCCTGGCCTTGCTGCGCGCGGCGCGGGCGTACGCGTTGCTGCTCGGCCGCGAACACGCGGTGCCCGAAGACGTGCAGGCGTTGTTCGCCGCGGTCGCCGCGCATCGCCTCGTGGCGGACGCCGATGCCGGCGACGGCGCCGCGCTCGCGCGCGCCATCCTGCACGCCGTGCCCGTCGACTGAGATGCGCGAAACCCTGCGCGCGCTGCGCGGACGCCTGGAGCGCTTCGTGCGCCCGCGCACGCCGGAACCCTTCCCGGTCGAGCTGCACCGCCGCCGCATCTACGTGCTGCCCACCCGCTTCGGCCTGTTCTTCGGCGTGATGCTGGTGGCGATGGGCGTCGGCGCGCTGAACTACAACAACAACCCCGCGCTGCTGCTGATGTTGCTGCTCGCCGGCGCGGCGCAGACCAGCCTGCTCGGCGCGCACCTGCAGCTGAGCGGCCTGCGCCTCGTCGCGGTGAGCGCCGATCCCGTGCCCGCCGGCGCGCCGATCCTGTTGCGCCTGCATGCGCGCGCACCCTCGCGCGGCCGAGAACGCCGCGGCCTGCGCGTGGATTGCCCCGATGCCACCGGCACGCTGTCGCTCGACGACGGCGTGGGCGAAGCCGAACTCGCGCTGCCCACGCAGCGCCGCGGCTGGCTCGACGTCCCGCGCCTGCGCATTTCCACCACGCGTCCGCTGGGCCTGGTGCGCGCGTGGTCGTGGGTGTGGCCCGAACAACCGCTGCTCGTGTATCCCGCGCCCGAACCCAACGGCCCGCCCCTGCCCGACGGCGCCGGCGAAGCCGCGCTTGCTCGCCTGCATCCGCTCGGCGACGACGTGCACCACCTGCGCGCATACCGCCGCGGCGACCCGCCGCGCACGATCGCGTGGAAACCCACGGCGCGCCTGGGCAGCCTGCTCGTGCGCGAATACGAACAACCGTTGTCGGCGGACATCGTGCTCGATTGGTTCCGCATCACGGGCCTGGACATGGAAGCGCGCATCCGCCGCCTCGCGCGCTGGGTGGACGAAGCCGAGCGCGACGGCCGGCGCTATCGCCTCGTCGTCCCCGGCCATCCGCCGATCGGTCCCGCGCAGGGTGCCGCGCATCGCCACGCGTGCCTGCGCGCACTCGCGCTGCTGCCCGGCGGGATGGGGGCCCGATGAACGCGACGGTGGCCGACCTCGCACCGATCGCACGCGCCAACACGCCGGCGATGGCAGGCACGCGACTGGATGCGCGCACGCGCCTGGGCGTGCTGCTGGCAGCAGGCGCATGCGTCGCACCGCTGTTGCTGCAGGTGCCGACCACGCTCGCCCTGGTGATCACCGGTGTCGCGATCGCGATGGCGTTCCTGTCGCAGCGCCCGCCGTTGCCGGGCTGGTTGCGCATGGTGCCGGCGCTGGGCCTGGGCGCGTTCGTGTTCTCGACCATGGGCGTGAACTTCGGCCGCGACACCGGCTGCGCGATGCTCGCCGCGATGCTGGCGGTCAAGCCGCTGGAAACCAACACGTTGCGCGACGCACGCAGTTTGCTCGGCTTTGCGTTGTTCGCACCGTTCGCCACCTTCCTGCTCGACCAGGGACCGCTGTCGCTGGTGCTCGGCCTGCTCGCCGTCGTGCTGGTGCTCGCGGCGATGCAACGCTTGTCGGACGTGGAATCGGACGACGCGCGCCGGCCGCGCACGGCGTGGCGCCGCCTGCGTTCGGTCGGCTGGATGCTGTTGCTCGGCTTGCCGCTCGCGCTCGCGGCGTTCTGGTTGTTCCCGCGCCTGGCCTCGCCCTTGTGGGGCGTGCCCGATCGCGCGCACGTGCGCCCGGGCCTGGCCGACAGCATGACGCCCGGCCGCTGGAGCGACTTGCTGCTGGACGACACGCCCGCCGCGCGCGTGCGCTTCTTCGGCCCGGTGCCGCCGCGCGACCGCATGTATTTCCGCGGCCCGGTGTTCATGCAGTACGACGGGCGCACGTGGTCGCGCGCGCCGCTGCAGTCGAGCTACACCGCGCAACCGGTCCGGGCTTCCGGCACCGCGTGGGATTACGAACTGGAATTCGAACCCACCGACCGCCGCCAGCTCATCGCGCTCGACGTGCCGTTGTCGCCCCCGCCCAACGCGCACTTCTGGTCCGACCGCGCCTTGCGCGTCGAACGCCCGCTCGATTCGGTGACGCGCTGGCGCATGCAATCTGCACCGGTGGCCACGTTCGAAGCCGACCTGCCGCGCACGTTGCAACTCGCGGCGCTGCAACTGCCGCAAGGCTTCAATCCGCGCACCATCGCGCTGGCGCGGCAATGGCGCCAGGACGCGGGCGCGAACGATGCCGCGATCGTGAACCGCGCGCTGTCGTGGATCCGGCGCGACTTCGGTTACACGCTCGAAGTGCCGATCACCGGGCGCGATGCGATCGACCAGTTCCTGTTCCGCGACAAGAAGGGCTACTGCGAACAGTTCAGTTCGTCGTTCGTCGTGCTGATGCGCGCGGCGGGCATTCCTGCGCGCGTGGTCGCCGGTTACGCCGGCGCCGAATTGAACACGCTGGGCGGCTACTGGCTCGTGCGCCGCTCCGATGCGCACGCGTGGGCGGAGGTGTGGCTGGCGGGACGCGGCTGGGTGCGCATCGATCCGACCGCCGCGGTCGCGCCCGAACGCGTGTTCGACACCATCCAGGACCGCGCGCGCGCCAGCGGCGACCTGCTGGCCAACCTGCAGCCCATGTTCGACACGGGCGACTGGATGGTGAGCACGTGGAACGACTTCGTACTCGGCTTCAACGCCGACCGGCAGCGCCGCCTGCTGCAGCCGCTGGGTTTCGATGCGGTCGATCCGGAACGCCTGCTGCTGTTGTTCTCGCTGGTGGCGATCGCCGCCCTCGCCGCCACGGTCTGGCTGCTCAGCCGCGATGTGCGCGAACGCGATCCGCTGTTGCGCGCCTGGCATCGCGTCGGCAGGCGCTACGCGAAACTCGGCCTGGCCCGCGCGCCGCACGAACCCGCCAGCGAATGGACGCAGCGCGTGCATCGCGCGCGGGCGGGCGGCGACGACGCGCTGGTGGCGCTGGGCGCCCGCTTCAGCCGCCGGCGCTATGGTCCGGCCCGTGAAGCCGGCGAACGGCTGAACGCCCTGCTCCGCGACCTCGACAAACACCGCCCGTGACGCCGCCTGCGCGGCGTATCGTGTGCAATCGCAAGCGACCGTGAACCGCCAGCCCGTCCAACCGCATTCCTTTCCTGGAGACGCGTCATGAGATTCCGCACCCTCATCCCGGGCTTGGCCGCCGCCTTGCTGGTGGCCTGCGCCACCCAGCCGCAGCCCCTGCAGGGCGAATTCACCGACGTCAGCCCGCGCCAGGCCGCCGAGCAGGACAACACCGGCGTGGTCGTGCGCTGGGGCGGCCGCATCGTGAAGACCGAGCCGCACGAGAACCGCACGTGCTTCGAAATGATCTCCACCCGGCTCGACGTCTACGGCCGTCCCTACTGGGCCACCGACGACGTGGGCGGCCGCTTCATCGCGTGCCGCACGGGCTTCTACGATCCGGCGGTGTTCGAAGTGAACCGCGAAGTCACCTTCACCGGCCGCGTCGAGGGCTACGACCAGCGCAAGATCGGCGGCTACGACTATCGCTTCCCGCGCCTGGCCGCCGAGGTCGTGTACCTGTGGCCGGTGCGCGAGCGCGTGGACGTGCTTACCTACCCCGCGCCGTGGCCGTGGTGGGGCTATTGGTGAGTTGAGGGCGTTCCGAACCGCCCCAGGGGCGCACCTGCCAGCAAGTGCAGGTGCAGCTGGAACACGGTCTGCCCGCCGTGGCCGTTGCAGTTGATCACCACGCGGTAGCCGTCGTCGGCGAAGCCTTCCTTGCGCGCGTACGCCGCGGCCGCCAATGCGAGGCGGCCGACGAGTTCGGCCTGGTCGGCGGTCGCCGCATCCAGCGTCGGCACCGTGGCCTTCGGCACGAACAGCACGTGCACCGGCGCCTGCGGCGCGATGTCGCGGAACGCGAACACGTGGTCGTCTTCGTAGACGATGTCCGCGGGGATCTCGCGGCGCGCGATGCGGTGGAAGATCGTGTCGTCGCTCATGGCACCTCCGTTCAGGGCATCTCGCCGCGCGAACCGAACGCATGCGACAGCGTGCCGCGGTCCACGTATTCCAGTTCCCCACCCAGCGGAACGCCATGCGCGAGGCGACTCGGCCGCACGCGGTGCGCGCGCGCGAGCTGCGCGAGGTAATGCGCGGTCGCTTCGCCTTCGACGGTGGGGTTGGTGGCGATGATCAGTTCCTGCACCAGGCCTTCGCCGAGGCGCCGGTCGAGCAGGTCGAGGCCGAGTTCGCGCGGGCCGATGCCGTCGAGCGGGCTCAGCCGGCCCTGCAGCACGAAGTACAGGCCGCGATAGCCGGTGGCCTGCTCGATCGCGAGGCGATCGGCGGGCGATTCCACGGCGCACAGCAGTTGCTGGTCGCGCGAGGCGCTGGCGCAGATCGTGCAGACATCGGTTTCGCTGAAGTCGCGGCAGCGTTCGCAATGGCGGATGGTTTCGACCGCATGCGCGAGCACGTCGGCCAGGCGCTGGCCGCCGGCGCGTTCGCGTTCGAGCACGTGGTAGGCCATGCGCTGCGCGGACTTGGGGCCGACGCCGGGCAGCACGCGGAACGCTTCGATGAGGTCGTCGAGCAGGCTCACGCGATCGCCGTCAGAACGGCATCTTCATGCCCGGCGGCAACTGCATGCCCGCGGTGGCGACGCTCATGCGCGCCTGCGATTCGGCGTTGACCTTGTTGACGGCGTCGTTGAAGGCCGCGACGACAAGGTCTTCGGCCATCTCCGGATCGGTGAGCACGCTCGGATCGATGCGCACCTTGCGGCACTCCATCCGGCCGGTGATCGTGACGTTGACCATGCCGCCGCCGGCGCTGCCGGTGACTTCGATCTTCGCGACTTCTTCCTGGGCGCGCTGCACGTTTTCCTGCATCTTCTGCGCCTGTTGCATCAATTGGGCGATGTTTCCACGCATGGCTCGGGTCTCTCGTTGGGGGACGCGACGACGTCAGGCGTCGTCGAAGGGACGGATGGAATCGGGCACGAGCGTCGCGCCGCGACCGGTCATCAGGCGCTGCACGCCGGGATCGGCGAGGAACGCGGTTTCCGCCGCGACCTGGCGCGCATCGCGTTCGCGCGCGCTGCGCTGGTGCAGGGTTTCGCCCGCGGCAGGCGCGGCTTCGAACTTGATGTCGGGCGTGCGGCCGAGCAAGGCGCCCAATGCATCGGCGAAACGTTTCACCAGGCCCGGGGCCTTCAGGTGATCGTCGGCGGCGGGCAGCGACAGGCGCAGCACGCCATCGTCGTAGGACACGAAGCCGGCATGCGCGGCGAGTTCGCGCGCAGGGCCACCGAGGGGGCAGCGGGCGACGTAGTCTGGCCAGGTGTCGGCGTCGAGGTTTGCGTCGGTGGCGGCGGATGCAGCGGGACCGGGGACCGGGGACCGGGGACCAGGAACAGCGGCGGGTGCCGGCGCGGAAACAGGTGACGCTGCGACTGGTGTCGATGCAACGGGAGACGGTGCAACAGGAACGGGGGCAACGGGCGGCGCCGACACCTGCGGCATCACGATCGCAGCCGCACTTTCCTTGCGCGCCGTCGGCGCAGCCGCCAACGCCGCACGCGCGGCAGCCGGTCCCTTCACGCTTTCACCCTTCCCCGGTCCCTGGTCCCCGGTCCCCGGTCCCTGCTCTCCGGGCCGGAACGCCAGCATCCGCAACACGCACATTTCGAAGCCTGCGCGCGGGCTCGGCGCCAGCGGCAAATCGCGACGTCCGTTGAGCGCCATCTGGTACCAGAGCTGCACGAGTTCGGGACGCAGCCGTTCGGCGAGCACGTCGACCGCGATGCCGTCGTCTTCCACGTTCGCGCCCGGCACGAGCTGGCGCACCTGCACGCGATGCAAGGCATCGGCGAGGGCGTCGAGCACGCCGTTCCAGTCGGGCGAGAAATCCGCGAGCGCGGCCACCGTATCGAGCAGGCGCGCGCCGTCGCCCGCGGCGAGCGCATCGAGCATGCCCGCGACCTGCGTGCGATCGACCGTGCCGAGCATCGTCGCCACGCCCGCATCGTTGAGCTGGCCGCCGGTGTAGGCGATCGCCTGGTCGAGCAGCGACAGGCCATCGCGCAGGCTGCCGTCGGCGGCGCGCGCGAGCAGGCGCACGGCGCCCGGCTCCACCGCGATGCCTTCGGCGTCGAGGATCTTGCTGATCTGGCCGGAGATCTGCGCTTCGTCGAGGCGCTTGAGGTTGAACTGCAGGCAGCGCGACAGCACGGTGACCGGCAGCTTCTGCGGGTCGGTGGTGGCGAGCAGGAACTTCACGTGGCCCGGCGGTTCCTCCAGCGTCTTGAGCAGCGCGTTGAACGCCGACTTCGAGAGCATGTGGACTTCGTCGATCAGGTAGACCTTCACGCGGCCGCGGCTGGGCATGTACTGCGCGTTGTCGATGACCTCGCGCACGTCGTCCACGCCGGTGTTGCTGGCGGCGTCGATTTCCAGCAGGTCGATGAAGCGGCCGGCGTCGATGTCGCGGCACGAATTGCATTCGCCGCAGGGTTCGGCCGACGTGCCGCGTTCGCAGTTCAGCGACTTGGCGAAGATGCGCGCGATCGTGGTCTTGCCCACCCCGCGCGTGCCGGTGAACAGGAACGCATGGTGGACGCGCCCGCTTTCCAGCGCATTGGTGAGCGCACGGACGACGTGCTCCTGGCCGACCAGTTCAGCGAACTTCTTCGGTCGCCATTTCCGCGCAAGGACGAGATAGGACATAGGGGCGCATGATGCCATGCGCGGTCCGCCTTTCGCGTTGCAGGTTGCCTGCAACCCGAGTGGTAACCCCGCCGACTGGCCTCGGCGCCCGCGTTGATCAATACCGTTGCTGCCTTCCGGCCCTGGCGGGATTTTCGACCTAGCGTCGCGAGGGGCCGACGGGGCCACCATGGACAGGAACACTTGCTGTTTGAAGCGATGGCGGAGAGAGCGGGATTCGAACCCGCGAAGCGCTGTTTAGACGCTTACACACTTTCCAGGCGTGCTCCTTCAACCGCTCGGACACCTCTCCGCTGGAACCGAAGGACGCGCATCAGGCCGGCGTTCGGGCCGCGAATTCTAGCCCCGGGCGGCAGGCGGGACAAGGCGCCGCGCCCGCGCCCGCCTAACCGGGATGCAGCCAGTCGGCCGCGCCGTCCCGGTAACGCTCGTGTTTCCAGATGGGAACGCGCGCCTTCACCTCGTCGATGATGAACCGGCAGGCGGCGAAGGCGGCATCGCGGTGCGCGGCGGTGGCGCCCACCCACACGGCCAGTTCGCCCAGGGCCAGGTCGCCGGTGCGGTGCACGCAGCGGGCATCCAGCAGCGGGAAGCGGGCCATCGCTTCGGTGAGGATCGCTTCGCCCTCGCGCTCGGCCAGCGCGGCGTAGGCTTCGTAGCGCAGGCCGTCGACCGCGCGGCCGTCGTTGTGGTCGCGCACCCAGCCTTCGAAGCTGGCGTAGGCGCCGACGCGCGCGTCCAGCAGTTCCGCGCGCAGGGACGCGACGTCGAACGGGGTGTCGCTGAGGGCGAAGCGCGCCATCTCAGCCTCCCGACACCGGCGGGATGAACGCGATCTCGCTGCCCGCGCGCGGCTTGTCTTCCCAGCGCGCGAACGCGCCATCGACCGCGACGCGCAGTTTTTCCACCGGCAGCGCGAAGCCGTGGCGTGCGCGCAGTTCGATGTAGAGCACGCGCAGGTCGGGCGCGGCGGTGTCGAAGGTTTCGCTCGCGATGCCGGCCACGTCGCGCAGGGACGCGAAGTACAGCACCTTCACGCGCGCAGTCATGGTGCGTCTCCGACGTCGCGCCTGCCGCCGCGCTTGCCCGTCAGTTTCGCCGGGCCCAGCACGATGCGGTGCGACAGCGCCTTGCACATGTCGTAGACGGTGAGCGCGGCGATGGTGGCGCCGGTCAGCGCTTCCATTTCCACGCCGGTGCGATGCGTGGTGCGCACGGTGCAGGTGATGTTGAGTTCGCGTTCGCCCTGCCAGTCGATGGCGAACCGGCAGCCATCGATCGGCAGCGGATGGCAGAACGGGATGAGTTCGTGCGTGCGCTTGACCGCCATCGTGCCGGCGATGATCGCGGTGTCGACGATCGCGCCCTTCGCGCTGCGCAAGCCGCTGGCGCGCAACTGCGACGCAACCTCGGCGGGAAAGCGCACGCGGCATTCCGCGCTCGCGGCGCGCGCGGTCACGGCTTTGGCGGAGACATCGACCATCGCCGGGCGGCCGGCGGGATCGAGGTGCGTGAGCGTCTTCTGCTTCGCCATCTCAGCCACCCACCAGGTACATCTCGACATGCCGGCGCGAGGCGCCCGCTTCGCCGCGGATTTCGCTGTAGCGATCGGCGCGGCGCGTCCACGTGGCGGCAACCTGCGCGACCACCGCGTCTTCGCCCTGTCGCGCCGCAGCGCGCAGGTTGCGGCCTTCGGAGGCGAACAGGCACGTGTAGAGCGTGCCGTCGGCGGAAATGCGCGCGCGATGGCAATCGCCGCAGAACGGTGCGCTGACGGAACTGACGAAGCCGATCTCACCGCCGCCGTCGACGAAGGCGTAGCGCGACGCGACTTCGCCGCGATATTGCGGATCCAGCGCGCGCAACGGCCACTGCGCCGCGATGCGATCGCGCAGTTCCGCCGACGGCACCACGCCTTCGCGACGCCAGCCGTTGCACGTGCCGACGTCCATGTATTCGATGAAGCGCAGCACGTGGCCGCGGTCGCGCGCGAACTGCACGAGCGGCAGCACTTGCGGTTCGTTGACGCCGCGCTGCACGACGCAGTTGAGCTTGATGCGGTCGAAGCCGGCGTCGCGCGCGGCATCGAGGCCGGCGAGGACGTCGTCGATGCGCCCGCGCCCGCCCGAGAGTTGCGAAAACAACGCCGGGTCCAGCGCGTCCAGGCTCACGGTGAGGCGATGCAACCCCGCCTCGCGCAAGGCCTGCGCGTGCTTCGCGAGCAGGCTGCCGTTGGTGGTGAGCGCCAGGTCTTCGATGCCATCGATCGCGGCCAGCCGCCGCACGAGGTCCGGCAGGCCCTTGCGCAGCAGCGGCTCGCCGCCGGTCAGGCGCAGCTTGCGCGTGCCCAGGCGCACGAAGCCGCGCACCAGCGTTTCGATTTCATCGAAGTCCAGGCGCGACGCCGCATCGAGGCCGTGGTCGTCCGGGATGCGATCGGCCGGCATGCAATACGGGCAACGGAAGTTGCACGCATCGATCACCGACAGGCGCAGGTCGCGCAACGGGCGACCGAGGCGGTCCAGCGGCGCGGCGTGCGGCGGCACGATGGGGTACGGCGTGCTCACGACATCGGGGCCCGTTCGGCCGTGGGTGCTGCCAGCGGTATGACGTCGCCGGCGCGCACGATGCGATGGCCGCGCAGTTCGAGGTGCACGCCGTCGGTTTCGCTCGCGTAGTGGTACAGGCGGCAACGCGCGAGCAACGCGGGCGGATATTCGCGTTCGAGATCCTCGATGCCGCTGTGCGACGGATTGCCGTGCAGCGCGCAATCGTGGAAGACCAGTTCGCCGGCATCGGCGTAGCGCGCGAGCTGTTCGGGGATCGGGCGCGTGTCGCCGGTCCACGCCATCGCGCCGCGCAGGCGCAGGCCGAAGCTCGTGTCGGGCCAGTGGTGGCGCGTGGGGAACACTTCCAGGCGCACGCCGTCGTGCCAGAAATGGTCGCCGACCGGGACAAGATGGAACGCGTCCCAGAAATTCGCGCCGCCTTCGGCCAGGGTGTTGGGATACGACGCGAGGCGCTGTTGCAGCAGCGGCACCAGCGGCGCGGGCACGAACAGTGGCATGCGGCCGCGCAGGGCGTCGTTCCAGTACAGCGCGCCGAACAGGCGTTCGAAGCCGCCGATGTGGTCCAGGTGCGCGTGCGTGACGAACAGTGCGCGCGGCGGCGCTTCGTAGTGCGCGAGGTACGTCGTCAGGCTGTCGTTGCCGCAATCGATCGTGAGCCACGGCGCGCCGTCGCGCTCGATCGTGGCCATGGCAGAACCAAGCGACGTCGCAAAGGCGTTGCCAACGCCCTGCAGGCGCAAGGTCCAGGGGGAAGCAGGTGCGGGCACGTCAGTACCCCTTGTCCCATTGGGCGTCGTAGGCTGCGCGCAGGCGTGCGAATTCGGCGTCGACCTGCGCGATCTCGCGCGCGCCGCGATCCTTGAGCAGCGACCGGCGCAGCCGCGCCAGGTTGCCTTCGCGCCAGCGCGTGGCGGGGATGCGCATGACGCTGCGGTCCAGGTCGATCATCCAGCCCTTCCCTGCGTCGTCGAACAACAGATTGTGCGCGTTGAGGTCGGCATGGTCGAGGCCGGCGCGGTGGAAGCGCGCGATGAGGCGGCCGGCCGATTCCCAGGGGGCGTCTTCCCCGGGCATGTTGGCGCGGTGGGCCAGCGAGTGCACGTGGTCGATGCGTTCGAGCAGGATCGCCGCCCGGTAGCGGTGGCCCTTGCGCACGTAAGAGGCGGCGATGGGGCGCGGAACCGGCAGCTTGCGTTCGAGCAGGGCGCGCAGCAGGCGGAATTCGGCGAAGCTGCGCACGCGGTGCGTGCCGCGCCACAGGTGGCGGTCGCGGCTCACCCGCGCGGCCAGCCCGCCGCGCAGGTAATGGCGCAGCACCGCGCCCCCGAAGGGTCCGTCGACGAACCAGGCGGCGCCACGGCCGCCGGAACTGACCGCGCGCGCCTGGTCGCCCCAGTGCCCGGGGTCGAACCAATCCGGTTCGACTTGCCGCAGTTGCGTGCGGTCGAACAGAATCGCCCCGTATCCCATTCCTTCGCGGAACGGCGTCAGGTTTTCGTTGGCGTCGAACGCGACCATGTCCGGCCGAGTCTAGCAAGCAACGTGCCCACGCCACCCACCCCGCCACGATCGCTCTGCCTGCTGCGCCTGTCGGCGCTCGGCGACGTGACGCACGTGGTCCCGCTGGTGCGCACCCTGCAGCGGGCCTGGCCCGACGCGGCGCTGACCTGGGTGATCGGCGGCGGCGAATACAAGCTGCTCGAAGGGCTGCCGGGGGTGGAGTTCATCGTCTATGACAAGCGCAGCGGCCTGCCCGGCATGCTGAAGCTGCGGCGCGCGCTGCGTGGCCGCACCTTCGATGCGTTGCTGCAGATGCAGGTGGCGTTGCGCGCGAACGTGCTGTCGGCCTTCGTGCCGGCCACGCGGCGCATCGGCTACGACGAATCGCGATCGAAGGACCTGCACGGCTACTTCGTCAACGAACGCATCCCCGACCGCCCCGGCATCCACGTGCTCGATGCGATGGGCAGCTTCTGCGAACCGCTGGGGATCGTGCAGGACGAAGTGGCCTGGCACCTGCCCGTGCCGCACGCGGCGCACGACTGGGCGCGCGCGCAATGGCCCGACGACGGCACGCCGACGCTGGTGATCTCGCCGTGTTCGAGCCACGTGTTGCGCAACTGGCGCGCCGATCGCCATGCCGCGCTCGCCGACCATGCAGTCTCGCGTGGCTGGCGCGTGGTGTTGTGCGGCGGGCGCAGTGCACTGGAACGCGCGACCGCCGATGAAATCCTGGCGACGATGCGTTCGCCCGCGCTGGACCTGGTGGGCAGGGACACGCTGAAGCAATTGCCCGCGTTGCTCGCGCGCGCCGACCTGGTGGTGACGCCCGATTCCGGCCCGATGCACATCGCCAACGCGATGGGCACGAAGGTGCTCGGCCTGCATGCGGCGAGCAACCCGAAGCGCAGTGGTCCGTATTCGGACAAGCGCTATTGCGTGGATCGCTACGACGACGCGGCGCAGCGCTTCCTCGGCAAGCCGGCCGAGGCGTTGCGCTGGGGCACGAAGATCGAACACCCCGGGGTGATGGACCTGGTGACGGTGGACGACGCGATCGCGGCGTTCGAACGGCTGCTCGCCGACCGGCGCGCCGGGCGGGTGTGAGCCGCCCGGACGCGGCGTCTTACCGCTGCGTCGCCGTCCAACCCAGCGCGAGCGGCCACGGGACCGGCGAAGCGAGCATTGCGCGCACCGTCCCCATCGTGCTTTGCCATGCCATGCGCGCGACCTTCTGCGACGCGGCCCACACGGCATCGACCGTGGATGCCGGCGATGCATCGACGGTGGCGTCGTCCATCTGCCCCGGCAACAACGGCGCGGACTTGCGGCGCACCTGCGGCGGTCGCTTGGGTTTCGCCCCTTCGACGACATGGCGACAGGTGCCGTACAGCACTTCGAAGTTGAACACGCTGTCGGCCAGCGCAACGTCGCGGCAGCCATCGCTGTTGATGTCGCCGGTGTCCATGGCGTAGTCCGACGGCATGTTGCGCGAACCGATCCAGTACTTGACCTCTTCGTCGAGGAAACGCGAACCGTCGGCCCGGAAGGCTTGCTGCATCAGTCCGATCGATTCCCACCCGTCGTGGAGCACGACGATGTCGTCCATGCCGTCGTTGTTGAAATCCCCGACCTCCATGTTCGTCGGGGAGTCGAAGGCACGACGCGACCCGTCGTACACGATCGCGCCGCCAGGCAGTTCACGGAAATGCGCGTACTCCGCGCCGAACTCACCGCCGGACAGGCCATTGCTGTTCGCGTCGCGGGCGACGTAGAAATCCAGGAGCCCGTCGCCGTCGAAGTCCCCGATGGCGAGGTCATCCCGGAAATACGGCCGCCCCGTGCGGACTTCGAAGGGAGGACGCAACCCGCCCGTGCCGTCGTTGAGGAAGATGCGCAGGCCGCTGTCGTATTGGGCAATGCCGTTGGCTTGGCCCACGTCCTGGAACATCGAGACGATGTCGGGCCAGCCGTCATGGTTGACGTCGCGCACGCGCGGCCTGCCACTCGCCTGATAGGGAAATTCGCCCTTGCTCGAGTAGCCGCCCTTTCCGTCGCCATGGAACACGGCGATCGCCCAGCGATAGAACGGCGAGCTGCCGCCTTCCGGATCGCCGTACAGGAAAGCGACCACGTCCATGTGCCCGTCGCGATCCATGTCCGCGGCCGCGACGCCGTTCGGGACGGTGGCATTGGGGAACCCGGTCCAGGTCGTCGATTGCGACGCGATGCCCGCGATGGTGCCGCGGTACACCGCGATCCCGTAGTTGGTCACCACCAGCAGGTCGGCGTTGCCGTCGTGGTCCAGGTCGGTGGCGATCGGGCCATCCGAAAAGGTCCGCGGCTCCGGCAGCGCCACCGACTGCCGGTACACCAGCCGACCGTCCGCGCCCTGCTGGAACCACAGCAGCTTGTTGTCGTTCGGCTGGGTGGGTTCGATGCCCGGCGTCGCCCAGGACTCCGTCCGCAAGACCACGTCCAGCCGGCGGTCGCCGTCGATGTCCGCGATCGCCGCCGATGCAACCCACGTGCCGAGATCCATGCGCCAGTACGTCGCAAAGGCGTCGACGCCCGCCGGCTTGTGCGGCGCCGCGTAGCCGGGCGTGATCTTCCGGATGCGGTTGTTGCTCTGGTCGAGCACGTAGACGTTGCCGGACGGATCGATCGCGATGTCCACCAGGTCATTGAACAGGGCCTGCGACGCCGGACCACCGTCGCCGCCGAACCCCCTGCTGGCGCCGAAGGGTTCGAAGGTGGAATCGTTGAACACGCCGGCCAACGTCGCCTGCGCGCCGTCGGCACCGATGATGCGCACGAAGTTGGCGTAATTGGCGACGAGGAGGTTGTTGGCGGCGTCGACCGCGATGGCGCTCGGAAGCAACTGGTCCGACTGCCAGGCAATCGGATCGTTGCGGAAAACGTAGCCATCGCGTGCGTCGCGCGGCGCGACCGCGCGGATGATGCCGTCGTCCTTGCCGATGCGACGGATCTGCGCCTTGTCGTCGATGACCAGCAGGTTGCCGTAGCGGTCGAAGGCGATGTCGTCGGGCGTGACCGTCGCGGCGATCGCCGGGCCGCCGTTGCCGATCGGCGGATAGGCGAAGGCGCCCGTGCCGGCGATGGTGCTGATGTTGCCGTTGAGGTCGACCTTGCGGATCCGGTAGTTGCCGTCGGCCAGGTACATCGCGCCCTGGCGGTCGAATGCGATCGAGACGACCTTGCCGATCTTCGCGACAGTGGCCTTGCCGCCGTCGCCGCTGAACCCGCCCACGCCCGTGCCTGCGACCGTCGTGATGATGCCGGCGGGCGTGACCTTGCGGACGCGGCTGTAGCTGGAGAGATAGAGGTTGCCCGCCGCGTCGAACGCCAGCGCATTCGCGGACACCGCGACGCTGGTGGCGGCCACGTTTTCCTTCGTGGCCCCGGTGTTGTCCGGCTGCCCGTTGCCGGCCACGGTGGTGATGATGCCGGTGACCGCATCGATCCTGCGCACGCGCGCGGCGAAGCCGGAATCGGCGACATACACGTTGCCGGCGGCATCGACCGCGAGCGCAACGGGTCCGGTGAGCACGGCCTGCGTTGCAGGACCGCCGTCGCCGATCGCAGGGCCCGTGCCGCCGCCCGCGAACGTGGTGATGATCGGTTCGGCCGCGTGCGCGCAGCCCATCGAAGCGATCGCCAGGATCGCCGCCGCCAGAAATCGCATCAAAATCCCCTGAACCGGACCGCTCGCCGGCGCGCGCGCATCATAAGGCACCGAAAACACGAAGGCCCGCGCATCGGCGGGCCTTCGTGCATGCAACTGGCGGAGAGGGAGGGATTCGAACCCTCGGTGCGCTATAAACGCACGCCTGATTTCGAGTCAGGTACATTCAACCGCTCTGCCACCTCTCCGGGTGTGTTCGTTCGAACAGCGGGGCCGCGAATGATACGGGGGCACGCGCGGCGGGACAAGGCGCGGCTACACTGTCGGCCCCCTCCCACACGGTCGCGCCATGTCCGAACTCCTGGTCCCGGTGTCCTACGGCGAGCTGCTCGACAAGATCGCCATCCTGCAGATCAAGTCCGAACGCATGCGCGATCCGGCCAAGCTGGCCAACGTGCGCAACGAGCTGTCGGCGCTGGAACAGACCTGGATGGTCCACCCCGCCGCCGGCGGCGACGTGGCCAAGCTCCGGGCCGACCTGAAGGCCGTCAACGAGCGGCTCTGGGACATCGAGGACGAGATCCGGGTCAAGGAAAGCCGGCAGGCCTTCGACGAGGAATTCATCCGGCTCGCACGCGCCGTCTATTTCGAGAACGACGAGCGCGCGCGCATCAAGAAGGACATCAACCTGGCGCTGGGCTCGGCCTACGTCGAGGAGAAGTCCTACGCCGACTACCGCACCGGGGCAGCCCCCTGACCGCCCCCGCTCACGGCCGGTTCGCAACGATCGTGCCGTTATCCCCCGGGAAGTCCACTCCGGTCCGGCGCTGACATCGCATGTCCATGATCGAATTCGGCCACCTCACGCACGTCGGTCTCCGCCGCGAGCTCAATGAGGACACGTATTACGGCGACAGCGAGCTCGGGCTCTGGCTGGTGGCCGACGGCATGGGCGGCCACGAATACGGCGAGGTCGCCAGCGCGCTGGCCCGCGAGACCATCGTCCGCGAAGTCCGCGACGGCACTCCGCTGGCGCAGGCCATCCGGATCGCCGACGAGGAAATCATCCGCGCCTCGCGCCGCCGCAACGATGCGCTGCCGATGGGCACTACCGTGGTGGCCGCGCGCGTCAACGGCAACCGCTTCGAAGTGGCGTGGGTCGGCGACAGCCGCGTGTACCTGTGGCGCGAAGGCCAGCTGGCCCAGTTGTCGCAGGACCACAGCTACGTGCAGGAACTGATCGCGCAGGGCGCCATCACCACCGAGCAGGCGCGCAGCCATCCGCATCGCAACGTGGTGACGCAGGCACTGGGCGTCACCGATCCCACCCAGCTCAACGTGGAAACCATGACCGGCGAACTGCGCCCGGGCATGCAGCTGCTGCTGTGCAGCGACGGCCTCACCGAGGAAGTCGACGACCGCAACATCGCCCACGTGCTCGGGCACGACGACTGCAGCGCGCAGGAATGCGTGGACACGCTGGTCGCCGCCGCGCTCGATGGCGGCGGTTCGGACAACGTCACCGTGGTCCTGGTCCGGCGCAACTGACGCCGGACCCTGGCCTCAGGCCGGCAGCGCTTCCGCCGGCGAGGCCTCTTCCAGCAAGGCATCCCACACCGTGCGGCCGGCCTTCTTGCGCAGCTGCGCCAGGCGCGCGTCGTGCGCGGCCAGGTCTTCGGCGGTCGCGGTGATGCGCGGACGCGGCCCGCCGGTGGCGGCGAACTCGGCGACCATCGCGGCGCGCGAGGCGTCTTCCACCGCGGCCAGCACGATCTCGCCCTGCCCCGACGTCAGCGCGAGGTAGGCCTCGGCCAGCAGCTGCGCATCGAGCAACGCGCCGTGCAACTGGCGGTGCGAGTTGTCCACGCCCAGCCGCCGGCACAACGCGTCGAGCGAATTGCGCTGGCCCGGGAAGCGCTGGCGCGCGAGTTCGAGCGAATCCTCGACGTTGCAGCGATCGCGCACGCGCCCCAGGTGCGCGCCGATGCGCGAGAGTTCGTAGTCGAGGAAGCCCAGGTCGAACGCCGCGTTGTGGATCACGAGTTCCGCGCCGTCGATGAAGGCGAGGAATTCCTCGACGACGTCCTCGAACGCCGGCTTGTCGGCGAGGAACTCGAGCGTGAGCCCGGTGACTTCCTGCGCGCCGGGTTCGAACATGCAATCGGGCTTGAGGTAACGCTGGAACGTGCGGCCCGTGGGGCGGCGTTCCACCAGTTCGACGCACCCGATTTCCACGACGCGGTTGCCCTTGTCCCAGGACAGGCCGGTGGTTTCGGTATCGAGGACGACTTGCCTCATTGCGGTGTCATCTCTTTGAACTTGATGGCCTGCTCGCGCGCCAGCTGGTCGACGCGTTCGTTGTAGGGATGGCCGCTGTGCCCCTTCACCCAGCGCCAGTCGATGCGATGGCGCGAAGCGGCCGCGTGCAGGCGTTCCCACAGGTCGCGATTCTTGACCGGATCGCCGCCCGCTGTCTTCCAGTTTCGACGCACCCAGTTCGGCATCCAGTCGCAGATGCCCTGGCGCACGTATTGGGAGTCGGTCGTCAGCACGACGTTGCACGGTTCGCTGAGGGTTTCCAGGCCGACGATCGCGGCCATCAACTCCATGCGGTTGTTGGTGGTGTGCGCCTCGCCGCCGGAGACTTCGCGTTCCTTGCCGCGGCAACGCAGCAGCGCGGCCCAGCCGCCGGGGCCGGGATTGCCGAGGCACGCGCCGTCGGTGTGGACTTCGACCAGCTTCGGGTCGGGGGTGGCGGCGGTCATGCGCCGGACGCGCCGGTGGCGCCGGTCTGCAGGCGCATGCTGGGGCGGTGGCGGATCGGGGTGAGTGGGTACAAGCGTTTCTCCGCGCGCAACAGATAGGCGGCACGCAAACCTGCGCCCTGCTGGAGGGTCGCGTTCGGAAGGATGTCCCAGCGCGGTCCCACGCCCTGCGACACCGCTTCGGGCACGAGGCCGGCGGTGCGCAGGCGACGGCGCCAGCGGACGGGTTCGGAAGCCACCGGGCCCTGCCGCATCCAGCGGAAGCGGTACGGGGCCAGGGGATTGAGCGCCAGCAGCCAGAGGCGGCCGCCGGGGACGAGGACGCGCGCGGCTTCTTCCAGCGCGGCGGCCGGCAGGACCGGGCCGTCCGCGACGTGCTGGAGGACGACGGTGCCGATGGATTCGGAGGCCAGCGGCAGCGGGAAGCCGCACCGCACCGGGCCGGCAAAGGCGCCGCGTTCCACGAACAGGGCCAGCTCGCGCTCGCCGCCGGCATCCAGGCCGCCGGTGGGCATCAGGCGCAGCCACGGCTGGCCGGCGCGCTCGCGGGCGGCCTGGCGGACGATTTCGCCTTCGCTGTCGAGGACGGCGCGCCCGGCAAGGGACGCGAACCAGTCGCCCGCCAGCGGGCCTTGCCCGGGCGCCATCGAGACTTGTTCAGGTTGACGTCGGAATCCGGGCAGCGGCATGGTCCCTATTCTGCTGGAAGCGCAACGGATTCAACACGATGCAATTGCGGCCGCTGTCGGCGTTCGAGGACAACTACGTCTGGATGCTCCAGGACGCATCGGGCGCGGGGCTCGTCGTCGACCCGGGGCAGGCCGCGCCGGTGCTTGCGGCGATCGATGCGGGCCTGCAATTGCGCGGCATCCTGCTCACTCACCACCACAACGACCACATCGGCGGCGTGGCGGAATTGCGGGCGCGCGTGCCCGGCATCCCGGTCATTGGGCCCCACGACGAACGCATCACCACCGCCACGCAGCGCGTGGGCCAGGGCGACGTGGCACGGGTGGACGACTGGGTCTTCGAGGTCCATGAGATTCCCGGCCACACCGTGAGCCACATCGCATTCCACGGCCATCAAGTCTTGTTTTGCGGGGACACCCTCTTCAGCCTCGGCTGCGGCCGCCTGTTCGAAGGAACGCCCATGCAGATGCTGGATTCGCTGGACCGCCTCGCCCGCCTGCCGGGCGACACGCGCGTGTGCTGCGGCCACGAGTACACGGTGGGCAACGCGGCGTTCGCGCTGGTGGTCGACCCGGACAACATGGCCCTGCGGGCCCGCGCCGTCGCGGCACGCGATGCGTGGCTCGCCGGGCGTCCCACCCTGCCCTCCACGCTGGCGGACGAACGCGCCTGCAATCCGTTCCTGCGCGTGGATGCGCCGGCGGTGCAGTCGGCCGTCGCGCGCCACGTGGGGCAGTCACCGCGCGATCGCGTGGACGCCTTCGCCGGGCTGCGGCGCTGGAAAGACGGGTTCCGCGCATGACGTTGCGCTTGCGCGCAATGCTGGCCCTGTCGTGCGCGCTCGTCGCGGCGCCCGCCGCACGTGCGGCGCAAGAGATCCCGAAAACCCCGCCGCGCGAAGACGTCGTCCTCGATGCGGCCGACACCACGCCCACCACCCGCAGCGGCCGCGAGATCTACCGCCTGTTCCGCGAAGGCCTGGCCGATCCGCAATGCCCGGCCGGCGGCGGCAGCACTCGCTGGCGCGCGCATTTCGCCGGCGCCCCGGGCCGCATGGCGAGCGAGCGCGACGACGTGTTGCCGTTGTTCGGTTACGTCGTCGACAAGGTGCGCGAAGCCCACCTGCCCACCGAATACGCGCTGATCCCCTTCGTGGAGAGCGGCTACAAGCCCGGCGCGCGCAGTCCCGGCGGGCCGGCGGGCCTGTGGCAGTTCATCGCGCTCACCGCGCGCAACCACAACGTGCCGGTGCGCGCGGGTTACGACGGACGCCTGTCGCCGGTGGATGCCACGCAGGCCGCGGTGCGTTACCTCAAGACGTTGCACGGGATGTTCGCGGGCGATTGGCGCCTGGCGGTGATGGCGTACAACGCGGGCGAATACCGCGTGCTCGGTGCGTTGCGCCGCAGCGGGCAGAACGCGCGCAACGCGAAGCCCGAAGCCCTCGTCGGCCTGTCGCCGATCACGCAGGCCTACGTGCAGAAACTCCGCGCGCTGTCGTGCCTGCTCGAACAGGCCGACGATCGCGAGGAATGGTTGCATGCGCTCGATCGCCCCGTCGTGCTGCTCGATGCACAGGTGTTGCCGGCCGATGCGCATTCGCTCGACGACTGGTCGCGCGCGCATGGCCTGGAAGCGGCGAGCGTGCGGCGCATGAATCCGGCATTCGAAGGCGGTCGCATCGTGCGCGCGGATCGCGCGCTGCGCGTGCTGGCGCCGATGGAACGCGCAAACGACACGGTGATCGCATCGGTACCGACGCCGACGGCCGAGTCCGCGCCGGTCGCGCTCCCCGTTGCGAATGCCGTGGTGGCGGCCACGCCGCGCTCGCACACCGTCGGCCGCGGCGACTCGCTGTGGTCGATCGCCAAGCGCTACGGCGTGGAGACCCGCGAACTCATCGCGCGCAACAAGCTCGACAAGGGCGCGCGCCTGAAACCCGGGATGGTGCTGAAGATCGACGCCGAACCCACCACCACGGCCGCCGCGGCTGGCCCCTGAGGCGCGGCGCAGGCACACTAGCGCCCCCGCCGGCGCGACCGGCGTGCCACGTTCCGGAGGGTCCATGGGTTTCCTGCAGGGCAAACGCGCGCTCATCACGGGCATCGCGAGCCAGCGTTCGATCGCCAGCGGCATCGCCGAAGCGATGCACCGCGAAGGCGCCGAACTCGCTTTCACCTACCAGAACGAGAAGCTGAAATCGCGCGTGGAAGACGCGGCGAAGGAATTCGGCAGCGACATCGTGATCCCGCTGGACGTCGCCGACGACGCGCAGATCGCGGCGTGCTTCGAAGCGCTGGGCAAGCGCTGGGACCACTTCGACATCCTGGTGCATGCGGTGGCGTACGCGCCGCGCGAGGCGATCGAGGGCGAGTTCCTCGACGGCCTGACGCGCGAGAACTTCGCGATCGCGCACGACATCTCCGCCTACTCGCTCGCCGCGATGGCCAAGGCCGCGCGCCCGATGATGGCCAACCGCAACGGCGCGATCGTCACGCTGAGCTACCTGGGCGCCGAACGCGCGCTGGCCAACTACAACGTGATGGGCGTGGCGAAGGCGAGCCTGGAAGCGACGGTGCGCTACCTCGCGCTCAACCTCGGCCCGGAAGGCACGCGCGTCAACGCGATCTCCGCCGGCCCGATCAAGACGCTCGCGGCCGCGGGCATCGCCAACTTCCGCAAGATGCTGGGCCATGTCGAAAGCTACGCGCCGATGCGCCGCAGCGTGACGATCGACGACGTGGGCAACGTCGCCGCGTTCCTGTGCTCGGACCTCGCGGCGGGCGTGACGGGCGAAGTGACGTACGTCGACGCGGGTTACAACATCCTCGGGATGACCGGGATCGAGTAACGCGCTGCGTTCGATGCGGCAAAAAAAAGCCCGGCATCGCCGGGCTTTTTCATGCGCGAAGTTCCGCACCGATCAGAGGCGGTCTTCCGCGATGTCGACCTGCATGCTCTTGCGCATGTCGTCGATGAAGGCCTTCGCATCGCCCGTGCCCGCCCACTGCGACAGCTGCTGCTGCCACAACAGGCGATCCTGCAACGACGCTTCGTTCGCGCGGCCCGGCACCACGGCCGTCACCGCGAACACCACGGTGCTGCCGTTGCGCAGCGTGGTCTTGCCCGGCGTGGCCTTGCCCATGGCGGGCGCCGGCACGCTGAACATCGCTTCGGTCGTCGCCGGATCCGGCATCGGCGCACCGCGCTTGAGCTCCGGCGCGTTGACGGCGACGAGTTGTTCCGCCGTGGCGACCTGCGCGAGCGGCGTGCCCGCGCGCACCTTCGCGATCATCGCGTCGGCGCGGGCCTGCACGGCCTTCGCCGCGCGTTCGCTGCGGATGGCGGCCACGATCTGCGCACGCACCTGCGCGACCGGCAGGTCGTGCTCCGGCAGGTGCTGCGTGACGCGCAGGACGACGCTGTGGTTCGGGCCGATTTCGATGAGGTCGCTCGCGGTGCCGTCCTGGATGGCCGATTCCTGGAACGCGGCGCGCTGCACGGCCGCATTGCCGGCGATGCCGGCGCCGCCACCGCGCGAGAACGGACCGAGCGTCTTGACCGGCAGCTTCATGCTGTCGGCGGCGGCGCGCAGCGCGGTGGGATTCTTGTAGACCGCATCGATGAACTTCGTGCCGAGGTCGGTGAACGCGTGTTCGCGGTCGGCGTCGGCCTGTTCGCGCGCGAGCTGGTCGCGCATGTCTTCGAACGAAGCCTGCGAACCTGCCTTGGCTTCGCGCACCAGGATCACGTGGTAGCCGAACTCGGTCTTGACCGGGCCGCGCACTTCGCCGGGCTGCATCGCGTACACGGCGTCTTCGAACGCCTTGGACGGCATGCCGCCCTTGCCGACCCAACCGAGGTCGCCGCCCTGCGCCTTGCTGATGTTGTCGTCGGAATCGGCGCGCGCGAGCGCGGCGAAATCCGCACCCGGCACCTTCGCGTCGGCGGCGATCTTCGCGGCCTTCGCTTCGGCGGCCTTCTGCGTGGCGGCATCGGCGTTGGCCGGCACGGCGACGAGGATGTGCGAGACCAGGCGCTGTTCCTGGCCGGCCAGGCGCGCCTTTTCGTCGGCGTAGCGCTGGCGCAGCGTCGCTTCGTCGGCCGGCGGCACCGGCATGGACGCGGCGTCGAGTTCGACGTATTCGATGGTCACCTGTTCCGGCGCGCGGTAGGCGCCGCGGTGCGCGCGGTAGAACGCATCGATTTCCTTGCCGGCGACCGGGCCGGTGTCGGGCGCGGCCGGCGGCAGCTGCACGTAGGTGACCGAACGCTGTTCGCCGGTGAGCGTGATCAGGCGATCGACTTCGCTCTTCGTCGCGAATGCGGACTCGGCGAGGCTTTCGGGCAGCAGCGCGACCTTCTCTTCGCGACGCGTTTCGTTCTCGATCTGCGCTGCGGTCTGGCCGCTGCGCGAGAGTTCGAAGAGGTACCGCTCGCGGCTGAACTTGCCGTCGACCTGGTAGGCCGGCGCCGTCGCGATGGCCTGCGCCACGCGGTCGTTCGACACGGCGATGCCCGCGCGGTCGGCGGCCATCTCCAGGACCTTGCGGTCGATCAGCTGGTCGAGCAGTGCGCGCTTGTTCTCGGGCGTGTCGAATGCGCGCGCGTCGTACTGGTCGCCCATCTGCTGGCGCTGGCGCAAGCGGGCGTTCTCGAACGCCGTGCGGAAATCCTGCGTGCTGATTTCTTCGCGCTGCCACAGCGTGGACGCCGGCCAGAACGTCGGCGCGCCTTCCCACCACGTGGGCGGGGCTTCGACTTTCGCGGCCCAGGTTTCGGTGCGGCCCTGCATGTACTGCTCGACGCCGAAGAACGCGAACGGGATGGTCAGCAGGCCCAGGATCACGGAGGCGATCCAGCCGGAGGTCTTTTCGCGGAGTTTCTGCAGCATCTTTGCGGGTGTCGCCTTGGGTGCGAGCCGCGCAGTTTAGCCGCTTCCGGCGCGGTGCGCGGCAGTGGGCGGGCCCGTGGCCCGGGGCAAAAAAAAACGCCCTTGCGGGCGCTTTTTCCTGGAACTAGTGGCGGAGTGGACGGGACTCGAACCCGCGACCTCCGGCGTGACAGGCCAGCATTCTAACCGACTGAACTACCACTCCGCGGAGCCCGAAATCATACAGGACGCGTTTTGCGCGATGCAACACTTCGGTGAAAACTTTCCAACGAAACCTGCGACGAGGTGGTGGGTGCTGAGGGGATCGAACCCCCGACCCTCTCCGTGTAAAGGAGACGCTCTACCGCTGAGCTAAGCACCCGGCCGCGCGGATCCGTCAGTTGACCGCATCCTTCAGCGCCTTGCCGGCTTTGAACGCCGGGTTCATCGAGGCGGCGACCTTGATCGTCTCGCCCGTGCGCGGATTGCGGCCTTCGCGTGCAGCGCGCTGGCGCACGGCGAACGTGCCGAAGCCCACGACGGTGACGGTATCGCCCTTCTTCAGGGCCTTGGTGATCGCGGCGATGACCGCGTCGACGGCGCGGCCGGCATCGGCCTTCGTCAGTTCGGCGCCTTCAGCGATGGCATCGATCAATTCGGCTTTGTTCATTGCTTGACTCCCGGATGGAAACGCTTGGATTGCGGGACCGGGACAGCCCGGTGCGATGCGCGGATTTCGCGCATCGCATCGATGAAGGTCCCCGGTCGACGATGCCTTGGCGCGAGACGCGGCTTCGGCGGACGCGGGTCGTTATACCAGCGGGGTTTTTCAGTGGCAACGAAGAATCAGTGCGTGATGTCCGGCTGTGCGGCCGGCGGTTCCGGCTCCACGACCGGCACCCCACCCACGCTGCCGGCCGTGCTGGGGGCCAGCGGACGTTCGAGCGCGATGTCCAGGACCTCGTCGATCCAGCGCACCGGGACCAGCTTCATGGCCTGCGTGACCGACTTGGGGAGGTCCGCCAGGTCCTTCCGGTTCTCCTCCGGGATGATCACGGTGCGGATGCCGCCGCGCATGGCCGCCAGCAATTTCTCCTTGAGGCCGCCGATGCCCAGCACCTTGCCGCGCAGCGTGATCTCGCCCGTCATGGCGACGTCGTTCTTGACCGGGATCTTCGTGAGCGTGGACACGAGCGCCGTGGCCATCGCGATGCCGGCCGACGGACCGTCCTTCGGTGTCGCGCCTTCGGGCACGTGCAGGTGGACGTCGAAACGCGTCAGGAAATCCAGGTCGATGCCGAAGCGCTCGGTGCGCGCGCGCACGACCGACAGCGCGGCCGACGCCGATTCCTTCATGACGTCGCCCAGCTGGCCGGTGAGGATCAGCTGGCCCTTGCCCGGCACCAGCGTGGATTCGATCTGCAGCAGGTCGCCGCCGACTTCCGTCCACGCCAAGCCCGTGACCAGGCCGATTTCGTTTTCCGCTTCCGCGCGGCCGTAGTCGAAGCGGCGCACGCCGAGGAACTTGTCGAGGTTCTTGCCGCTGACGTTGACCGCGCCGGCCTTCTTCTTGGTCGGGCCGGCGAGCGCGAGTTCCTTGACGACCTTGCGCGAGATCTTCGCCAGTTCGCGCTCGAGGTTGCGCACGCCGGATTCGCGCGTGTAGTAGCGCACGATGTCGCGGATGGCGCTCTCGGAAATCTTGAGCTCCTCGGGCTTCAGGCCATTGGCCTTGAGCTGCTTGGGCACGAGGTAGCGCATCGCGATGTTGAGCTTTTCTTCCTCGGTGTAACCGGGGATGCGGATGACTTCCATGCGGTCCAGCAACGGGCCCGGGATGTTGAGCGAGTTGGACGTCGCCACGAACATCACTTCGCTCAGGTCGAGGTCGACTTCGAGGTAGTGGTCGTTGAAGGAGTGGTTCTGCTCCGGGTCCAGCACTTCGAGCAGCGCGGACGAGGGATCGCCGCGGAAGTCCATCGACATCTTGTCGATTTCGTCGAGCACGAACAGCGGGTTCTTGCTGCCGACCTTGTTGAGGTTCTGCACGATGCGGCCCGGCATCGAACCGACGTACGTGCGGCGATGGCCGCGGATCTCGGCTTCGTCGCGCACGCCGCCGAGCGACATGCGCACGAACTTGCGATTCGTCGCCTTGGCGATCGACTGGCCCAGCGAGGTCTTGCCCACGCCCGGCGGGCCGACGAGGCACAGGATCGGGCCCTTGAGCTTCTGCACGCGCGCCTGCACGGCGAGGTATTCGAGGATGCGTTCCTTGACGCGCTCCAGGCCGTAGTGATCGGCGTCGAGCACGTCCTGCGCCACCTTCAGGTCCTTGCGGACCTTGGTGCGCTTCTTCCACGGCACGCCCAGCAGCCAGTCCAGGTAATTGCGCACGACGGCGGCTTCGGCCGACATCGGCGACATCTGCTTGAGCTTGCCCATCTCCGCGCGCGCCTTGGCCTCCACGGCCTTGGGCATGCCGGCTTCGGCGATCTTGCGCGCGAGTTCGTCCAGGTCGTTCGGCGCGTCGTCGATCTCGCCGAGTTCCTTCTGGATCGCCTTCATCTGTTCGTTGAGGTAGTACTCGCGCTGGCTCTTCTCCATCTGCGACTTCACGCGGCCGCGGATGCGCTTCTCGAGCTGCTGCACGTCGATCTCGCCGTCGACCAGGCCGACGAGGAGTTCGAGGCGGCCGCCGATGTCCAGCGTTTCGAGCAGCTTCTGCTTGTCGGCCATGCGCACGCCGAGGTGCGCGGCGATGGTGTCGGCCAGGCGGCTGGGATCATCGATGCCGCTGAGCGTCTGCAGCAGTTCCGGCGGCAGCTTGCGATTCGTCTTGACGTACTGCTCGAACAACGACATCAGCGAACGCGCGACCGCTTCGACTTCGCGCGTTTCGCGCGCGGATTCGGAATCGACGACGGTGCCCTTGCCGGACAACGCGCCGTCCTTCTCTTCGACATCGGTGACGCGCGAACGCGACAAGCCTTCGACGAGGACCTTGATCGTGCCGTCGGGAAGCTTCAGCAACTGCAGCACCTGCGCGAGCGTGCCGATCTCGTGCAGATCCTTCGCACCCGGCGCGTCGGTGTCGGCGGACTTCTGCGCGACCAGCAGGATGCGCTTGTCGGCTTCCATCGCCATGTCGAGCGCGCGAATCGACTTATCGCGCCCGACGAACAACGGAATGACCATGTGCGGAAACACCACGACATCGCGCAGCGGCAGCACCGGCAGGTCGAAGGTTTCGGCGGTTGCGGTCATGGGTTCTCCAGGTGGTTCGAGGGGTGCGGCACGTGCCAGACCTTACGGGCCGGCGGGTCAATGCGATGCGCAGGGCGACCGCAGCCACGGTTATGGGGCGTGGGCCCAAGGGATGCAAGCGCCCGCACGTGCAAGCGTGATGGCGCGCGAAGCCAGCTATGTGAAACAGCGGCTTGCCGCGCGGATGGCGGCGATCTTCGGCGAACGTGCTCGGGGCGGCCGACCCATGCGGGCGGCCGTGGCCGGGGGCCCGCCGACGGGCGGGCGGCGGCTGCGCCGGGCGGTGGTGCCCGGCGGTTGCGCTTACTCGGCGCCAGCGGCCTTCGGCGTGGCGGCGGGCGTCTGGTAGATCAGGTACGGCTCGGACTTGTGCTCGATCACCGACTCGTCCACGACGACCTTGCTGACGTTCTCGAGCGACGGCAGTTCGTACATCGTGTCGAGCAGCACCGACTCGACGATCGTGCGCAGGCCGCGTGCACCGGTCTTGCGCTTGAGCGCCTTGCGCGCGATGGCGCTGAGCGCATCGGGACGCAGTTCAAGCTCGACGCCTTCCATCTCGAACAGCTTGCGGAACTGCTTGCTGATCGCGTTCTTGGGCTCGGTGAGGATCTTCATCAGCGCGGCTTCGTCGAGTTCCTCGAGCGTCGCCACGACCGGCAGGCGGCCGACGAACTCGGGGATCAGGCCGAACTTGATCAAATCTTCCGGCTCGACATCGGACAGGATCTTGCCGACGTCCTGCTTGCGCTCGGAGCTCTTGACCTTCGCGCCGAAGCCGATGCCGCCGGCTTCCGTCGAACGCTGCTGGATGATCTTGTCCAGGCCCGCGAACGCACCACCCACGATGAAGAGGATGTTGCGCGTGTCGACCTGCAGGAATTCCTGCTGCGGATGCTTGCGACCGCCCTGCGGCGGCACGCTGGCGATGGTGCCTTCGATGAGCTTGAGCAGCGCCTGCTGCACGCCTTCGCCCGACACGTCGCGCGTGATCGAGGGGTTTTCGCTCTTGCGCGAGATCTTGTCGATCTCGTCGATGTACACGATGCCCTGCTGCGCCTTCTCGACGTCGTAGTCGCACTTCTGCAGGAGCTTCTGGATGATGTTCTCGACGTCCTCGCCGACATAGCCGGCTTCGGTCAGCGTCGTCGCATCGGCGATGGTGAACGGCACGTTGAGCAGGCGCGCCAGCGTTTCGGCGAGCAGCGTCTTGCCGGAGCCGGTGGGGCCCACGAGCAGGATGTTCGACTTCGCCAGTTCGACGTCGTCGTTCTTCTGGCGGCTCTCGATGCGCTTGTAGTGGTTGTACACCGCGACCGCGAGCGTCTTCTTCGCACGCTGCTGGCCGATGACGTACTGGTCGAGCACGTCCAGGATCTCGCGGGGCTTGGGCAGGTGGCTGCGGGCCGACTGCGCCTTCTCCTCGAGTTCCTCGCGGATGATGTCGTTGCACAGCTCGACGCATTCATCGCAGATGAACACGCTCGGGCCCGCAATCAGCTTGCGGACTTCGTGCTGGCTCTTCCCGCAGAACGAGCAATACAGGATCTTGTTGCTGTCGCCGGATCGGCCCTGACGGTCTTCGCTCATTCCCCACACCTGCTGCGGCCACTCGGAAGCGGCCCGAGAATAGCATTCGCGGCCCGGATTGCCACCGAGCCGGTCATGCCGGACAAAATAGGTTCCAAGTGCTGTCTGGCCAGGGGGCTCAGGCGGCCTGGATCGAGTCTTCGGGGCGCCGCTCGAGGACGGAGTCCACGAGGCCGTATTCACGTGCAGCTTCGGCGCTCTTGAAGTTGTCGCGCTCGGTGTCCCGGGCGATGGTTTCGAGGGCCTGGCCGGTGTGCTTGGACAGGATCTCGTTGAGGCGCTGGCGCAGGGTCAGGATTTCACGGGCATGGATGTCGATGTCCGTGGCCTGGCCCTGGAAGCCGCCGAGCGGCTGGTGGATCATCACGCGCGAGTTGGGCAGCGCATACCGCTTGCCCTTGGCGCCCGAGGCGAGCAGCAGGGCGCCCATCGAGGCAGCCTGGCCGACGCAGATCGTGCTCACGTCGGGCTTGATGTACTGCATGGTGTCGTAGATGGCCATGCCCGCCGTGACGATGCCGCCCGGCGAGTTGATGTACAGGCTGATGTCCTTTTCGGGGTTTTCGGCCTCGAGGAAGAGCATCTGCGCGACGATCACGTTGGCCACGTGGTCGTCGATGCCGCCCACGAGGAAGATCACCCGCTCCTTGAGCAACCGCGAATAGATGTCGTACGCGCGCTCGCCGCGGCTGGTCTGTTCGACCACCATCGGCACGAGGTTCAGGGCTTTCGTTTCGTGGCTCATGTCGTCTCTGTTGTTCGGTAGGGGCGCGACCAGCTTACTGCCGGATCGCGTCCTGGAAGGATAGCCCCTGCTCCGTGTGCTGGGCGCGCTCGGCGATCCAGTCGATCACCTGCTCTTCCATCACGCGGTTCTGCAGTCCGGACATGAGCTGGGGATCGTTGCGATACAACTCAATGACCTGCTCCGGCTCTTCGTACGTGCTGGCGATGAGGCGCATCGTCTCGTTCAGTCGCTTGGGCTCGAGCTTGAGCTCGTTGCGGCGCGCGATCTCGCCGACCAGCAGGGCCACCAGCACGCGCTTGCGCGCGGCGTCCATGAACGGGCCCGGCGCCGGGTCGAAGTTCTGGCCCTGGCGGCGGGCCTGCTCGACCATGCCGGCGGCCATCGAACGGGCTTCGTTCTCGACCAGGCGCGGCGGCATCTCGACGTGGCTGTAGGCGGCGATGAGCTGCTCGCCCACTTCCTTGCGCAGGCGCTGCATCAGCGCGCCCTTGAGCTCGCGCTCCAGGTTGCTGCGGATCTCGGTGCGGAACTGGTCCGGATCACCCGACTTGACGCCGAAGCTGCGGATGAACGCACCGTCGACTTCCGGCAGCACCGGCTCGGACACCTCGAGCACGTGCATGTGGACCTTCACCGTCTTGCCGGCGAATTCCGTGATGCGCCAGTCTTCCGGGAACGCGACCTCCACGTCCTTCTCGTCGCCCGGCGCCATGCCGATGACGGCTTCCTCGAGCTGCTGCAGCATCGCGTTGGAACCCACGACGGTGCTGCCCTTCTCGGCGCCCTCGGCCGGGCGGCGCACGCCGTCGACCTCGGAATAGTTTTCCATCGTGACCAGGTCGTTCGCCTTGGCGCCGCGCTCCACGCGCGTCCAGCTCTGGCGCTGCATGCGCAGGTTGTCGATCATCTTGTCGATGTCTTCATCGCCCACTTCGGCGGTGTTGCGCACCACCTGCAGCTTCTCGACCTCGATGTCGCCGAAGTCCGGCACCACTTCGAACGTGGCGACGTAGGCCAGCTCGCCCTCGCCCGCAGCGTCGGCGCTCTGCTCGATCTGCGGGTTGCCCGCCAGGCGCAGCGCGTTTTCGCGGATGGCGCTGTCGAAGCTTTCGCGCAGCATGCCGTCGAGGATCTCGGCGCGCACCTGCGTGCCGTAGCGCTGCTCGATCACCTTGGTGGGCACCTTGCCGGGGCGGAAGCCCTTGATGCGTGCGGTGCGCGCGATCTCGCGCAGGCGGCCGCCGACCTGGGTGTCGATCCGTTCCGCCGGCAGGCGGAAGGTCATGCGGCGCTCGAGGTTGCCAAGGGTTTCGACCGAGACTTGCATCTGCTGGGAACTCTTTATCTGAAGGGAGAAGGCCCGGGGCTGCGAGGCCCCCGGCGGAACGCGGTAGTTTGGCCGAAGTCGGGACCGCCCGCCACCGGCGCGTCGGGCAACGGGCACCGGGCCCGCGTGAATGCGAAAGGCGGGACTCGAACCCGCACGCCTTGCGGCGCTGGAACCTAAATCCAGTGCGTCTACCAGTTCCGCCACTTTCGCGTGGGCGGCATTGTGCCCTTCCGGAAAGAAAAAGGCCCCTGGCGTTTCCGCCAGGGGCCCCTCGGATTGGTGGGCCGTCAAGGATTCGAACCTTGGACCTATTGATTAAGAGTCAACTGCTCTACCAACTGAGCTAACGGCCCGAGCGGCGCGCATTGTAATCAATGCAGCCGATAAAACGAAAGTGGGGTGGCTGAGGGGACTCGAACCCCCGACAACTGGAATCACAATCCAGGACTCTAACCAACTGAGCTACAGCCACCATTGAAGCACCGGACGCAAGCGCGCGAACGGCCGGCTATTTTTCAGGACTCCACCCCGCGATGCAAGCGCCGCGCGCGCCGGATGCGCCCCGATGAACGCCAGCAGGCGTGAAACGCGGCAAATGCGAGGGATCAGGCGCTTCTCACGTCGCTGCGATCACCTCGTCACTAACTTCGGGCGACGCCAATCCCCCGGAGCCGCCCATGTCCGTTCGCCCGCATCCGCTGTCGCTCGTCATTGCTGCATTGCTTGCGACCACCGCATGCCATCGATCGGACGAAGCCGCCACGACCGCACCCACCGCGGCACCCGCACCGGCGACCACGGTCGGCGCGGTTCCGACGCAGGCGCAGGCAGATCCGCAGATGCAGGCGGTCCTCGACCAACTCGCGAAGCTCGGCGGAAAGCCGGTCGAAACGCTCACCGCCGTGGAGGCGCGCAAGCAACCCTCGCCCGCCGACGCGGTGAAAGCTTTGCTTGAATCGCAAGGCAAGCCGACCACGCCCGAAGCGGTGGCGAAGGTCGAAAACCGCACGTTCCCCGGCCCGGGCGGCGCCGTGCCGATCCGCATCTACACGCCCGAAGGCAAGGGCCCGATGCCTGTAGTGCTCTACATCCACGGGGGTGGCTGGGTGATTGCCGACCTCGACACCTACGACGCAAGCCCGCGCGCAATCGCCAACGCAGCCAAGGCGATCGTCGTGTCCACGCACTACCGCCAGGGCCCGGAGCACCTGTTCCCCGCCGCGCACGACGACACCCTCGCCGCCTACGAATGGCTGCTGAAGAACGCCGCGAAACTCGGCGGCGACCCGAAGCGCATCGCGCTGGTCGGCGAAAGCGCCGGCGGCAACATGGCCGCCGACATCGCCATCGCCGCGCGCGACAAGGGCCTCCAGGCCCCGCTCCACCAGGTCCTCGTGTACCCGGTGGCGGACAAGGCCATGGATTCGCCCTCCTACCTCGAGAACGCGAACGCCAAGCCGCTGAACAAGCCGATGATGGAATGGTTCGCGAAGAACTACCTCGGCGACCCGGCCAAGGCGGCCGATCCGCGCATTTCGCTCGTCGACCAGCCCAACCTCGCCGGCCTGCCGCCGGCCACCATCATCCTTGCGCAGATCGACCCGCTGCGCAGCGGCGGCGAGAAGCTGGCCGAAAAACTGCAGGCCGCCGGCGTGCCGGTGACCGTGCAGCGCTACGACGGCGTGGCGCACGAGTTCTTCGGCATGGGCGCGGTGGTGGACAAGGCGAAACAGGCGCAGCAACTGGCGGGCGCGGAGTTGCGGAAGGCGTTCGAGGCAGGCGCGCCTGCATCCGCGGCCACCTCGATGCCGGCCCCGGCCACGACTGTCGCCCCCGCGAAATCAAATTGACCGGAAAACGCGGGAGATTGCCGCTTCCGCCGTGGCTTGCCGTTGACCCTGCACAAGGACCCCACAGCCCGAGGATCGACCGGATATGCAGGAAGCTTCGCTACGCGTACGCACCACAGGTTCGTTTTCGGCCGCCGAACTCACGGGCGACTACAGCGGATCGCGCTACGCCTTCGCGCGACGCCTGGGCGAGGCCTCGGCGCCCATCAGCTCCGACACGTGGATCGAGGTCCAGCCGATCTTCCAGGACCTGTGGGTGGGCGGCGAAGGCGAACTGTCGTGGGAAGAAGCCCGTCCCGCCATCTTCCATGGCTGGCGCGCGAGCAAGCGCGTGCTGGGACGCAAGGTGGGCTGAGAGGCTGGCGCGCCCGACAGGACTCGAACCTGTAACCGCCGGCTTAGAAGGCAGAAAAACTCTGGCGCTGAATCAATAACTTAGTGCAGTTATTTTTCAGGAGCCGGCCTCGTGAAACTCGCACCACTGCGCGGTGGGCCACTGAATTTTCAGGAGGCTCAGCAGCGCCTGGGCCGAAACGAGTGTCCGCTATCGGCCAGAAGCGGACTTTCACAGCCCTCGAAGCGTGCCGGAGAACTTGCCGCATTTGCACGAGTGAGAAAGCGACGTCCCATGCCGAGTGAACTCAATTCTGTATCGGCACGAGTCACAGACGACTGAACTTTGACCGGTTCTGCCGAACTCGCCCCACGCTGACAGGAAAAGCGCCTTATCCGACTCTGTCAGTATTCGCTTCGAAGCTTCTGAGCTCACTTTTTTGTGCTCATCCATATGCCCGTTCTCGTCTTGGATCTCTGGGGAAACGGAACTGTCCGCGTTGGGCCGAAGCGGTCGCCCTGCTGACTGTCCGCTATCGGCCAGAAGCGGACATTCAATCAGACGCTTGCCGCTGGAGCTTCCGGCCTATGCCTGTGCCCGCCAACAGGGCGCACACCAGGACGAGCCACGCCAGGAGCACCAGGATTGTCGGGTCACTTGCGCGGAGCCAGTCCGGCATGACCATCGAAAACAAGATCGCGCCACACGCCTGGACCAGAAACACGAGGCCAGCATGCACATAGGGCCGCAGCGGCTGGTGCGCGGCGAGATGCGCGAAGACCGCTGCGCATGCGGCGAACAAGACCAGGTTCCAGCCCATCATGGAGACGACGTGCGTGCGAACGCTGGCCGAAACCTCAGGCGCGAGGAAGCCCTCGATGAATCCGATCACGCACTGCACGACGAACAACAGGGCGGCGTACTTTGCGATCTTGCGCCAATTCAACACGGTGTCATCCCCAATGAACTCGACGTCCGATACGAGTCGAGTTGTGGCGCGCATTCTAGGCCGCAGTGCCGAAGCAATTGGAGGCCGAAGTCGGCTTTCGGCCAGAAGCGGACTCTTGGGGGCCTACAAGGTTTAGTCAGCCGGCAATGCCTCGCGAGTCCAAGGACCGTCAATGCTGTCCCGCCAAGCGCACCAGCCAGGAGGAAGGTCCGCCAGGTCCAGAAGCGATGGGTCCATATCGACGGGATGACTCATTTCGACGACCACAACGTCCGACGGCGGGTCCGCACCGTCCAGGAATTGCCAGCCATGATCGTCCTCATCGTGAGCGACAAAAAGGATGGGATGTCCGTCATACACGACTGACTTGGAAACGAGAGCTGCCGTATCTGGAGTTTGATCGAAATACCACATTGAGACACGAGCCCATAGAAAAACAGGGGTCAGAGTAGCAATTCACAAGTGTCCGCTTTCGGCCAGAAGCGGACATTCGCTAACGCCCGGAGTCAGAGCTTGTCGAGACTCCGCGCGTCGCTCGGTCGAGGCCTTTTCCAGTGTGCGTGTTCGTATCGTGCTCCAGGGCCACCACGAACAACACCATGGCTGCCAGTGTGGCCGCTGCGCTGTGCCTGGCCACCGCGACAGTCCGGCGTATTCCCTCAGGCTGGTCGCTCATCGTCTTTGGATGAACCCACGGGAACAGAAATCTTGTCCGCAGTCCAAAGTGGCGATTTGCCCCACGCACAAATAGTTCGTCACGGGTCGCGGATTTGTCCCCAAGCGAAATCGCAGCCTGCTCGCTGGAAATGATGTGCACCAAACCGCATGCGATAAGCAAGACAAGCGCGGCAATCGTGAATATCGACATCGATTTTTCTCAGTGGACCGTGCATCAGACTGACGTCCGCTATCGGCCAGAAGCGGTCTTTCGCGGATACCGGACGGCCAGACTGCCCAGACGAAACTGATAAGAGCTGGCACCAGTAGCAAGGTGAGAACTCCTCCGAACCAGAAGAGGAACCAATACAGCACCTCAGGAAGCGCTTCTCGCGGCAGCCAAGCGCAGGCCCAAAGCACGATCACTGCGCTGGATGCAATTTGGACAATCCGACGAATCATTCTGTGCACTGACTAACGGCTAGACGCTCGCAATTCTGCCCGAAATGAAGTGTCAGCTTTGGGTCGAAACCGGTCACCTGGTGTCGCGTGGTGGGCAGGCGCGGCGGGTGTCCGCTTAAGCGGACACTCCCTCCGATGGGAGCTTAGCCATTGCTAGCGGCCGACTGGCGGTTCCAGGAGGTTGACCGAAGCCGCCTCGGCTTTGGAAAGGGTCCATCGCCGAATGACCCTCTCCGAACCGTAGTGGAATACTTCAATGCGGTATCCACGCCCACCGCGCTCCAATGCAACCGCAACCAGGTCAGTCCGTTCGCAAGCAGACAGTAATCGATTAGGCGAAAGGCTCGTTCGCACTACGTCTGTTGCGTTGAAATCCTGACCCTTCGCCGCTACAGGACCAACGATGCGCTCCAGTGCCACCCGGACATCAATCGGCACCTCGTTCCAATCTTGCACCGGTCTACACTCAGGCGGCCGCGCTGCGACGGACTGAGACGCCGCGAGCAGCGCTATGAAAGGCAAGGACGAAATCGTCGTTCTCATAGCCTAGATTGCCTCCAGCCCGGGACTGATCACGTCGAACGCTGAGACTAGTCGAATGGGGTTGGTCTGATGTCCGCTTTGGGTCGAAAGCGGACATTTTGAGGTTGCGTTATCGACGACTCGGAGCGCCGTGAAACACTCACGACGAAATGCAATTCGAAATTTTTGGCGAATTTTCAGGAGGCCGGTACACACTCTCGGCCTAAACCAAGCTAAGCCACTGATTTAAATGGCGCGCCCGACAGGACTCGAACCTGTAACCGCCGGCTTAGAAGGCCGGTGCTCTATCCGGTTGAGCTACGGGCGCTTCGAACGGCGATGTGCGTCGAAATGATCGAGTGGTCGGGGTAGAGGGATTCGAACCCCCGACATCCTGCTCCCAAAGCAGGCGCGCTACCAGACTGCGCTATACCCCGGTCGAGCCGGAACGTTGGCGATTCTGGGAACCGGGGGCGGCACTGTCAACGCGCGATCGCCGCGCTATGCTCCGGGCTTCTTCACATTCGCAGGACGCCTCCATGCTTCGCAGCGGCAACCCGGCCCTCAAGGACACCACCTTCCTCGACCTGCGCAGCGGCCAGGTCGTCGCGCGCGACGGCGACGCGATGACGTTGAACGGCACGGTCAACAAGACCGGCCTGCTGCTGTTCCTGGCGATCCTCACCGCAGCGTTCGCGTGGCGCAGCATCGACATCGGCCCGGACGGCCTGTCGTCCAACGCCACGATCTTCCTGTGGGGCGGCCTGCTCGGCGGCCTGGCGTTCGCCATGGCCACGATCTTCAAGCCCACGTGGTCGCCGGTCACCGCGCCGTTGTATGCGCTGTTCGAAGGCCTGTTCCTCGGCACCATCTCGGCGATCTACGACTACCGCTTCCACGGCATCGTGCTGCAGGCGGTGATGCTGACCGCGGGCACGCTGTTCGCGCTGCTGTTCGCGTATCGCAGCGGCATGATCAAGGTGACCGAGAACTTCAAGCTCGGCGTGGTCGCGGCCACGGGCGGCGTGGCGTTGATCTACCTGGCGACCATCGTGCTCGGCATGTTCGGCATCAACATCCCGTACATCCACCAGTCCGGCCTGATCGGCATCGGCTTCAGCCTCGCGGTCGTGGTGATCGCCTCGCTCAACCTCGTGCTGGATTTCGACTTCATCGAAACCGGCGTCGAACAGGGCGCGCCGAAGCACATGGAGTGGTACGCCGCGTTCGGCCTGATGGTCACGCTGGTGTGGCTGTACCTGGAATTCCTGCGCCTGCTGTCGAAGCTGCAGTCGCGCTGAGCACGCACGCATCGCAAACGAAAACGGGGCCGAAAGGCCCCGTTTTTTGTTGCCTGAAGCAAACCGTCAGATGCGGCTGGCGATCGCCTTCGCGAACGACATCGTGTTGCCCGTGCCGCCCAGGTCCGGCGTCATCGAATCCTTCGCTTCCAGCGTGGCGATGATCGCTTCGCGCAGGCGCGTCGCCTTGTCGGTCATGCCGAGGTGGTCGAGCATCTGGCCCGCGGCGAGCAGCAGCGCACACGGATTGGCGATGCCCTTGCCCGCGATGTCCGGCGCCGAGCCGTGCACCGCTTCGAAGATCGCCGCATCCGTGCCGATGTTCGCGCCCGGCGCCAGGCCCAGGCCGCCGACGAGGCCGGCGCACAGGTCGGAGATGATGTCGCCGAACAGGTTGGTCGTCACGATGATGTCGAACTGTTCCGGGCGCATCACCAGCTGCATGCAGGTGTTGTCCACGATCATCTCGTTGCACTGGATGTCGGGATATTCCGCGGCCACGGCGCGCGCGGTCTTGAGGAAGAGGCCCGAGGTGGACTTCAGGATGTTCGCCTTGTGCACCACGGTGACTTTCTTGCGACCGGTGCGGCGCGCGAGTTCGAACGCGTAGCGCACGATGCGCTCCGAACCGCGGCGCGTGACCTTCTGCGTGAGCAGCGCGGTCTCGCCGTCTTCGGACACGGACTGGCCTTCGCCGATGTACGCGCCCTCGGTGTTCTCGCGGACGGTGATGAGGTCAACGCCGGTCGGGAAGCGCGACTTGGTGTTCGGGAAGCTCTTGGCCGGGCGCACGTTGGCGTACAGGTCGAAGCGCTTGCGCAGTTCCACGTTGATCGAGCTGAAGCCCTCGCCTACCGGCGTGGTGAGCGGGCTCTTCAGCGCGATGCGGTTCTTGCGGATCGAATCCATCGTCGCCGCCGGCAGCAGTTCGCCGGTCTTCTCCAGCGCCGTCATGCCCGCTTCGGCGAATTCCCAGGCCAGCCCGAGGTTCATCGAATCCAGGACGTGCAGCGTGGCGTCCATGATTTCGGGGCCGATGCCGTCGCCGCGGAGGACGGTGATGGTGTGTTGCGTGTTCGTGGGGGTCATTCGCGGGTCCGGACGTGCCAACGGCGCGCGATCACAGGCGCGCCGGGGCGGGTTTCAAGGGGCCGCGATTATGCCAGACGCCAGCGTAGGGACCGGCCGTGCCGAAGGTCCCGGACTCAGCCGTGGTCGTGCGCGGCGGGCGCCGAAGCGTCGCCGGATTCGAGCGTGTCGAGGAAATCCACCGCGCGCCGCAGGTGCGGGATCACGATCGATCCGCCCACCACCAGCCCCACCGAGAACGCTTCGAACATCTCGTCGCGGTTCACCCCGGCCTCGCGGCACTGGGCCACGTGGTAGCTGATGCAGTCGTCGCAACGCAGCACCATGGAGGCGACCAGCCCGAGCAGCTCCTTGGTCTTCACGTCCAGCGCGCCGGCCTGGTAGGTCTGCGTGTCGAGCGCGAAGAAGCGCCGGACCACCTGGTTCGGTTCGGCCAGGATCCGCTCGTTCATGCGCTTGCGGAAGTCGGTGAACTGGCGGACGCGGTCGGCCTCGTTGCCGCCGGTACCGCTCATGCGCCCGCCCCCGCCAGCAGCGGCTCGAAGCGGCCGGCGCGGTGCAGCGCCATCAGGTCGTCGTAGCCGCCCACGTGCGTCTCGCCCACGAAGATCTGCGGCACGCTCGTGCGGCGCGTCTTCTGCACCATCGCTTCGCGTTCGCCGGGCGCGGTGTCGATCCGGACCTCGGTCCAGGCCAGGCCCTTGCTCTTGAGGAAGTTCTTCGCGGCCACGCAGTAAGGGCAGATCGCGGTGCTGTAGATGGTGATGACGGGGTGGGTCACGCTGGCTCCTGGAACGCTCGCCGACGGATGCGGTCGGACATTGGCACGCATGATGGGTGCGGCCTTTCTCCAATTCCACCCTTTGGCCGGAATGTGCGTGCAACACTGTGGATTAACTCCCGATTCACGCCCGTGCCCCGCACGGGACGCATGCTCCCCGCGCTGCCGCTTGACCCCCGATTCGATGGAGAACCGCGTGCCCCGATCCGTCCATCCGCTGATCCGCACCACGCTGCTCTCCGCCGGCCTCGCCCTGGCGATCGCCGCGCCCATCGCGGCGCAGAACACCAAACTGCCGGACATCGGCTCCTCGGCGGGCGAAGTCCTCGGCCCCGCGCAGCAGTCCGAATACGGCGCGATGACGCTCAGCCAGCTGCGCCACTACGGCTACGTGCTGGACGATCCGTTGCTCGAAGGCTGGCTGCAGGGCGTCGGCAACCGCCTGGCCGCCGCGAGCGACAAGCCGCGCCAGCAGTTCACCTTCTTCCTGCTGCGCGATCGCCAGATCAACGCCTTCGCCACGCTCGGCGGTTACGTCGCCACCAACGCGGGCCTGGTGCTCGCCGCGCAACGCGAGGACCAGGTGGCCAGCGTGCTCTCGCATGAAATCGCGCACGTCACGCAGGACCACGTGCTGCGGGCAGTGGAACGCGCGCAACGCGACAGCGTGCCGATCCTGCTCGCGATGCTCGGCGCGATCGTCGTCGCGCAGAAGTCCGGCGGCAATTCCAGCGACGACGCCACGCTGGCCGCCGTCACCGGCGCGCAATCGCTGCTCTACCAGCGCCAGATCGACTACACGCGCGACAACGAAGCCGAAGCCGACCGCGTCGGCATGCAGACGCTGTCGCGCAGCGGCTACGACCCGATGGCGATGGCCGAATTCTTCACCACGCTGCAATCCTGGGTGCGCGCCAACCAGGGCGGCGAACGCGAACGCACGCCCGATTACCTGCAGACGCACCCGGTCACGGTCACGCGCATCAGCGAAGCCAAGCAACGCGCCGCGCAATTGAAGACGCGCCCCACGTTCTCCGCGCCGGCCGCCACCCACAACCCGCTGCTGCCGGGCAACATGCAGTTGCCGAGCGCAGCCTTGCAGCCCGTCGCCGGCACCGGCCAGTTCGGCTGGGCGAAGGAACGCCTGCGCGTGCTCAGCGCCGACACCCCGGCCGCCGCGATCCGCGAATACGAACAGATGCGCACGCGCGCCCCGCTCGACGATGCGCAGCGCTACGGCCTCGCCCTCGCCCACCTGCTGGCCAACCACGCCGCTGCGGCGACGGAAGAACTCACCCCGCTGCTGGCCGCCCACCCCGGCGACCTGTGGCTCGACCTTGCCATGGGCGAAGCCGAAGCGCGCGGCGGCAAGACCGCCGCGGCCGACGCCCGCTTCCAGGGCATGGTCGCGCGCATGCCGCGCAACCGCGCCGTGGTCCTCACCTACGCCAAGGTCCTCGGCGAACGCGGCGACGCCGCCTCCGGCAAGCGCGCCCAGGCGATCCTTCGCCCGCTGGCGGGCAGCAGCGCCGACGACCCGATCTTCCAGGAAACCTTCGCCCGCGCCAGCGAACTGGCCGGCGACCCCATCCGCGCCGGCGAGGCCTACGCCGAGGTCGAATACCTCAACGGCCGCCCCGAACGCGCCCTGGCCCAGCTGCAGAACCTGAAGAAGCGCCCGGAACTGGACTACTACGCCCGCGCGCGCATCGACGCCCGCATCGCCGCCATCACCCCCACGGTGCTCGAACTGCGCCGCCAGGGCGTGCGCGACGACAAGATCGATCGGCAGTAATCCGCGGCAAGAGCGCCGATCACCGCGCCCCGGGCGTACCGTGTCACCCTTCGGTCACAAAACCGTCGTCTACTGCCGCCCATGCAGAAGCGCATCCTCATCGTCGATGACGAACCCGCGATCCGGGACATGGTCGCCTTCGCCCTGCGCAAGGGCGAATACGAACCCATCCATGCCGGCGACGCCCGCGAAGCGCAGTCGTCCATCGCGGACAAAGTGCCGGACCTGATCCTGCTCGACTGGATGCTGCCAGGCACCAGCGGCCTGGAACTCGCCCGCCGCTGGCGCAAGGACGCCCTCACCCGCGAAGTGCCGATCATCATGCTCACCGCGCGCGGCGAGGAGAACGACCGCGTCGGCGGCCTGGAGGCCGGCGTCGACGACTACGTGGTCAAGCCCTTCTCCGCCCGCGAACTGCTCGCCCGCATCCGCGCCGTCATGCGCCGCTCGCGCGAAGACGACGAGGACGGCAGCGTCAAGGTCGGCGCCCTGCGCATCGATGGCGCCGCGCACCGCGTGTTCGCCGAGGACGCCCCGGTGCAGATCGGCCCCACCGAATACCGCCTGCTGCATTTCTTCATGACCCACCCCGAGCGCGTGTACACCCGCGCCCAGTTGCTCGACCACGTGTGGGGCGGCAGCGTGTACGTGGAAGAGCGCACCGTCGACGTCCACATCCGCCGCCTGCGCAAGACGCTGGAGCCGCACGCCCTCGATCCCATGGTCCAGACGGTGCGCGGCGCGGGTTACCGCTTCTCCGCCGCCGTCTAGACTGGCGCGCATGCCGCCGCGCGCACGCTCCGCCTGGACCCGCACGCTGGGCCAACTCCTGTTGGTCCTGGCGATCGCTGCGGTCGTGGGCGTGCTGGTCCGCCATCCGTGGCCCGTCATCACGGTCGCCGCGCTCGGCATCGTCGCGTGGCATTACTGGAAACTGCACGGCGTCCTGCGCCGCCTCACCGACCGCACGCGCCTGCAACCGC
The DNA here is from genome assembly GCF_018406645.1 of Lysobacter helvus. NCBI lineage: Bacteria > Pseudomonadati > Pseudomonadota > Gammaproteobacteria > Lysobacterales > Lysobacteraceae > Lysobacter > Lysobacter helvus. The sequence continues at coordinate 277,439 of NZ_AP024546.1, forward strand.
CGCAGGGCAACGGCGTGTGGAACGAACTCGACCGCCTGCTCCACCGCAGCCAGGCCGAGATGCGCACGCGCAAGCGCCGCCTCGTCGAAATGCTGCGCGCCTACCGCGCCGCGGCGATGGCGTTGCCGGACGCCGTCGTGGTGCTCGATCGCAACAGCCAGCGCGTGCAGTGGTGCAATCCCGCCGCCGCCACGCTGCTCGGCCTGCACTATCCGCGCGACCTCGGCGCCCCGCTGAGCGAACGCCTGCAGCCGCTGTCGCTCGCGCGCTGGCTCGCCGCCGGCCGCAACGCCGAACCGTTGATGGACACGCCATCTCCGGTCGATCCCGACCTGCGCCTGAGCCTGCGCCTGATCCCCTATTCGGACGAACTGTGGCTGCTCGTCGCGCGCGACGTCAGCAAGCTCATGCGCCTGGAACAGATGCGCCGCGATTTCGTCGCCAACGTCTCGCACGAATTGCGCACGCCGCTGACCGTCGTGCACGGTTACCTCGACCTGCTCGATCCGGCCGACCAACCCGAATGGGCGCCGATGCTCGCCGAAATGCAGCGCCAGTCGCAGCGCATGACGCAGCTCGTCGAAGACCTGCTCACGCTCTCGCGCCTGGAAGCGCAGGAAGGCGTGGCCGAAGAACACGTGGGCATGGCGCCGATGCTCAACACGCTCAAGCGCGAAGCCGAAGCGCTGAGCCAGGGCCGCCATCGCGTGGTCGTCGAGGACGCCACGCTCGCCGAAGGCGCCCCGCTCGACCTGTGGGGCTCGACCAAGGAACTGCACAGCGCGTTCTCCAACCTCGTCAGCAACGCCGTGCGCTACACGCCCGCGGGCGGCACCCTCCGCGTGCGGTTCGCGCGCGAAGACCACGGCGGCGTGGTGCTGGCCGTCACCGACAGCGGTTACGGCATCCCCGCGGCGCACCTGCCGCGCATCACCGAACGCTTCTACCGCGTTTCCACCAGCCGTTCGCGCGAAAGCGGCGGCACCGGGCTCGGCCTGGCCATCGTCAAGCACGTGCTCAACCTGCACCAGGCGCGCCTGTCGATCGACAGCGAAGTGGGCCGTGGCAGCACGTTCGCGTGCCATTTCCTGGCCGAGCGCACGCTCCCGCGCGACGGCCTCGACGATGCCCCCGCCCCCGCTGAGGCAGAATCCAGTCCATGAACGCAACACCCAAGCCTTCGCAGTCCCGCGCCTCCGATCCGCGCAATGCCCGGCACGTGCCGCACGACCAGGCCGCGCAAGGCCAGGACGTCGACCCGCTGCGCGATCCCGCGCTGTACTTCAACCGCGAACTGTCGCAACTGGATTTCAACTTCCGCGTGCTCGCGCAGGCGCGCGATGCGCAGGTGCCGCTGCTCGAACGCCTGCGATACCTCTGCATCTCGTGCACCAACCTCGACGAGTTCTTCGAGATCCGCGCCGCCACCGTGCGCCATTCGCAGGACTTCGGCATCCCGCCGGGCCCCGACGGCGTGGCGCCGGCCGAAGTGCTCAAGCAGATCCACGACCGCGCCGCCGAACTGGTGGACGCGCAATACCGGTGCTGGAACGAAGAACTGCGCCCGCAGCTCAACGACGCCGGCGTGCGCATCCTCCCGCGCGATGCGTGGAACGCGAAGCAGACGCGCTGGCTGCGCGACCACTTCTGCGAACAGATCCTGCCGGTGCTTTCGCCGCTGGGCCTGGATCCCGCGCATCCCTTCCCGAAGATCCTCAACAAGTCGCTCAACATCGTCGTCGTGCTGAAGGGCAAGGATGCGTTCGGGCGCACCGGGCACCTGGCGATCGTGCGCGCACCACGTTCGCTGCCGCGCATCATCCAGATCCCGCAGGAAGTCTCGGGCGGGCCGAGCGACTTCGTGTTCCTGTCCGCGATGCTCTCGGCGTTCGTCGACGAACTGTTCCCGGGCATGCAGGTGAAGGGCGCGTACCAGTTCCGGGTCACGCGCAATTCCGAGCTGATCGTCGACGAGGAGGAAGTCGAGAACCTCGCGCTCGCGCTGCGCGACGAACTCATCGGCCGCGGTTACCTGCGCGCCATGCGCCTGGAAATCGCGGAGCAGTGCCCGACCGACATCGTGCGCACGCTGCTGGTGAATTTCGACCTGCCGGAGAACGCGGTCTACCGCATCAACGGCCCGGTCAACCTCAACCGCGTGATCCAGGTGTACGACCTGGTGCAGCGCCCCGACCTGAAATACCCCGCGTTCCAGCCGCGCGCATTGCGCGATGCGGACGCGATGTTCGAACGCGTCGCCGAAGGCGACGTGTTGCTGCACCACCCCTTCGATTCCTTCGCGCCGGTGCTGGAGCTGATCAAGCAGGCCGCCGAAGACCCGAACGTGCTGGCGATCAAGCAGACGCTCTACCGCACCGGCAAGGATTCGCCGATCGTCGAACAACTGGTGCAGGCCGCGCGCAACGGCAAGGATGTCACCGTCGTCGTCGAGCTGCGCGCGCGCTTCGACGAAGAAGCCAACCTCGGCGTGGGCGACCGTTTGCAGGATGCCGGCGTGCAAGTGGTGTACGGCGTGGTCGGCTACAAGACGCACGCCAAGATGCTGCTCATCGTGCGCCGCGAAGGCCGCAAGTTGCGCCGCTACGTGCACCTGGGCACGGGCAACTACCACTCCGGCACCACGCGCAACTACACGGATTTCGGCCTGATCACCGCCGATCCCGACATCGGCAACGACGTCGACCTGATCTTCCGCCAGCTCTCGGGCCTGGCGCCGGCGATCAAGCTCAAGCGCCTGCTGCAGTCGCCCTTCACGCTGCATGCCGGCGTGCTGGCGCGCATCGATCGCGAAACCAAGCACGCACGTGCCGGACGGCCGGCGCGCATCATCGCCAAGATGAACGCGCTCAACGAACCGCAAGTCGTGCGCGCGCTCTACACCGCCTCGCAGGCGGGCGTGCAGATCGACCTCATCGTGCGTGGCGCGTGCACGCTGCGCCCCGGCGTGCCGGGCGTCTCCGACAACATCCGCGTGCGTTCGATCGTGGGTCGCTTCCTCGAACACCATCGCGTGTACTGGTTCGGCAACGACGGTGCGCCCGACCTGTTCTGCTCCAGCGCCGACTGGCTCGAACGCAACCTGTTGCGCCGCATCGAAACGGGCTTCCCGATCCTGGATCCCGACCTCGCCGCGCGCGTCTACGACGAAGCGCTGGCCAACTACCTCGCCGACAACACCAACGCCTGGGCGCTGCAACCCGACGGCCGTTACGAGCGCATCGCGCCCACCGAACACCACATGCCGCATTCGGCGCAGCTCTCGCTGCTCGCGAAGTTGTGCACGTGAACGACACGCTCTTGAACAATATTTACGCCCGCCCCGTCGCCACCGCCCTGCCCTTGCAGGACGGTGATCTCCTGGCCGCGGTCGACCTCGGCTCCAACAGTTTCCACATGGTGGTCGCGCGCTACGTGCTCGGGCAGCTGCGCATCGTCGATCGCCTGCGCGACATGGTGCGGCTGGCCGAAGGCCTCGACGGCAAGGGCGGGCTCGATCCGGACGTGCGCAACCGCGCGCTCGAAAGCCTGCAACGCTTCGGCCAGCGCCTGCGCGACATCCCGCCGCAGCGCGTGCGTGCCATCGCGACCAACACCGTGCGCCAGCTCGCCGTGCCGCAGGCCTTCCTGCTGCCGGCCGAAACCGCGCTCGGCCACGCGATCGAAGTCGTCTCCGGCCGCGAAGAAGCGCGCCTGGTGTACCTCGGCGTCGCGCACGCGCAACCGCCGAAACCCGGCGAACTGCGGCTGGTGATCGACATCGGTGGCGGCTCGACGGAATTCATCATCGGCTCGGGCCTGGAAGCGATCGAACGCGAAAGCCTGCAGGCCGGGTGCGTCGCGAGCACGCGCCGCTTCTTCGCCGACGGCAAGCTCTCGCGGAAGCGCTGGAAGCAGGCGCTGACGGAAGTCTCCGCGGAATTCCAGCAGTTCGCCGGCACGTATCGCGCCCTCGGCTGGAACGAAGCGCTGGGCTCGTCGGGCACCAACAAGGCGATCGGCGAAATCTGCGCGGCGATGAAACTCACCAAGGGCGCGGTGACGAACGTCGCGCTGCCGCAAGTGCGCGATCGCTTGCTGCAGGCCGACACGATCGCCGCGATCGACCTGCCCGGCCTGTCGGAAGAACGCAAGCCGATCATCGCCGGCGGCATCCTCATCCTCGAAGCCGCGTTCGAAACGCTGGGCCTGGAACGCATGGCGGTGAGCAAGGCCGCCCTGCGCGAAGGCGTGCTGTACGACATGCTCGGCCGCGGCGGCGCGGACGATCCGCGCGAAGCCTCGATCACCGCGCTGATGCAGCGCTACGGCATCGACGTCGCGCAGTCCGCGCGCGTCACCGGCACCGCGCTGCACCTGTTCGACCAGCTCGCCCGCGCGTGGAAGCTCAACGACGACGACCGCGCGATGCTCGCCCGCGCCGCGCGCGTGCACGAACTGGGCCTGGCCATCGCACACAGCCAGTACCACGTGCATGGCGCGTACGTGCTGGAGCATTCGGACATCGCGGGCTTCTCGCAGCAGGAACAGCGCGTGCTGGCGGCGCTGGTGCGCACGCATCGGCGCAACATCCCGAAGTCGGCGTTCGAAGCGATCCCGGATCGTTTGCTCGTCGCGGCGAAGCGCTCGGCCGCGTTGCTGCGCATCGCCGTGCTGCTGCATCGCTCGCACGAGGCCGGCGACATCCCGCGGCTGGACGTGCGCGCCGAGGGCGATGCGCTGGTCCTGGTGCTCGACAAGCGTTGGGTCGAAGCGCGCCCGCTGCTGCGCGCCGACCTCGCCGGCGAACCGGATTACATCGCCGGGCTCGGCGTCACCTTGCGCGTCGAAACCGACTGACCGCCGTCGTCTCCGCGAAGGCGGGGAGCCATGGTTTGCTGCAGAAGCCCGCCTGGGGTGAAGAGCGCGTCGCCCGAACCCGCGGCGTGGTAAGAATTTCTCGCCGACGTGGCGGCGAAAATTCTCACCCCACCACGGGCTGGGGCATCACCTTGCGCGCCTTTTCGATCAAGGGGCAGACCGCAAGTTGAGTTCGCTGGCGTGCGTGTGACGCACGCGCAACCCAATCATTGCTTTCGCGGCAATCAAGAGCGCGGTGCCGCGGCTTTGCTGCCTAATGTGTGGAAGGCACAGACTTGGACAGGCGCCCCGCCTGCCAGAGAGCAGTGAGGCATTTCAGATGCGAGGGCTCGAGGTGGGCGGCGCGCCGTCCATCCGGAGAAGATGTGTTCGCCAGCGGCCATCCGAAGCGGTGCACGGGTCTACGCAGGCGTGTTGGCGAAAACAAAACCGCGACGAGATCCGACGCGTCACGTCGCACAGTCTTTTCTGCCGCGTTGCTCTTGCGGCAGAAAAGACTGTGCGATGGGGCGTGGCGGAGCGCCCCTCTGGGTGTCCCCGCCTCCGCGGGGACGACGCAGGCAACCAGTGAATCCCTGCTTCAGCAATCACGACGCAGCGTCACCGCGCTCCAACGCCGACGAAGTCGCTGCCGGTCAACAGCAGGTTCTTCTTCACGTACCCCCGCAGCGCGCGCCCCGGCGGATCCGGCGGTGCGCCACCCAGGCGCTGGTGCAGCATGCGTTCCATCAGGAACAGGTAGGCCTCGCGCGTGCGCGGATCCTCGAGGCGATGGCGTGCATCCGGATCGACGAACAGGCTCACGTCCTTGTCCAGCGACCGCAGCGCGGCCGCGTAGTGCGTCACGCTGCGGATCGGCACGCGTTCGTCGTCGCCGCCCGCCAGCAACAACACCGGGCGCTGCACGCGCGACGCGTTCGCGATCGGCGACTGCACGCGCAGGCGCGTCAGTACGTTGTTGTCCTCCGGATCCAGGTCGAGCAGGCGCATGCTCGTCGCCATCGGGATGCCGCGCGCCATCTGGTCCACGCTGCGCGAATACCAGCGCAGCACCCAGCCCAGGTCCGCCGGCGGCACGGCCGCGATGCCCACCTTGAACAGGTCGGGCTGGAACGTGATCCCCTGCAGCGTCGAATACCCGCCGAACGACACGCCGGTGATGCCGACGCGGTCCGCATCGCCGATCCCGTGCGCGAGCAGCCAGCGCACGCCATCGACGATGTCCTGCTGCACGCGACCGTTGCCGAAGTCGCCCTTCCCCGCGCGCATGTACGCGCGGCCAAAACCTACCGAGCCGCGGAAGTTCGGCTCGAATACGATGTAGCCGCGATTCGTGAGCAGCTGGGCGACGCCGTTGAACTCCGGCCGCATCGCCGCGAACGGACCGCCGTGCACGTTGGCCAGCAGCGGCGCGTGCGCGGGATCCACGCCGGGCGGGAGCATCAGGAAGCCGTGGATCGGCATGCCGTCGGAGGCGCGATAGGTGAAGGCGAGTTTCCGCGCCATCGCCGCCTCCGGCAGCCGCGGCACGACCTGGCCGCGATAGCGATACGTATCGCTCGCAAGGAACGCACGCGACGTCCCGCGCACGGGATCGAACACGAACAGGCGCTCGCCCTTCATCGTCGCCGCGCGGTCGTGCACGAGCCACGCGGTGGTGCCGGCTTCGATGCGCAGGTTGCGGCCGGGGAATTGCGCTTGCAGCGCGGTGATGGCCGTGCGCCATTGGGGCGCGATGGCATGGTTCGTCGCCTCGGTGGCGCGATAGCTCGCGATGATCGGCGCGCGCGTGGCGGGATCGAGCACGACATCGGCGAGGTCCGCAACGCCGCGCGGATCCTCGTGCACGGTGCGCAACTTGTCGTCCGCGCCCAGCCATGCGACGCGCAGGCGATCGCTGCCGATATCCGTGCGCAGCAGGGCCTCATTCCCATCCGCACTCGCCGACAACAGCCCGCACCGCGTCAGCGCCGTGCAGCGCAAGGCCGGCACCCATCGTGTCCCGCGCTTGCGCAGCACCGTGTATCCATCGCCCTCCACGATGGACACGAACGCCAACCGCCCGCGCCCGTCGATCGCAAAATCGGACACCTGCTTCGCATTCGCGTGCAACAGCGTCTCGCGCCCGGCCGCATCCACGCGGAACAGGCGCCATTGCTTGGCGAGCCGCGACGCACGCGGCGGACTCTCCAGCACGATCGCCGCCGCGGGCAGCACCGGATCCACCGCTTCGAACGTGCGCTCCCAACGCCCGCCGAGTTTCGCGATCGCGCGCGACCCCGCCTGCCCCGCCATCGCCACCGCGAACAGCTGCCGCGGCGACGCCAGGAACACCCAGCGTCCGTCGTGCGACCACGACAGCGACGTCGCCTCGGTCTGCGCGAGCACGCGCACCGGCGCGCCGCCCGACGTCGGCGCGCGCCACACGCTGCGCACCTTGCCGTCGTCGCGCAACACGGCGACTTGCTTGCCATCGGGCGACAGCCAACCACCGGCCAGCGTGGGCCGCGACAGGAACGCACCGCGTTCGAACCGCGGCGCCGTCGGCCGCGCGCTTTCGGTCTTCGCGAAGGCGCGCACCAGCGCCGCATCGTCGGTCGCCGCGCGTGCCGTCGCCGGCAGCAGCGCGCAGAGCGCGAGGGCGCACGAGGCCAGCGCACCCCGGATGGAAGGGAACGTCGTCATGGGGAATTCCTGCAATGAAGGGCGCGCTTACGCGAGCGCCGGTTGCGTGAGCGGAGCCTCGTCCAGCGTTTCGCGCGGCGGATACAGGAGCCACAGCGCCAGCACCGCCGGCACGCCGAGCACGGCGCACGCGATCACCCACGCGGCCTTCGCTGCCTTCGACAGCGCCAGGCGCCGCACGCGCCACGCGGCCAGCAACGCGGAGAGCGCGAGCAAAACGAGCGCGGTCAGTTGCGCGCCGCGCGGCACCGGCGGCGTCGCCTTGTCGGTGGCGGGCGTCGGACCGGACAGCGCGCGCTTCGCCGCGCGCTGCGCGTTGTAGAGCAACGGCGAGGGATACCAGTTCTGGAAACGCCAGGCGACCGGATAGTCGAAGCGCAGCACGCGGCGCCCGACATCGGTGACCCTCCCCTCGTCCGTCACGCGCAGCATCTGCTGGAACGGCGCGGTGCCTTCGGCGTTGTACGACGAGCGCGCGTCGAGCACCGAGATCAGGTAACCGTCGAGCAGTTCCATGATGTCGATGCGCTGCACGTCGCCCATCTTGCCCGGCACCGGCACGCGCAGCCGCGGCTGCAGCATCGCGTCGTCGTCGGCCAGCGCGCGCGCATCGTAGAAGTACAGCGCGCGGTCGCTGAGCAAGGCGATGTCGTCGCCGACGGTCGCATAGCCGGTGAGGGTCTCGCCCTTCGGCAAGGTGGCGCGCGGCAGCACCAGGCCCGCATCGGGATCGAACTGGTACACGGTGCTCGCGTTGACCAGCACGCCATCGGGGCCCGGCATCGTCGGCGACGGGAACGGATGGTCGCCGTCCACGCCCATCGTGCCCGCGCTACGGCCATCGACCAGGCTGTAGCCCTGGAAGCGCATCGTGTCGTGGCTGAAGACCCAGCGCACGCGGCGCTCGTCGTCGTCGAATTCCATCGGCACGACGTTCGTCAATTCATTGCGCACGGGCATGCTGGTCATGCCGGGGCCGATCTGGAAGATCTCCGAGATCCCCGCCTGTTCGCGCCACAAGCGCGCTTCCGGATCGCGCGCATCGCGCAACCCCATCGCCATCAGCGCCTTGCCTTCGGCGACTTCCGATTCCTTCTCGCCGCCCGCGTACGGCACGGCCATGTTGTTGGGATGCGAGCCCTGCGCGATCCACACCGCTTCCACGCCGAAGCCCAGCAGCACCAGCGCGAAGAACATCGAGAACATCAGCACGCCCGACGCCAGCACCGTGCCCGCCACGCCGCGCGGCGGCTGCCCGAGGTCCGGCCTGAACGCCACCAGCACCAGCGCGGCGAGCAACGCGAGCGACAGGCCCTGCACCGCCAGCGCGCCGAAGCCGGTCGCCTGCGACAGCGCGAGGAACAACAACACCGCGGCCGCCGCGAATCCGTAGCGCTTGTTGGCAAGCATCGCGTACGCGCCGGCGAGGTAGCCGCAGCACGCGAGCAACCAGCCCGACAGGCACAGGAACCAGTGGCGCATGTCGACCACGCGCGCCGTCAACGTGTCCTGCCACACGCCGATCACCAGCGTCGGCAACAGCACGCCGACGGCGAGGATCACCGCACCCGCCGCGCACAACGCCGCGGCGACCTGCCACGGCGGCATCGGGCGATGCAGCAGGTTGAGCCACGTGTTCGGGCGTCGATAGCCGCCCATCTGGTAGAGGCCCAGCAACAATCCCGTCGCGCCGTACACCGCGCCGACGGCCTGGTAGACGGTCAGCGGTTGCTGCGCCAGGTCCACCACGCGCGTCAAAAAGCCCAGCCACACCACGTGCACCGCCGCGTAGCCCAGCGCCCACGGGCGGAAGCGCAGCAGTTCGGCCTTGAGCAGATCCCACATCGTCGTATTCCTCGAGAAATCGTGCGCGCGATCAGGCCGTGGGCGCCGCGTGGTTCTTCGCCAGGAAGCCATTGACCGCGCGGTCCAGGCTCACGGGCATGCTCTGCACCGAGCGCGCGCCGCTGGCGCGCAGGAATTCGGCGAAGTCGTCGTCCTGGTCCAGCACCAGGTAGTGGTGCAGGCCATCCAGGCGTTGCAGTTGCAGCAGGCCCGGCACCAGGCTCGGATCGGGTCCCTTGAACGGGATGTCGGCCACCCAGTGCGTGACGCGCGCGCAGAATTCATCCGGCGCCGACATGTGCATCAACCTGCCGCGTTCCAGGATCACCAGGTTGTCGGCGACGCGTTCGATCTCTTCCATCTGGTGCGAGCAGTAGATGACCGTGCACGCATCGGCGGCGTTGCTGTACATCAGCGATTCGAGGAACGCGCGCTTGGCGACGACGTCCAGGCCGAGCGTGGGTTCGTCGAGCACCAGCAGCTCCGGCCCCTGCGCCAGTGCGAGCGCGAGGTTGAAGCCCGCGCGTTCGCCGCGCGAGAGCTGCGCGATCTTCTGTTCCGGCAGCACGTGGTAGTGGCCGAGCACCTGCTGGAACGCGTCTTCGTTCCAGCGCGGGTACTGGCGGCGATGCATCGCGGTCACCGCGTTCACGCGCATCCAGGTCGGCAGCGTGTGCTCTTCGTTGACGAAGCCGATGCGGCCGCGATCCTCCGGCGTGAGCCGTTGCGAATCGCGCCCTAGGATGCGCGCGCTGCCCGCGGTCGGCGGCAGGAAGCCGAGGAGGATGCGGAACAACGTGGACTTGCCTGCGCCGTTCGCGCCGACCACCGCGTGGATGCGGCCGCGCGGGATCTTCAGGTCGAGGTGATCCAGGGCGAGCTTGCGGCCGTAGCGCTTGCTCAGCGCCTGCGTCTCGATGACGTAATCGTCGTGCATGGAATGCGTGCTCATGGCTCAGGCGGACTTGCGGGGCGCAAGCGCGAGAAATTCGTGGTGGAGGCGCGCCTGCACCTCGTCAGGCGCGAAGTCGAGCGCGATGACGTCGTGCAGGAGCCGCTGGATGGCTTCGTCGAGGCGGCGCGACCGCTCGGTGTCGCTCAGGCGCTGGCGCGGCGTGGCTACGTACAGCCCGAGACCCTGGCGCGATTCCACCCACCCTTCGGTGGTCAGCTCGGCGTAGGCCTTCGCGACGGTGTTCGGATTGACCGTGAGCTGCTGCGCCAGGCCCCGCACGCTGGGGAGCTGGTCGCCGGGGGCGAGCTCGGCGGTGGCGATCTTCATGCGGACCGCGTCGACGATCTGCTTGCTGATGGGCCGCGGGTCGCCGGTGGCGATCTGCAGCATCAAGGCCTGGGTGCGGGGCATGGGCTGTCCTGTGTGTACCAGCTGTACTGTGATGATTAGTACAGTCCGCACACCCCTGCCCTGTCAAGCGCCGGAAGGGCCGGCCCCGACGAACGGCAAGCCCCGGGATTTCCTGGCAAAAGCCGGATTGCGTCATCCGCCCGACACGGGCGCGACACGGGCCAGTCATCGCAAGCGGCCAGCCTGCCGCCCATGCGCTATGCCCTCGTCACCGAGACCTACCCGCCCGAAATCAACGGCGTCGCGCTGACCGTCGAAGGCCTCGTCGTCGGATTGCGCGGGCGCGGGCATTCGGTGGAAGTGGTGCGGCCGCGCCAGGCCGCCGACGCCAGGCGCGAAGACGACACGGTGCTCGTGCGCGGCTTTCCCTTGCCGCGCTATCCGGGCTTGCGCTTCGGCGCGCCCGCGCTGCGCACGCTCGCCGCGCATTGGCGCATGCAGCGTCCGGATGCGATCTACATCGCCACCGAAGGCCCGCTCGGCTGGGCCGCGCGCCGCGTGGCGCGACGCCTGCGCATCGCGGTCGCCACCGGCTTCCACACGCGCTTCGATCGCTACATGCGCGATTACGGCGCAGGCTGGCTCGAGCCGCTCGCGCTGGCCTGGATGCGGCGCTTCCACAACGCGGGCGATGCGACGATCGTGGCGACACGCGAATTGCGCGACTTCCTCGCGCATGCGCGCTTCACCAACCCCGTGTGCGTGGCGCGCGCGGTGGACGGCGCGCTGTTCCATCCCGGCAAGCGCGACCGCGAACTGCGCGCGCAATGGGGCGCGATCGACGGCACGCTGGTCGCGATCCACGTCGGGCGCATCGCGGCGGAAAAGAACCTCGCGCTGGCGATCGATGCGTTCCGCACGCTGCAGGCCTTGCGCCCCGATGCGCGCTGCGTGTTCGTCGGCGACGGGCCGATGCGCGAGCCCTTGCAGCGTGCGTATCCCGACTTCGTGTTCTGCGGCGTGCAGCGCGGGGAAGCGCTCGCGCGCCACTTCGCCAGCGGCGACCTGTTCCTGTTCCCGAGCCGCAGCGAAACCTTCGGCAACGTCGTGCTCGAGGCGCTCGCCAGCGGCGTGCCGACGGTCGCCTTCGACTACGGCGCCGCGCGCGAACACGTGCGCGAAGGTGGCGTCCTCGCCCCCGACGGCGATGCCGCCGGGTTCATCGCCGCGGCCCTGCGCCTGGGCTGCGACACCACTGCCCTGCACCACGCGCGCAATGCGGCGCGCAACGCGGTCGCGCACTTGCATCCCGAGCGCGTCGCCGCCGAATTCGATGCCTTGCTGCAGGGCCTCGCCCTCGAAAGGAGCCGACATGCGACCGCTGCCGTGGCCTGAACGCTCGCGCGACACCCAGTGGTGCCTGCGCGCCAACAACGTGTGCGCCAACAAGCTGGCGAGGATCGTCTTCTCCGGCATCAGTCGCCTGGGCGACGGCATCGCCTGGTACGTGCTGATGGGCGCGATGGTGGTGTTCGATGGACGCGCGGGCCTGTTCGCGGCCGCGCATCTTGCGGTGACCGGCGCGATCGCGCTGGCGATGTATTCGGTGCTGAAGCGATGGACGCGGCGACCGCGTCCGTTCGCGAGCGATCGGCGCATCCGGGCGTGGGTGGCGCCGCTCGACGAGTTCAGTTTCCCGTCGGGCCACACGCTGCATGCGGTCGCGTTCACGCTGGTGGCGCTGGCGCATTACCCGATGCTGGCATGGGTGCTGGTGCCGTTCGCCGCGAGCGTGGGCGTGTCGCGTGTCGTGCTCGGGTTGCACTACCCGAGCGACGTGCTGGCGGCGACGGCGATCGGGAGTGCGCTGGCGTCGGTGTCGTTGTGGGTGGTGCCGGGGGCGACGTTGTTCTGAGAGGCGCCCCCTCCCCAACCCTCCCCTGCTGGCGCAGGGGAGGGAGCAGAACTTGTTACTCCGTGGTGCCGCCCTGCAGCGCGTACCAGTCGATCTTGCGCGTCACGACCATGATGCCGGCCAGGATCGCGAACAGCAGGCCCGCGCCCATCACCAGCGCGTTGTCCTCCGACACCAGCAAGCCGTACAGCGCGGCGTACAACGTGGTGAGCATCGCGGCGAAGCCGATGCCGCGCGCCGCGCTGCGCAACACCGCGCTCAGGTAGAACCCCAGCAACCCGATGCACGCCGCCGCCGACACGATGTAGGCGATGCCGAAGGCGATGCGTTCGCTCAGGCTCACCAGCAGCAGGAAGAAGACCGCCAGCGCCAGGCCCACCAGGCCGTACTGGATCGGGTGGATGCGCAACTGCTTGATCAGCTCGAACATGAAGAACCCGACGAACGTCAGCACGACGAACAACACGCCGTACTTCGTCGCGCGATCGGCCTGCGAGTAGACGTTCACCGGATCCACCAGCGACACGCCGATCGCATCCACGCCCGCCGTGTCCACGTTGTTGCCCGTGGCGCGCGGGTTGGCATCGGTGGCGATGGTCGGCAGCGTCGCGCCCGCGAGGAACTGGCGCTGCGCGCTGCTGGCGAGTTTCGAGACGGCCCACTTCGCGCGGAAGCCGTGGCCGTCGATCGTGTGCGACAGCGGCGCGAAGCTGCCGCCGAAGCGCGGATGCGGCCACGCCGAGGCGAGCGAGAACTGGTTGTCGCCGGCGATCGGCACCAGCGCGAGCGATTCGGTGCCGTCCAGCGCGACGTCCAGCGTCGTGTCGAACGCGAGTACCTGGCCCGCCGTCGGCGCATCGAACCGCACGTGCAAGCCGCCGGCCGGCCGGCTGCCGAACCCATCGGCCACCGGCATCGCGCGACCGTTCACCGTGAGCCGCGGCGAACCAACGATGCCGCGCACGTCGGAAATGCCCCAGCTCAGGTACGGCCGCCCGATCGTGCGCGGATGCGCGGGATTCGTGTCGGCGGGGATTTCGGCGCGCAGCGTCGCGAGCGCCTTCGCCTGCAGCGTGTACACGCGCACCTTGTGCAACCCGAGTTGCCGCGTGCGCGGCAGCACCGTGCCGTCGAGTTTCAGCGTGGACGGGAAGAACACCCATTGTCCGGCGCGTCGCTGCAGCAACGTGCGCACGCCGCTCTGGCCCGCCTCTTCGACTTCGACGGTTTCGACATACGGCACGACGAGCACGGGCCCGAGCAACGCCTGCTCGCCGGCGGAACTGCGCGCGATCGTCTGCACCGCCTGTTCGCGGTAGGCCTGCCGGTCCTGGATGACGCCCCGCGTCATCGCCAGCGGAATGAGCAGCAACAAGGTGAGCACGAAGATGAGCGCGATCTTGAAGAACAAGCGCGCGCCCGAGGGGAGGTTGAGCTGCATGGCGGTTCCCTGGCCGGTGGTCGAGGCCTGCAGGGTCCGCTGCGCGCGTGCGCCGCCGATGGCGCGACGGTGAGGCGAAGGTGAAGTCGCTTGCTTTCTCCTCCCCCGCTCGCGGAGGAGGCCGGGAGGGGGACGCTCAGCTCGCCGGAATTTCCAACGAAGCGATCGCCCCGCCGCCTTCGCGATTGGCCAACGTCGCCGCCCCCCCATGCAACCCCGCCACCTCCGCCACGAAACACAACCCCAACCCGCTGCTCCGGCTCCCGCCCGCCGGCCGCGGCAGCGAATAGAACCGCTCGAACACCCGCGGCAACGCGTACTCGGGCACGCCTTCCCCGCGATCGGCGACTTCCACGCGCACGCGATCGCTTTCGCGCACGATGCGCACCACGATCGCGCTGCCCGCCGGCGCGAAATCCGCCGCGTTCTCCACCAGGTTCACCAGCGCCTGGCGCAGCAGGAACGCATCGCCGTCGATCCAGGCCTCCGGGTCGCCTTCGCGCAGCACCGTCACCCCGGCCTGCGCGAGCGTCGACTCGCAATGCGCGATGGCTTCCCCGGCGATCGCCACCACGTCCACGCGTTCCTTCGTCTCCAGGTGCTGCCGATGCTCCACCGCCGCCAGCGCCAGCAACTTGTCGATCATCTGCGCCAGGCGTTCGCTCTGCACGCGCACGCTCGTCGCGAAGCGCGCGCGGTCCGCATCGGACATCGGCTGCTCCAGCAACTCCGCGCTGCCGCGGATCGCCGCGAGCGGGCTCTTCATTTCATGCGTCAGGCTGTGCACGTACTGCTCGACGTACTGCTTGCCCTCCAGGCGCGTGCGCATCGTTTCCAGCGCCTGGCCGAGTTCGCCGAATTCTCCCGCCGCCTTCGGCGCCGTCGCGCGCTCGCCCGCCGTCACCGCGTGCGCGTAGCGGCGCAGGCGACCGAGCTGCGATGAAAACCACCACGCCATCAGCACGCCGATCACCAGCGCCACGCCCATCAGCACCCAGCCCCAGCGCATCACCGTGGCCTGGCTGCGCGCGATGAACGGCGCGAGCGCCTGGTTGGGCTTGGCCACCGTGAGCACGCCGACGATGCGGCCGTTCGCATCGCGCATCGGCGCGGCGACGTGCATCACCGTGGACGCATCGTCGTTCGGATCGCTGCGCGTCGAGCGTGCGCCGTACTTCCCGCGCAACGTCAGGTACACGTCGTTCCACTTCGAGAAATCCTTGCCGACATCGCGCCCGGCGCTGTCGAACACCACGATCCCGCGCGCATCCGTCACGTAGATGCGATAGCTGCTCGCGCGCTTGTCGAAGCCCCAGATGCCCGCGCCGAAATCGCGGCCGTGCAATTCCTGCACGCGCTGCGCGAAGCGCCCGTCGGCGATGTGGCCGGCGAGGAAATCATCGGTGGCCAGCTCCGCGAGCACGTTGGACGTATCGACCAGCGTGTCTTCCATCGCCTGCCGCACGCCCGGCTTCACTTCCGCGACGAACACCCGTGCCAGCAACAACGCGGCCAGTGCCACGATCGCGAAGTAGCCGAGGAAGATCCGCAGCCCGATGCGCATGCGTCAGGGCGCCAGCGAGTAACCGAGGCCGCGGTGGGTGCGGATGGGATCGTCGTCGGGCGTCACCGCGTGCAACTTGGCGCGCAACGTCTTGATGTGCGTGTCCACCGTGCGGTCGCCGCTTTCCAGCGCATCGCCCCACACGCGATCCATCAGCTGCGCGCGCGTGAGCACGGCGCCGGGCCGTTGCAGCAGCGCGGCCAGCAAGCCATATTCGTAGCGCGTGAGGTCGAGCCACGCGCTGCGATAGCGGATGCGATGGCCTTCGGCGTCGTGTTCGAAGGTGGCATCGGGGGCCGCCGCCGCGGGTGCGGCCTGCGCACGCCGCAGCACCGCGCGCACGCGCGCGACGAGTTCGCGCGGCGAGAACGGCTTGGTCACGTAATCGTCCGCGCCGAGTTCGAACCCGAGCACGCGCTCGGCCTCGGCCGCGTGCGCGGTGAGGAAGATCACGGGCAGGTCGGCGTCGCGGCGCAGTTCGCGGCACAGGGCGAATCCGTCGAGATCGGGCAGCCCGACGTCCAGGATCGCCAGCGCGAACGGCGAGGCGCGGTGCGCGCGCAGGGCATCGCCGGCGGTCAGGCAGTGGCGCACCTCGAAGCCGTCCGCGCGCAGCGCGTAGGCCACGGTGTCGGCGATGGCGGTCTCGTCTTCGGCCAATAGGACATGCATGCGGGGAGGATAGCGGCCCGCCCGGTATGCTGCGAGCCATGAACTACCGCCACGGATTCCACGCCGGCAACCACGCCGACGTCCTCAAGCACGTCGTGTTGCTGGCGCTGTGCGATGCCCTGGTCGCCAAGCCGGCGCCCTGCTTCGCGCTGGACACGCATGCCGGTCGCGGGCGCTACAAGCTCGATGCCGAGGCCGCCAAGCGCACCGGCGAGGCCGAAGGCGGCATCGGGCGCCTGCGCGCGGCACGGGCCCCGGCGATCGCACGGTACCTGGCGGCCATCGATGCCTGCCGCGCCGCCCACGGCGCCAACAGCTACCCGGGCTCGCCCTGGCTGCTCGCCAACGCACTGCGCGAACAGGACCGCCTGGTGTGCTGCGAGATCCAGCCCGACGAGTTCGCGTGGCTCAAGACCAACTTCCTCGACCGCACGCCCGAGCAGCACACCGAAGTCACCGTGCAGCAGCGCGACGGCTATGCCGCGATGAAGGCGCTGCTGCCTCCGCGCGGCGGCGACGGCACGCGCATCGCGCGCGGGCTGGTGCTGATCGATCCGCCGTACGAATCGCAGATGGAGGAATTCGACACCGCGCTGGCCGCGTTGCGCGATGCCATCGCGCGCTGGCCGCAGGCCACGTACGTGCTGTGGTATCCGATCAAGGTGCGTCGTGCATTGCACGCGTTCCATCGCGCGGCGGGCCTGTTGCCCGCCAAGTCCGCGCTGATCGCCGAACTGCGCGTGCGCGACGAAGACTCGCCGCTGCGCATGAACGGCAGCGGCCTGCTGGTGCTCAACCCGCCGTGGAAACTCGATGCCGCGCTGAAGCCGGCGTTGCACGAACTCGCCGATGCGCTCGGCGAGGAAGGCCGTGGCGGGTGGCGCGTGGAATGGCTGCGCGAACCCGCCTGACGCCTCAGCCCGGCTGTCGCGCCGCGTAATCCTGGTCGTCGTGCCCGCGCGCGTCGCCGAACTCGGGTTCGAAGAAGCTCCAGCGCACCGCCGGGTACTTCGCCTTCATCGCCGCTTCGATCGCGTTGATGTCTTCGATCAGTTCCCGCGACGACGGCCGTTCCAGCATCTCGGCCTGCACCGACACCATCACGTCGTTGCCCAGTTGCAGCGTGATCAGGCTGATCACCTTGCGCACCTGCGGCTGGCTCTCGAGCCACGCGCGCAGTTCGGCCTGCACCGCGGCATCCACGCTCTGCCCGATCAGCAGCGCCTTGACCTCGATGGCGACGAACACCGCCACCACGATGAGCAGCACGCCGATGGCGATCGTGCCGATCGCATCCCAGATCGGATTGCCGGTCACGACCGACAACACCACCGCGATCAACGCGAACACCAGGCCGAACAGCGCCGCCAGGTCTTCGCCGAAGATCACCACCAGTTCCGCCTGCCTGCTCTCGCGGAACCACGTCCACAGGTTGCGGTCGCCGCGCGCCTTGTCCACTTCCACCAGGCACGCACGCATCGAAACGCTTTCGGCCACGATGCCGAACACCAGCACGCCGACCGCCCACCACCACTGCTTCAGCGGTTCGGGCGCGTGCAGCTTGTGCCAGCCCTCGTAGACGGAAAACATGCCGCCCACCGAGAACAGCATCAGCGCGACCAGGAACGACCAGAAATAGATGGCCTTGCCGTAGCCGAGCGGATAGTCCGGCGAGGCCGGGCGCCGCGCCTGCTTCATGCCCAGCAGCAGCAACAGCTGGTTGCCGCAATCAGCGAGCGAGTGCACTGTCTCGGCCAGCATCGCGCTGGAGCCGGTGAAGAACGCCGCCACGCCCTTGGCGCAGGCGATCGCGAAGTTGGCGCCGAGCGCAAACAGGATCGCGCGGGAGGAATCGCCGCTGCCAGCCATCGTGGGTCCGTCCGAACGTGGGGGCGCGCAGTCTAGCAAGCGCCTTCACATCCTTAAGTCTTCACATTTCGACGGGGCGTCTAGAGCTTCCCGTCACCTGTGTGATGGCAGGCTCCCTGAATGGCGGCCAGAAACAGACTCCCCCCGTGGCACGAACAACTCCGGCTCAGCAATGGGCGCGAGGTCCTGATCCGGCCCATCCGGCCGGCGGACGCAGCGCCCTTGCGACAAGGCTTCGGCTTGCTGGAGCCCGATGAAATCCGGCAGCGCTTCCTCGCCGCGGTGAACGAGCTCACGCCCGAGATGGCGGAGAAGCTTGCACGCCCGGACGCGAAGCGCGAGTTCGCGCTGGTCGCGGCCGAGCCGTTGCCGCCGGGCGAAGCCCTGGTGGGCGCGGTGGCGCGCGCGGCGATCTCGGAGAACGGCCGCGAGGCCGAATTCGCGATCCTCGTCAGCCACTACATCGCCGGCATGGGCCTGGGGCGCCACCTGATGCGCCGCCTCGTGCGCTGGGCGAAGGGCCGCAAGCTCGAACGCCTGTGCGGCGACGTGCTCGAGCACAACCTGCCGATGCTCGCGCTGGCGCAGTCGCTGGGCTTCCACCGCGAACCCACCGACCAGCCCGGCCTCGTGCGCGTGGTGCTGGACCTGACGGGCCGCGATTCGCACCTGCACGATCAGCCGCAGGCCGCCTGATCGCAGGATTCGCGATTCGGGGGGATTAGACTTGCCGACCTTTCCGCTGGGCGCGAACGCGCGTCCGGCGGTGCACTGCATTCCGTGAGACCCAATGACCGAATCGATTTCGCCGCCCCTGCCCCGTTCCGGCCACGCACGCGCCTGGTGGCGCGCGCCCGCGTCTCCGTCGGGCCTGGCTTGGGCGATTGCGCAGGCGGCACGCGTGCACGACGGCCTGGTGCTGGCGATCGCGAAGGACAACCACGGCGCGCACCAGCTGGAATCCGACCTGCGCACGCTCCTCGCGCAGGACACGTCGATTCCCGTGCTGCCCTTCCCCGATTGGGAAACGCTGCCGTACGACCAGTTCAGCCCGCACCCGGACATCGTGTCGCAGCGCCTCGCCGCGTTGCACCGCCTGCCCACGCTCAAGCGCGGCATCCTCGTCGTGCCGGTGCAGACGCTGCAGCAACGCCTCGCGCCGCTGCGCTACGTGGTGGGCAATACGTTCGACGTGCGCGTGGGCCAGACGCTCGATCTCGATGCCGAAAAGCAGCGCCTGATTGCCGCCGGCTACCGCAACGTGCCACAGGTGTTCGATCCCGGCGATTTCGCCGTGCGCGGCGGTTTGCTCGACGTGTATCCGATGGGCGCCGACGAACCGTATCGCGTCGAACTGTTCGACGATGCGATCGATTCGATCCGCGCGTTCGATCCGGAATCCCAGCGCTCGCTCGACAAGGTCGATGCCGTGCAGCTGTTGCCCGGTCGCGAAGTCCCGCTCGACGAGGTCGCCACCAAGCGCGCGATGCAGGCCTTGCGCGACCGCTTCGACATCGACACGCGGCGCAGTGCGCTGTTCCAGGACCTGAAGGCGGGCGCGGCGCCGGCCGGCATCGAGTACTACCTGCCGCTGTTCTTCGACGCCACCGCGACGCTGTTCGATTACCTCGGCAAGACCGCCTTGCCGATCGTCACCGATGGCGCGCTCGCGTGTGCCGAAGCGTTCTGGGCGCAGACCGCGGAGCGCTACGAACAACGCCGCCACGACATCGAACGCCCGCTGCTGCCGCCGGCCGAGCTGTACCTCTCGCCGCAGGCTTTGCGCGAAGCCTTGAACGCGATCCCGCGCGTCGACGTGGTGGGCGGCGAAGAAGCGAAGGCCGCGCAGGCGCAGTCGCTCGGCACGCAACCCGCGCCGGACGTCCCGCTGGTCGGCCGCGACAGTGAAGCCGCGGCCGCGCTGAAGTCGTTCCTGTCGACCTATCCGGGGCGCGTGCTGATCGCCGCCGATTCTGCGGGCCGGCGCGAAGCGTTGCTCGATGTGTTGCACGCGGCGAACCTGCATCCGGATGTCATCCCGGATTGGGCCACGTTCAACGGCGACGGCGCGAAGTTCGCCATCGCCGTCGCGCCGTTCGAGGACGGCTTCGCCCTGGACGCCGATGTCACCGGCGGTGCCCCACTCGTCGTCCTCACCGAACGCCAGCTCTTCCCCGATCGCGCATCGCAACCGCGCCGCCGCAAGCGCGCCGGCCGCGAACCCGAACAGATCATCCGCGACCTCGGCGAACTCACCGAAGGCGCACCGATCGTCCACGAAGACCACGGCGTCGGCCGGTACCGCGGCCTGGTCACGCTGGAAGCCGGCGGCACGCCCGGCGAATACCTCGAGATCGAATACGCGAAGGGCGACCGCCTCTATGTCCCCGTCGCGCAGCTGGACCGCATCTCGCGCTACTCCGGCGCTTCGCCGGAAACCGCGCCGCTGCATTCGCTCGGCGGCGAGCAATGGACGAAGGCCAAGCGCAAGGCCGCGGAAAAAGTGCGCGACGTCGCCGCCGAACTCCTGGAGATCCAGGCCAAGCGCCAAGCGCGCGCTGGGCTGGCCCTGCAGGTGGATCGCGCGATGTACGAACCGTTCGCGGCGACGTTCCCGTTCGAGGAAACGCCGGACCAGCACGCCGCGATCGAAGCCGTCATCCGCGACCTCGGTTCTTCTCAACCGATGGACCGCGTGGTGTGCGGCGACGTGGGCTTCGGCAAGACGGAAGTCGCCGTGCGCGCCGCGTTCGTCGCCGCTGCCGCGGGCAAGCAGGTCGCGGTGCTGGTGCCGACCACGCTGCTCGCCGAACAGCACTACCGCAATTTCCGCGACCGCTTCGCCGACTGGCCGCTGCGCGTGGAAGTGCTGTCGCGCTTCAAGAGCACGAAGGAAATCAAGGGCGAGCTGGAGAAGCTGGCCGAAGGCAAGATCGACGTCATCGTGGGCACGCATCGCCTGCTGCAGGGCGACGTGCGGTTCAAGGACCTCGGCCTGGTCATCGTCGACGAAGAACAGCGCTTCGGCGTGCGCCAGAAGGAAGCACTGAAGGCGCTGCGCGCCAACGTGCACCTGCTCACGCTGACCGCCACGCCCATCCCGCGCACGCTCAACATGGCGATGGCCGGCCTGCGGGATCTCTCCATCATCGCCACGCCGCCGGCGCATCGCCTCGCGGTGCAGACCTTCGTGACGCCGTGGGACGGCGCGATGCTGCGCGAAGCGCACCAGCGCGAACTCGCGCGCGGCGGCCAGGTGTACTTCCTGCACAACGACGTCGAGACCATCGGCCGCATGCAGCGCGATTTGCAGGAACTCGTGCCCGAGGCCCGCATCGGCATCGCCCACGGCCAGATGCCCGAGCGCGAACTGGAACGCGTGATGCTCGACTTCCACAAGCAGCGCTTCAACGTGCTGCTGTGCACGACGATCATCGAATCCGGCATCGACATCCCCAACGCCAACACCATCGTGATGAACCGCGCCGACAAGTTCGGCCTGGCGCAGCTGCACCAGCTGCGCGGCCGCGTCGGGCGTTCGCACCATCGCGCGTATGCGTACCTGGTGGTGCCGGACAACCGCAGCATCACCAGCGATGCGCGCAAGCGCCTGGAAGCGATCGCCTCGATGGACGAGCTGGGCGCGGGCTTCACGCTCGCCACGCATGACCTCGAGATCCGCGGCGCCGGCGAACTGCTCGGCGAAGACCAGAGCGGCCAGATGGCCGAAGTCGGATTCAGCCTCTACACCGAGCTGCTGGAGCGCGCGGTGCGTTCGATCAAGCAAGGCAAGCTGCCGGACGAGGATCCGAACTTCGAACATCGCGGCGCCGACGTGGTGCTCAACGTGCCCGCGCTGATCCCCGACGATTATTTGCCGGACGTGCACGCGCGCCTGACGCTGTACAAGCGCATCAGCAGCGCGCGCAACGCGGACGAGCTGCGCGACCTGCAGGTGGAGATGATCGATCGCTTCGGCCTGCTGCCCGATGCGGCCAAGCACCTGTTCGCGATCGCCGAGCTCAAGCTCGACGCTACGCGCATCGGCATCCGCAAGCTCGACCTCGGCCCCACCGGCGGCCGCCTGCAGTTCGAGTCGAAGCCCGACGTCGACCCGATGACCGTCATCCAGATGATCCAGAAGCAACCGCAGCACTACGCGATGGATGGGCCCGACAAGCTGCGCCTGAAGCTCGACCTGCCCGACGCCGCCGCGCGCGTGCAGGCCGCGCGCGGGTTGCTGGTGGCGCTGCGCCGTGCGGCCTGACGCGCGCGCCTTTGCGCCACGCGGCGCCGCGTCGCATGATGCGGCCCGGTCCAGCCGTTGAGCGCGCCGCATGCCCGGGATGCAGAATTTCTACCTGATGGTCACCCTCGTCGGGCTGGCGCTGGCCGCGTACGAAGCCTGGCGCATCCACCTGGGCATCGAGGCGATGCGCTGGCAGCGCACGACCGGCAAGCTCACGCAGGCGTGGATCGACGAAGCGACGCTGCCGATCGAATTCGACGAAGAAGAAGGCGATCGTCACTCGGCCAACGTGCGCTACCACTACAAGGTGGGCGCGCGCTGGTACAAATCCTCTCGCCTGAGTTACCGCGGCACGCTCTGGATCCCGCTGGAGGAAGCGAGCGAATTGCTCGCGGGCCTGGAGGCCGGCGAGGACGTGGACGTCCACTACGATCCGCGCAACCCGGCGCGCGCCGTGCTCGTGCCCGGCAGCAGCACGGGCAACCTGCTCAACCTCCTGCTTTACCTCGGCATCGCCGCGTTCGCCCTGTTCTTCTGGATGCGCTGAACCCATGACCGCACCGGCCTGGGACGGCACCATCGAAGGCGCACGCGCGCTGCAGGCGATGCTCGCGCCGCAGGTCGTGCTGCGCGATGGCTTCACCAAGCCGTTGCGCGTGATCGGCGGGTTCGCGGTCGGGTTTTCCGGCGACGGTGCGATCGCGCACGCGGCCGGCGTGCTCATCGATTCGGAAAACCTCGACGTGCTGGATGCGCAGGTCGTGGAGATGCCGGCGGTGATGCGTTACGTGCCGGGCCTGCTGAGTTTCCGCGAACTGCCGCCGTTGCTCGACGTGCTGGAACGCCTGTCGCAATTGCCGGACGTGGCGATGGTCTCCGGCGCCGGCATCGCGCATGCGCAGCGCTTCGGCATCGCCTCGCACTTCGGCGTCGCGACGGGCGTGCCCGCGCTCGGCGTGGCGACGAAGGCGCCGACCGGCAATTCGGCGGCGCTGCAACAGGTGCGCGGCGCCTACACGCCCCTGCGCGAGCGCGGCGAACAGATCGGCTGGATGCTGCGCAGCAAGCTGCATTGCCAGCCGGTGACGGTCTCGCCCGGGCACCGCATCGCGATGGCCTCCACCGCGGACCTGGTGATGCGCTACACGCGCGCGCACCGCCTGCCGGAACCCATCCGGCTGGCCATGCGCCTGGCCTCGCGCCGCGCCGGGCACCCCGACACGGCTTCACACGAGTGAGCGCTAGACTCGGCCGTACATCCCGACACGGAGTCACCCGATGCTGCGTTCCCTCACTGCCGCCGTCCTGATTGCCACTGCGATGAGCGCCTGCGCGAGCACGGCGGGAACGACCACGCCTCCGGAGGAATCCAGCATGCGCACCGTTGCTTCGGGCCAATCCACGGCGATGGCGCAGGGCGAAAGCGTGCGCCTGTCCGATGGTGCGACGCTGCAGTTCGTCTCCGTGCCGCAGGATTCGCGTTGCCCGCCGAAGGTGCAGTGCATCCGCGCCGGCGACGCCGACATCGAATTCGCGTTCACGCCCGCGGGCGGCACCGCCACGACCGTCACGCCCAACCTGCCGGAAGCGCCGACGAAGCCGATCGGCGCGTGGAAGCTCACGGTGGAACAGCTCACCTTCGGCGACGCGCCCAAGGTGACGGTGCGCATCGACCGATGACCACGATCGTCGCCCCGCGCGTGCACGACCTGGGCGGCTTCCAGGTGCGCCGCGCGGTGCCGTCGATCCAGGCGCGCAGCGTCGGGCCGTTCGTGTTCGTCGACCACATGGGGCCCGCGCTGTTCGAACCGGGCCGCGGCATCGACGTGCGCCCGCACCCGCACATCGGCCTGGCGACGGTGACGTTCCTGTGGGCCGGCACGATCCGCCATCGCGACACGCTGGGCAACGTGCAGGACATCGCGCCCGGCGACGTCAACTGGATGACGGCCGGCCGCGGCATCGCGCATTCGGAGCGCACGCCGCTCGACGTGCGCGGCGCGCCGCATCCCGTGCATGGCATGCAGACGTGGGTCGCGTTGCCGCGCAGCCATGAAGAAACCGATCCGGCGTTCTTCCACCATGCGGCGGAAGCGTTGCCGCGCATCGAAACCCCGGGCACCACGTTGCGCGTGATCGCGGGCCGTGCGTTCGGCGAGGAATCGCCGGTGCAGGTGTTCGCCGATACGTTCAACGTCGCGGTCGATCTCGCACCCGACGCGGAACTGGAAATCGACGCGCGTGCCGCCGAGCGCGCGCTCTACGTGCTCGACGGCAACGCGCAACTGGATGGCGCGGACATCCCCGTGCAGCACCTGGTGCTGCTGGATCCGGGCGTGCGACATCGCCTGCGCGCGACGACGCCGCTGAAGGCGATGCTCTTCGGCGGCGAACCGCTGGATGCGCCGCGCCACATGTGGTGGAACTTCGTCAGCAGCTCGAAGGAGCGGATCGAGCAGGCGAAGCAGGACTGGCTCGAGGATCGCTTCGGGAAGATCGACGGGGAGACGGAATTCATTCCGTTGCCTGAGCGCTAGAACTTCCCTTCCTGGAAGTCCACGAACGCCTGCATGATCTCTTCCTTCGTGTTCATCACGAACGGGCCGTAACGCGCCACCGGTTCGCGCAGCGGGCGCCCCGCCACCAGGATCAACCGCGCACCCTGCGCACCGGCGCGCACGGCGAACACATCGCCGCCGCCCAGCACCGCGAGTTCCTGCGACGCCAGCGCACGCGCATCCTCGCCCTCGCCCACCGTCGCGTCGCCTTCGAACACGTACGCGAACGCGTTGTGGCCTTCGGGCAACGCGTGCGTCCAGGCGACGCCTGCATCGAGCGCGATGTCGAGGTACACCGGATCCGTCGCCGGCTGCGCGATCGGACCGCGCGTGCCATCGACGTCGCCGGCGATCACTTTCACGCTGACACCCGCGGCCGGCTGCACCTGCGGAATGTGGTCCGGCGCGAACTCCTGGTACTGCGGCGCATCCATCTTGTTGGCCTTCGGCAAGTTGACCCACAGCTGGAAGCCGCGCATGCGGCCTTCCTGCTGTTCGGGCATCTCGCTGTGCACCAGGCCGCGGCCCGCGGTCATCCACTGCACGCTGCCGGGCACCAGCAGGCCTTCGTTGCCGTGGTTGTCGCGGTGGCGCATGCGGCCATCGAGCATGTAGGTGACGGTCTCGAAGCCGCGATGCGGATGGTCGGGGAAGCCGGCGAGGTAATCCTCGGCCTTGTCGGTGCCGAATTCGTCGAGCAGCAGGAACGGATCGAGCATGTCGAGTTCGGGCGAGCCGATGACGCGCGTGAGCTTGACGCCGGCGCCGTCGGACGCGGGGCGGCCGCGCAGCTTGCGGGCGACGCGGGCGTGGGTGGGAGCGGTCGTGGTCGACATGGGACCTCCTTCGTTGCGAAGCCGGAACGATGGTGGCGGCGGGCGGCCGGGACCAGCCGCACCGCTGGAACGCAGGGTGTCAGCCGCGACGCGCCTGCTCGTAGACGTACACGGTGGCGGGCGGCACGTTGCGCAGGATGAAGGTGCCGCGCCGCACCTGCAGGCCCAGTTCCGCGGCCACGGCATCGCCGATGGGCGCCTGCGGGCCGTAGGTGAACTGGATGAAGCGGCCGTCCGGGCGCAGGCACTGGAAGGCCGCGGCCACGATCGCGCGCTGCAGCTCGGCCGGCATCGTCAGCAGGCCCAGGCCGGAAATGATCGCGTCCGCCGGGCCCGCGGCCAGGTAACCGGTGCGCTCCGCGATGCCGGGCAGGTCGCGGGCATCGCCGAGTTCGACACGCACGGCCGGGAAGCGCGCGTGCAGGTGCGCGTGCAGTTCCTCGTTGAGTTCGAGCACCAGCAGCGCGTCGCCATGCACGCCGTGCGCGAGCAACGCGCGCGTCAACGCGCCCGTGCCGCCGCCCAGTTCGATCACGCGCGCGGTGCCCGGTGGGAGTTCGGCGACCATCGCCGCGGCGAGTTCGCGGCTGGAGGGCACCACGGCCGCGGTGCGCAACGGATTGCGCAGCCATTGCCGGAACAGCGCCCACCAGCTCGCGTGCGCGGCGTTCATCAGTACGCGCCCCAGCGGCGCAGGCGCCAGCAGCGATGGATGCGCGCGTCGCGCGCGAAGTCCGGTGGGATCGTGGCGGGCGAGATGTCTTCGATCTCCGCCACGTCGGCCAGCGCTTCGGTGTCGAGCTTGAAGCGGCGGTAGTTGTTCGAGAAGTACAACGCGCCGCCCGGCGCCAGCCGCGCGATCGCGGCGCGCAGCATGCGCACGTGTTCCTTCTGCACGTCGAAGTCGGCGGCGCGCGCGGAATTGGAGAACGTGGGCGGGTCGCAGAAGATCACGTCGTAGTGCCCGCGATCGGACAGCAGCCACTGCATCGCATCGGCCTGCACCAGGCGATGGCGACCGCCGCCGATGCCGTTTTCCTGCAGGTTGTCGGACAACCATTGCAGGTAGGTGCCGGACAGATCGACGCTGGTCGTGCTGTCGGCGCCGCCGCGCGCGGCCTGCACCGTGGCCACGCCCGTGTAGCAGAACAGATTGAGGAACCGCTTGCCCTGCGCGATGCGCGCGAACTCCAGGCGCAGCGGGCGGTGGTCGAGGAACATGCCCGTGTCGAGGTAATCGAACAGGTTCACGCGCAGGCGCGCGTCGCCTTCGCGCACGACGAGCACTTCGCCGCGACGATCGAACCGCCCGTACTTGCTGCCGCCCTTGCCGATGCTGCGCGTCTTCAGCGCGATGCGGTCCTTCGGGATCCCGAACACCTCGCGCGCCGCGGCCAGCAGGTCGTTGAGGCGCTTGCGCGTGGTGGCTTCCGGGATCTCGGCGGGCGCGGCGTATTCCTGCACGTGCAGCCACGCGTTGCGCGAATCGGCTTCGGTGTAGACGTCGATCGCGGCCGCGTACTCGGGCAGGTCGGCGTCGTAGGCGCGATAGCAATCGACGTTCTCGCGCTCGCGCCAGGCCTTCAGCTTCTTCAGGTTCTTGCGCAGGCGGTTGGCGACCATCTGCGCGCCTTCCGACAACACCGGCGCCGGTGCATCCGCCGCGCGCTGCGGCGGTGCGACCGGATCGCACACGATCAGCGTGCACTCGATGGCGCCGTTGAACAGCTGGTAGCGCTTCGCGGCGCGCAGGCCGGTGGCGCGCGCGAGTTCGTCGTCGCCGCACAACAACGCACCGCGCCATTGCGGGACGGTGCGGCGCAACGCATCGCCGAGCGCGCGGTACAGCGCGGGATCGGCGGCCAGGCGCGCGTCGTACGGCGGGTTGCAGACGACGACGCCGCGTTCGGGCGCGTCGCCGAGCGTCAAAGCTTCGATCGACGACACGGCCCAGTCGATCGCGTGCGCGACGCCTGCGGCCTCCGCGTTGTCTTCCGCGACACGCAGGATGCGCGGATCGATGTCGCGGCCGGAGATCGCGCGAGGCAAGCCCGACAGGCCTGCGTCGCGACGTGCGATCGCCTCGTCGCGCAAGCGCGCCCAGGCCTCGGGATCGAACCCGCGCCAGCGCGTCGGCAACGACCCGCCATGGCGCTGCAAGCCGGGCGCGACATCCGCCGCCATCAGCGCGCCTTCGATCAGCAGCGTGCCGCTGCCGCACATCGGGTCCAGCAACGCGCCGCCGTCGTGGTACGCCTGCGGCCAGCCGCCGCGCAGCAGCACGGCGGCCGCGAGGTTTTCCTTCAGCGGCGCTTCGCCCTGCGCGCGACGCCAACCGCGGCGATGCATCGGGCCGCCGCCGAGGTCGATCGACACGATCGCCCTGCCCTTGCGCACGACCAGGTTGACGCGCACGTCGGGCGATTCCACGTCCACGTCCGGCCGCGCGCCGGTGCGCTCGCGCAGCACGTCGACGATGCCGTCCTTCACGCGTTGCGCGGCATAGCGCGCATGCGTGAGCGCTTCGCCGGACACATGCGCATCCACCGCGATCGTGTGGCCGGGGCCGAGGTGCGTTTCCCAATCGATGGCGGCCACGCCCGCGTACAGCGCGTGTTCGTCGGCGCACGCGAATTCGGCGATCGGCCACGACACGCGGCTCGCCAGGCGCGACCACAGCACGGCGCGTTGCGCGTCTTCGAGCGTGCCTTCGACGTTGGCGCCGGCCATCGTCGCCGTGGCGCGCGTGGCGCCGAGGGCGACCAGTTCGTCGGCGAGCAGGTATTCCAGGCCCTTGCCGCAGCTTGCGAAGAATTTCATCTCAAAGTTTCGCCAGCAGGGCGCCGAACGCCTCGGCGCTGGCCGTGACGTGCGCGGACAACCGGTGCGTGTCGTCGACCAGTTGCAGCGTGGCGCGGCGTTCGCGCGCCCACGCGACGACTTCGGCGGCGGGGATGAGTTCGTCGTCCCAGCCGTGCAGGATCGAGGTGGGCACGTCGGCCGCATCGAAGGGATGCGCGGGATCGAGCAGGATCGGCGGCGCCATCAGGAACAGGCCCGCGACCGGCACCTGCAACGACACGCGCCCGGAAATCCACGCACCGAGGCTGGAGCCGGCGAGCACGACGCGCCCTTTCGACGCGGCACTGCGCGTGAGCGCGAGCAACCGCTGCACGCGCGCGGCCACGTCGCCGAGGTCGCTGACGTCGCGGCGCGCATCGAGGTCGGTGAAATCGGGGCGTTCGCAGGTCCAGCCGAAGCGTTCGGCGACGACGGCGAGCGCGGTGACCTTGGTGGCGTCCGGCCCGCTTTCGAACCCGTGCGACAGGATGCAGTGGCCCGGCATCACGCGTCCTCGCCGGGTTGCGGCAGCGCTTCCACCGCATCGCCGACGCGCAGCGTGCCGCCTTCGACGATGCGCGCGCACAAGCCGCCCATGCCGCGCATCGCGTTGTAACCGCCGGGGCCGAGCGCCTTTTCCATGTTCGAACACGGATCGCAGCTGTCGGTGCCTTCCAGCACCACGTCGCCGACGCGGAACCGGCGGCCCTTCAGCGCGACCAGCGGGATGCCGGAGACGACGAGGTTGCGGCGCAGCGTCGCGGGCGACACGGCGTCGTGGCCGGACAACGCCGCGATCACCGGCAAATGCTCGGCCTGGATCAGCGTGACGCCGCGCTTGCCGCTGCCGCTGGCGTAGCGGTCGCCGACCAGGCCCTGGCCGGTGTTGGCCTGCGCGTGGTCGGTCTCGTGCATCGGGACGGCGCGCTTCGGGCGCAGGCCGATCCATTCCACGCGACCGGCGCGCGGCAGGGTGGCCATCAGTTTTCCGAGTTCCGAACCCGGTGGGGGCAGCGTGGCCATTGCGTCAACTCCGGCGCCGTGGCGGGAAAGCGGCCGATGCTAGCATCGCGGGCATGTGGGCCATGCCTCCACCCGACCCGGACCAGACGATGCAGACCCGTCCCCTGCCCTACGAAGCACGCCTGGACGCGCGCAGCGATGCGCAACTGGACCTGGTGGTGGTGCATTGCACGGAACTGCCGGACCTGGCCACCGCGCGCGAATACGGCGAGCGCGTGCTGTACGCGGGCTCGGGCACCGGCAACAGCGGCCATTACTACATCGATCGCGATGGCACGGTGCAACGCTGGGTGGAACCGCTGCGCGTGGCCAACCACACGCGCGGATACAACCCGCGCTCGATCGGGATCGAACTGGTGAACACGGGGCGATATCCGCGCTGGCTGGATGCGGCGCACCAGGGGATGGACGAGCCATACACCGAAGCGCAGATCGCCGCGCTCGTGCGCCTGCTGCAGCAACTGCAGCGCGAGCACCCGTCGCTGAAGTTCATCGCCGGGCACGAAGACCTGGACACCACCGAGGTCGCTGCGGAAGACGACCCTTCACGGCAGGTGCGGCGCAAGCGCGATCCGGGCCCTTTGTTCCCGTGGGCGCGGGTGCTGCAGCAGGTCCCGCTGGAGCGGTTGCACGCCGAAAGTCCGTAGACTTCCCCGCATGACCGCCCCCGTTTCCGAACTCATCGAACTGCTGTCCCTCGAACGCCTCGAGGACAACCTCTTCCGCGGCCAGAGCCGCGACATCGGCACCAAGTACGTCTTCGGCGGGCAGGTGCTCGGCCAGGCGCTGTCGGCCGCGCAGGCCACGATGGCGTCGGCCGACGACCCGCGCAACGCGCATTCGCTGCACGCGTATTTCCTGCGCGCCGGCGACATCGACGCGCCGATCGTGTACCTGGTGGACCGCACGCGCGACGGCGGCAGCTTCTCCGTGCGGCGCGTCACCGCGGTCCAGCACGGGCAGCCGATCTTCTTCCTCGCCGCCTCGTTCCAGAAGGAAGAGCGCGGCGGCGAACACCAGTTGTCGATGCCCGAGGTCCCCAAGCCCGAAGACATCGTGCCCACGCCCGACCTGCCGCAGGACCAGCTCTCGAAGCTGCCTTCGAAGGTGCAGCGCTGGCTCTCGCGCCGCGGGCCGTTCGAATTCCGCCACGTGTATCCGCGCGATGAACTCAATCCGCCGAAGCGCCCGCCCTACCAGCACGTGTGGTTCCGCCTGTCCGAACGCGTGGGCGATGCGCCGGAACTGCATCGCGCGCTGCTTGCGTACGCGTCGGATTTCCACCTGCTCGGCACGGCCACGTTCCCGCACGGCATCAGCTACTACCAGCCGAACGTGCTGATGGCCTCACTCGACCATGCGTTGTGGTTCCACCGCCCGTTCCGCGCGGACGAATGGCTGCTGTATTCCATCGACAGCCCGAGTGCGCAGGACGGCCGCGGCCTGGCGCGCGGGCAGATCTTCGATCGCGACGGCAAGCTCGTGGCGAGCACCGCGCAGGAAGGCCTGATCCGCGTCGTCGAGGCGAAGGGCTGAGATGCGGCAGGTCTTCGCCAGCGCGCGCATGGAAAACGTCGAGGGCATCGCGCAGTTCCTCGAAGAACACGACATCGAAGTGCGCATCACGCACGGCCGTTCCTACAAGGGCGGCTGGGGCGGACGCCGCACGTACCGCGACGACGAGAGCGGCCCGATCCCCGCGGTGTGGGTGGTGAAGTCGGAAGACCAGCCGCGCGCGCGCCAGTTGCTGCGCGAAGCCGGATTGCTGGGCTCCACGCGCACGGGCACGGACAGTTTCCTCGCGCCGTCCGTGCATGGGGATTCCCTCGAATTCGCCGCCAAGGCCGCGCCGACGAAGCGCGCGTTCCGTTACAAGGTGGCGTTGCTGATCGCGATCGTGGCGGCGGTGGCGCTGGCGTGGACGGCGACTCGCAATGCAAAGGTTTCGACGGCGACGCCGCCGAAACTGGTCGACGGACACGGGTTGTTCCTGCCCGCGGAGCGCACAGCGCCGGCGACCACCGTCACGGCGAAACCCGCCGAGCCGGTCCCCGGCGCCTACCCCGTCGACACCCCGCCCGTCCTCGCCACCACGCTGGCCGCCACCGAACTCGCCATCCACGACACGCACGTCGCCTGCCTGCGCATCGATGGCGTGGCCGCGAGCGACGAGATGCTCGCACCGCTGAAGCGCACCGGCCTGGCGTTCGACTGCACGCGCACCGCCGACGCGGCGACGCTCACCCTCGACGTGCGCGGCTACCGCACCGACGGGTCGGGCACCGGCACGGTCGACCTCGCGGTCACCAGCGCCGACGGCCAGGGCCGCGCGAGCACGCAGGTCCGCAGCCTGCTGGTGCGCCGCCAGGAAGCGGACTGGCACGTGGTGCGGATCCTGTCGGTGCAGTGATGTCACATCCGGCGCCCGGCGACGTCCTTGTGGCCATGAACGCCACCACTGCCGATTTCGTCATCCGCCGCGACCTGCCCGCCGCCAGCCAGGGCGACCGTGATGCCTACGGCCGCATCGTCGCGGCCTGCCAGAACACCGTCACCGCGATCGCGCTGGCGATCGTGCGCGACGTGCAGGCGAGCGAGGACATCGCGCAGGACGCCTTCCTCAGCGGCTGGCAGCAACTGCGCCGCCTGCACAACCCCGACAGCTTCCTGCCGTGGCTGCGCCAGATCACGCGCAACCTCGCGCGCGACCACCTGCGTGCGAACGGCCGCGGCCCGCGCCCGGTGGACGATGCCGACGCCGCGATCGCCGCGGCCGCCGATCCCGGCCCGTCGCCGATGCATGCGCTCATCGATGCCGAACGCGCGGCCGCCGCGGCGGACCTGATCTCCGCGTTGCCGGCCGAGAGTCGTGAAACCTTGCTGCTCTATTACCGCGAAGGCCAGCGATCGCAGCAGGTCGCCGCGCTGCTGGGCTTGTCGGATGCGGCGGTGCGCAAGCGCCTGTCGCGCGCGCGGGAAGCGCTGCGCACCGACCTGCTCGCGCGCTTCGGCGAATTCGCGCAGGGCTCGGCGCCGGCGGCGGCGTTCGCGACGATCGTGACCGGCGCATTGATGACCGCCAGCCCGCCGGCCGCGGCGGCGGGCATGCTGGGCGCGGGCGCGACGGCCGTGGGTGCGAAGACGCTCGGCCAGGTGTTGCTGGGCGCCGCGGGGTCGATCGGCATCGCCGCGTTCGCCGCGCTCGCCTCGATCGCCTGGGGCCTGCGCCGCCAGTTGCGCGAAGCGATCGACGACGAAGAACGCACGGCGCTGGTGCGCTCGGCGATGGTCAACGTCGGCGCGTCCATCGGTTACGTGCTGGCGCTGCTGGCCCTGGCCGCGGGGACGCGCGGCTGGGTGCTGCCGGTGCTGGTCACCGCCGTGTTCATGGCGATCATCTTCTGGCAGACCGCCGTGGTGCAGCGCCGCGCGATGGCGCGCCGGCATGCGCTGGAAGCACAGCGCGATCCGGTCCTCGCGGCGAAGCGCCGGCGCCGCGAACGGTGGCAGTGCCACCTCGGGATGGTGGTCGGTGCGCTGGGCGGTTTCGGCGGGCTGATCGGCGGTCTGATGGCGTCGGGCCGGATTGCCTTCTAGACGCCGTTTTGGCACTCGCGCGTGACGAACGCGCGACAAAAACGCACGCGCGCAGGCGCTATGCTCGCCCCATGGGTGCCAACACTTCCCCGGAACAGGACGAGCTCCGCGTCTTCCATACCGGCGACCACGCGTGCGGGTACTGGCCCACGCGCATCGCGCGCGACCTCGTGCTCGATCCGCGCGACCCGCGCATGCCCCAGCTGTATCCGATGGCGCTGGGCTGGGGCTTCCGCCGTTCCGGCGACATCGTGTATCGCCCGCATTGCCAGGGCTGCCGCGCGTGCGTCGCGGTGCGCATCCCCATCGCCGAATTCCATCCAAACCGCACGCAGCGCAAATGCCTGGCGCGCAACGCGCACGTGCAGGCGCGCATCGTCGCGGCCGAGCGCACCGACGAACAACTCGCGCTCTACCAGCGCTACCTGCGCGCCCGCCATCGCGGCGGCGGCATGGACGAACACGGCGGCATCGAGTTCGACCAGTTCCTGATCGGCAGCTGGTCGCACGGGCGCTTCATGGAATTGCGCGAATACGACGGGCCCGGCCCCGGTCGGCTGTTGTCGGTGGCGATCACCGATGTGGTCGACCATGCGTTGTCGGCCGTGTACACCTTCTTCGACCCGGACCTGCCGGAACGCAGCCTCGGCACGCTGTCGTTGCTGCGCCAGATCGAATGGGCGAAGCGCGATGGCCGCGACCATCTGTATCTCGGCTACTGGATCGATGGCCACGACAAGATGGATTACAAGCGGCGCTTCCGTCCGCTCGAGGCTTTCGACGGGCGCACCTGGCAACCGATGCGCGAGGACGCGGCCTAGCCTTCGGGCGGCAGGTTGGCTTGCGACGTGGCGGCCGGCGCTTCGGTCTTCGCCGCGGGCGCTTCCGCCGGAGGCGGCGCCGCTTGCGCAGGCGCGTCGGTCTTCGGCGCCGAACGCGGCATCGGCGGCAACGTCATCAACGCCGGCGCGACGCGCGGACTGAACCCGAATGCGGCGTCGCTGCGCGCGGACACGATCATCCGCACCATCTGCTGCGGCACCATCAGTTCCAGCGCGACCGAATTCCCTTCGTTGGTCGCGGCCTGGATCGTCATCTCGATCAGGGAACCGGCGGTGTCGATCTCGTGGCACAGGATGTGTTCGCCGCCCGGGCCTTCGCGCAGGTAGGGCTTGATCGCCTCGCCCAGCGCTTCGAGCGCGGCGGGGAACAGGTACACGACGTAGCCTTCGGATTCGTTCATGGGCCGATTATTCCAGTGAGATCGTGATCGCGGCGGCAGCGTCGCGCGCGCGGCTGCGGGCATCCTCGATGTCGGTGCCGCGCGCGAGGGTGACGCCCACGCGGCGGTGGCCTTCGACCCGCGGCTTGCCGAACAGGCGCAGCGCGGTATCGGCTTGTTTCAACGCGTTCTCCACGCCATCGAACACGGGCACGCCATGCCCGACGGCCAGCATCGCGCACGACGCGGTGGGGCCAAGCTGGCGGATGGCGGGGATCGGCAGGCCGAGGATGGCGCGCGCATGCAGGGCGAACTGGCTGAGATCCTGCGAGGCGAGCGTGACCAGGCCGGTGTCGTGCGGACGCGGCGAGACTTCGGAGAACCACACCTCGTCGCCGCGCACGAACAGCTCGACGCCGAACACGCCCCAGCCGCCGAGGTCGTCGGTGACCGCGCGTGCGATGTCCTGCGCGCGCTCGAGTGCACGCTGCGACATCGCCTGCGGCTGCCAGCTTTCGCGATAGTCGCCATCGCGCTGCAGGTGCCCGATGGGTTCGCAGAACGCGGTGCCCGCGGCGTGGCGCACGGTGAGCAGCGTGATCTCGTATTCGAAATCGATGAAGCCTTCGACGATCACGCGGCCGGCGCCTGCACGGCCGCCCGTCTGCGCGTAGTCCCACGCCGGCCGGATGTCGGCGTCGCTGCGCAACGTGCTCTGCCCCTTGCCGGACGACGACATCACCGGCTTCACCACGCACGGCAAACCGACGGCGCGCACGGCGTCGGCGTAATCCTCGAACGTATCGACGAAGCGATACGGCGACGTCGGCAATCCGAGCGTTTCCGCGGCTAGGCGGCGGATGCCTTCGCGATCCATCGTCAATCGCGCGGCGCGTGCGGTGGGAATGACCCGCAGCCCACCACGCGCACCGTTCGCGGCTTCGCGTTCGATCTCCACCAGCGTGGCGGTGTGGATCGCTTCGATCTCGGGCACCACGATGTGCGGTTGCTCTTTTTCGATCAGCGCGCGGATCGCGGCGCCGTCGAGCATGTCGAGCACGTGGGCGCGATGCGAGACCTGCATCGCCGGGGCGTTGGCGTAGCGATCGGCGGCGATCACTTCCACGCCGAAGCGTTGCAGTTCCAGCGCGACTTCCTTGCCCAGCTCGCCCGAGCCCAGGAGCAACACGCGCGTGGCGGATGGCGACAACGGCGTTCCCAGGCGCATGCACAACTCTCGGCGATCGGCAGGGCGCGTAGTGTACCCGCGCGGCCCGTGCGATCCTGTGGCGCATGCGCCTGCTGCCTGCCCTGTCCGCCTTCGCATTGACGTGCATGCTCGCCGCCTGCGGGGGCGACGCGAAGCAACCGCGGCTGTCCGGCGTGCTGCTCGACGGCACGCTGGATGAAACCAGCGGTCTTGCCGCATCGGGGCGGTTCAAGGACACGTTCTGGCTGTTGCAGGACGGCGGCAATCCGGCGCAACTGCACGCGGTGTCGCGGCGCGGCACGCGCAAGGCCACCGTCACGATCAGCGGCGTGCACAACACCGATTGGGAAGACCTCGCCGCGTTCGCCTGGGAAGGCAAGCGCTACCTGCTGATCGCCGACACCGGCGACAACGGCGGCCTGCGCCGCTCACTGCAGTTGCACGTGGTGCCCGAGCCCGATCGCCTCGTCGACGGCGCGACGCTCAAGCCCGCGTGGTCCATCGCGTTCAAGTGGCCCGACGGCCCGCGCGATTGCGAAGCGGTGACCGTCGACGCGGCGACCGGCACGGTGTTGCTGGTGTCGAAGAAGCGCAATCCGCCCGAACTGTTCGCGTTGCCACTGCGCCCCGGCCGCGGCCTCGTCGTGGCGCGTCGCATCGCATTGCTCACGCCGCCGCCCGCCGCGCCGGACGGCCCCAAAGCCACCGACGCCGACAAACGTCGCACGGCCCTCGGCCGCCAGGTCACCGCGGCGGATCTCTCGCCCGACGACCGCACGCTCGCGATCCTCACCTACGACCGCCTCTGGCTCTATCCCCGCGCCGCCCATCAATCGTGGGCGCAGGCCGTGGGGCATGCGCCGCGCACCGAGCCGCTGCCGTGGCTGCACCAGGCCGAAGCGCTGGCGTGGATGCCCGACGGCAAGGGCCTGCTGGCGACCGGCGAGTTCAGCCCGGCGCCCCTGGTCTACCTGCCCGCGGATCCCTGATCCCGCTGCCGCTCGTCGGCCTCCGCTTGCGAGGTTGATATCAGAGTGATATCACATCGCTCGCGCCCCATCCCGGGGCGGAGAGACCTTCGATGAAAGAGAACCCCATCCGTTCGGCCCCCGGCATCCCGATGCTCCTCGGCTTGTTCCTGGTCCTGCTGTTCGGCGCTTACCTGATCCTCAACGGCATCCGCATGGGCGCCCCGACCTTCATCGTCGGCGGGCTGCTGATCAACGTGGTCGCGTTCGTGTCGCTGTTCGGCCTGTACATGGTCGAGCCCAACCAGACCGCGGTGCTGAGCCTGTTCGGCAAGTACGTGGGCACGGTGCGCGACAACGGCCTGCGCTGGAACAACCCCTTCTTCGCCAAGAAGAAAGTCAGCGGGCGCGTGCGCAACTTCGAGAGCGGCAAGCTCAAGGTCAACGAACTGGACGGCAGCCCGATCGAGATCGCCGCCGTCATCGTGTGGCAGGTCGTCGATTCGGCCGAAGCCGTGTACAACGTCGACGACTACGAAACCTTCGTGCACATCCAGACCGAATCGGCCCTGCGCGCGATGGCCACCAGCTATCCCTACGACCAGCACGAAGAAGGCCAGCTCGCGCTGCGCAGCCACGCCGCGGAAATCAGCAAGCACCTGGCGCAGGAACTCACCGAACGCCTCGCCGACGCCGGCGTCGCCGTGCTCGACGCACGCATCAGCCACCTGGCCTACGCGCCGGAAATCGCACAGGCGATGCTGCAGCGCCAGCAGGCCAACGCGATCATCGCCGCGCGCACGCGCATCGTCGCCGGCGCCGTGGGCATGGTCGAAATGGCGCTCGCCGAGCTGCAGAAGAACGGCGTGGTGCACCTGGACGAAGAGCGCAAGGCGCAGATGGTCAGCAACCTGCTGGTCGTGCTGTGCGGCGAGCGCTCGACGCAGCCGATCGTCAATGCCGGCACGTTGTACTAATCGAAGGACACTGAAATGACTGCAATCCTGATCATCGTGGTCGTCGCCGCCGCCGGCACGTACTACCTGCGCCGCAAGCGTCGCGGCTGAGATGGCGGAGAAGAAAGCCTATCCGCTGCGCATCAACGCCGACGTGCTCGGCGCCGCGCAGCGGTGGGCGGACGATGAGTTGCGATCGTTGAACGCGCAGATCGAATACGTGCTGCGCGATGCCTTGCGCAAGGCGGGGCGCCTCCCGGCGCCGCCGCCGGAACCGGAGAACGAAGATGGCGAGTGATCGCTGGAGTTACCAGGTGGTGGAGGTGAAGGCCTTCTTCGGCACGAAGCCGGAGATGGTGCAGGAACGCCTCACCCAACTGGGCCTGCAGGGCTGGGAACTGGTGGCGGTGTTGCAGACGCACCCGTTCAAGCCCGTGCAGCTGTATCTCAAGAAACCGCTGTAACGCGCCCATTACAAGCCGGAGCCCATCGCCATGATGAACGCCTCGCATCGCACCTACGCCACCGCTTCGGCCACCATCTTCGCGCTGGTGGCGCTGTTCCAGGCCTTTCGCGCCGTCGCCGCCCTGCCCGTCTCGATCGATGGCCGTGCCGTCCCGGTCGTCGCATCGTGGGTCGTTGCCGTGCTTGCGGCTGCATTGGCCGTCTGGGGCTGGCGCTCACGCTGAGCGCATCGGTACCCTTGGCGCATGCGCAGCGTCGCCAGGGTCCTGATCAACACGCCCGACATCGAGCTCTGGCCCGGCGGGTTGCTGCGTGCGCGCAGCAACCACGACCAGCGGATCCTGTCGCGCGCCACGCGCGTGTTGCGCCGCAAGTCCGACGGCCGCTATCTCGCCGCCGAGGTGCCCGAAGGCCTGATGCCGCTGGTGCACGCGCTGCATCGCGAACCGGGCCTGGACGACGCGCTCGACGCACTCGACACCCACGCCGCCTCGCACGCGCATCCCGGCGTGGATCGCGTGCACACGTTGCCGCTGTCCCGCTTGCGCGAGCACCTCGATGCGCTCGGCCTGGATGATGCGTACGGCGAACGCACCGGCCTGCCCCTCGTCGCCGAACCGGAATTGCTCGGCTTCGCCGGCTTCGATCGGTATCGCCGCCCGTTGTGGCTGCTGCCCGGCGCCGCGCGCGCGTGGCAGCACATGCAGGCCGACGCGATGCGCAACGACATCGTGCTCGAGGCGATCAGCGGGTATCGCAGCCACGATTACCAGCTCGGCATCTTCGAACGGAAACGCGCGCGCGGGCAGACGGTGGACGAGATCCTCACCGTCAACGCCGCGCCCGGCTACAGCGAACACCACGGCGGCCGCGCGCTCGACATCGGCACGCCCGGCGAGCCTCCGGCGGAGGAATCGTTCGAAACCACGCGCGCGTTCGCGTGGTTGCAGGACAACGCCGGCGGACACGGGTTCACGATGAGCTATCCGCGCGACAACCCGCACGGCATCGTCTACGAGCCCTGGCATTGGTGCTGGCGTGGGGCTTGAGTCGACGCGCACGCTCGGGCAGGCGTGGGAGGGCGGGAAAAACCATTTCAACCTGATCCGCCTCGTCGCGGCGTGGCTGGTCATCTACGGCCATGCGTGGGCGATCACCGGTGCGCCCGGCGGCGATGTCGTCGCGCAACTGACGCAGGTCAAGTTCGCCGGCGCGCTGGCCGTGGACATGTTCTTCGTGATCAGCGGCTTCCTGATCGCCGCCAGCCTGCAGCGCAACACCGTGCGCGGTTACCTCGGCTCGCGCGCGTTGCGCATCCTGCCGGCGCTGGTGGTGTGCGTGGCGGTGACGGTGTTCGTGCTCGGGCCGCTGCTGACGACCTCGCACGAGTACTGGTCCGCACAGACGTGGCGTTACGCGTGGTCGAACGCGAGCCTGTGGCGCGCGGAATACCAGTTGCCCGGCGTGTTCGCGGGCCAGCCTTCGGACGTGGTGAACGGCTCGCTGTGGACGTTGCCGATCGAAGCGCGCCTGTACCTGGCGCTGCTGGGCGCGTCGTTGTGCGGAATGCTCGTGGTGCGGCGCTACGTCGTTGCCTGGGTGGCGTTGCTCGCGGCGATCGTGGCCTTCGCGCTCTGGCGCGCGCCGCTGCCGGAATGGCTCGCGAACGACCTGTGGTGCTTGGCGTGCTTCACCACCGGCACCGTGTTGTGGTTGTTGCGCGATCGCGTGCGCGTGTCGTGGATCCCGGTCGTCGTGTTGCTGGTGCTCGCGGCGGTGCTGCGCGGGACGCCGTGGTTCGTCGCGCCCTACTTCGGGCTCGTGACGTACGGGACGTTGTGGCTGGCGTTCGTGCCGCGCGGGCCGCGCATCGCGCACCACGATCTGTCGTACGGCTTGTATCTCTACGGATGGCCCGCGGCGCAGGTGGTGCAGCATGTATCGCCGGGCGGACCGTTGCACAACGTCGTGTTCGGCAGCCTGCTGGCGTTCGCGTGCGCGGCGGCGTCGTGGTTCCTGGTCGAACGGCCGGCGTTGCACCTGAAGCGACGCTTCGGGACACGGACGCCGGTGGCGTCGCCGGTGGGGGCGAACGCCTGATCCTCAGCGCGGCGCGCTGCGAAAGCGCACGAGGCCGCGTCGCATTTCCATGGCAGCGGCAATCGCGGCGGGGGACATGCGGCTTCGCATCGCCTGCTCCAGGGTCACGCCGCGTGCGCAGCCTTGCATGCAAAGCATCGCGGTCAACAACGATTGGTTTCCGCAGGCGTTGAGCGCGCGGCAACGGATCGGCACAACGGCGAGCTCGAACGCCTCCATGCGCTCGCCGTCGCTCAGGTGTTGCGGGATCGCGACGGGGAACTTGCCGCTCCGGAACAGTTGGTTGCTGGCCGGCGTCAACTGGGCCGACGTGACCGCAGTGCGCAGGTCATCCAATGCGAGCGCATCCGCGATCGGCTCGCCCATCTCGCGCGCGAACATCACGTCGGGCGCCATCCCGCGGAGGAATGGCGTGTACTTCTTTTCGTCGTATCCCGTGCACGCGCGGAGGACGTAATCGATCGCCCAGGCACGATTGTGATCGAGTCGTTCCGGCTGGTCGGCGAGTCGCTTGGCAATGCCGCACGCCATGAATGCGTATGCCTCCATGTCGTACACGAGCCAGGCGTCGGCGCCGTGTGCGGCGATCGCCGCGTCGAGGCTCTCGGTAAGGCGCAAGTCGCGGCCACCCAACCCGCCGCCATCCACGACGGCCACGGGCAGCGCGTCCATCGATGAAAACGCGTCGGGCAACGTGCTGCCGATCATCGCGGCGCGGCGAGGCAGGGGCGCGTCAGATGCCACGGCCGCATCCACCCGCGACGGCAGGACCTGCGGTGCGGGGCGCTGCCACCAGGCCACCACGCACGACAAGCCGAGCGCCGCTGCAATCAACAACCACGTCCTTGCGTGCCGCATGGTCATCCCTGCGAGCGCTTCACCGGTTTTGCATCCTTCGCCTTCGGCGCATTCGCCGCATCCGCGATGCGCCACAGATACAAGCTGGCGTAGGTTCGATACGGCCCCCACTTCTCTCCGCGTTCCAGCAACCCCTTCGGCGCGGGCATCGCGTCGAGCTTGTCCACGGCCTGCGCGCCCTTGCGGATGCCGAGGTCATCCACCGGCAACACGTCGGGGCGGCCGAGGCGGAACATCAGCATCATCTCCACCGTCCAGCGGCCGATGCCGCGGATCGGGACGAGCGCATCGATGATCGCGCCTTCATCCATCATCGCCATCTGCTTGAGCGTCGGGATTTCGCCGCGTTCTTCGCGCAGGGCGAGGTCGCGAAGCGCGAGCGTCTTGTTGCCCGACACGCCGCACACGCGCAGCGCGGCGTCGTCGATGCGCGCGAGCGTGTCGCAATGGAAGCGGTCGCTGGCGATCGCGGTTTCCACGCGGCCGACGATCGTCGCGGCGGCCTTGCCGCTCAGTTGCTGGTAGAGGATCGCCCGCGCGAGCGCGTCGACGGGATCGAAGGGTTTGCGCCACCGCGGGTCGGCGTCGATCGGGCCGATGCGGTCCATCCACTTCGCCAATTTGCGATCGCGCCTGGCGAGATGCGCGTGCGCGGCGTCGACATCGAATCCCCTGGCACGGCGTGGCATGCGGTCCCCTTCAGCGGCGCGCGAGGTCGATGGCCATGGCGCACCACCCCGCGATGAGCAGCGTACCGCCGAATGGCGCGAACGTCGTGGGCCATTGCCACAGCGCCGCGCCCGCCAGGCTGCCGGAGAACAGCAGCATGCCCGCGAACAGGGCGCACGCCGCGACGAGGCCGAGCCTGCGTTCGCAGCGCGGCGCGAGCGTCGCCAGCGCCAGGCCATGCGCGAACGCGAAGGCCGCGGCGAGCGAAAGGCGCGCACGTGCATCGCCTTCCACGCCGTGCGAGGCGTAGGCCGCAAGGCCCACCGCCAGCGCGCACGCGAACGCACCGCACGCCGCCAACCCCCGCCGCAAACGAAAAACGCCGCGAGCGCGGCGTTCTTCGTGCAGTGCGCGATCGCGCATGTGCGTGTCTTACTTGAGCTTCCAGAACAGCGTGAACTGGCCTTCGTCGGTGAAGCCCGCATCCACGCCCGCGTTCCAGACCTCGAACGGACGGTCGGTGGTTTCGAGGCCGCGCGTCATCGTCCAGGCGCGCAGCGAGTCGCGCATCTTCGGCAGGCTGAGCATGTGGCCCTGGAACCCGGCCGACACGTAGCGGCCCGGTTCGGTGCGCACGTACTGCACGTTCTGCTCCAGCTTCGGCGCGGACAGCGGCATCGACGGGCCGGTTTCGCCCTTCTTGCGCACGGGCAGCACGGTGTCGAAGGAGTAGCTGTCGGCCGCGAACTCGGTGGTGATCACGCGCACCGGGCCGGTGGCTTCCAGGCCGTTGGCGTCCATCACCTTGCGGATCCACTGCAGGTTGTTGCTCATCGCGGTCTGGATCTTCTCCGGATCGCGTTCGACCGAGGCCGGCGCCGTCAGCAGGTTCTCGCCCTGCAGCTCGACGACCTTCGGCAGGTTGGCCGGGTCCTTGCGGCCGAAGTCGGCGGCGTAGTCGTAGTTGGGCACGCCGGCCAGCATGTTGGTCAGCTTGCCCAGGCCCAGCTTGATGTCGTCGCCGACGCTGCGGATGTACATGCCCGAGTAGCGGCCGAGCAGGTCGAAGCCGTAGTCGACGTCGTACGTCTGCACGATTTCGACGTTGCGGTTGTTGCGGCCGGTCGGCTTGAGGTTGAACACCGTGTGCTTGCCGGCGCCGCGCGCGGGGTCGACGATTTCGTACTCGATGCGCGTGGGCTCGCTCTTGACGATCTTCCAGCTGCCCTTGCCGATCTGTGCATTGGTGGAGCTGTAGCTCGCGGTGGCGCCGACGCCGGTCTCGGGACCGCTGAAGGTCCACTGCATGCGCGGGTCGCGCAGCGCCAGGACGTTCCAGTCCTTCAACCGCTTCGGGCTGTTGAGCGTGTCGCGCACGATCGTCATCTTGCGGTTCGTCTCGATGCTCTCGGTGACATGCCGCGAAGACGGCAACACCAGGCCCACCACGAGGAACAGCACGGCGACGATCGCCAGGGAAATCAGGATCTCGATCAAACGGGTCATTCGGTAAGTCTCCAGACCGGGCCGCCGCCGGGCGGGCCGCACAGACCGGGCATGCTAACAAACGGCGGTGGCCGGAGGGAGCCTTGTTTACGGCGGAGATTGGCCCCCGCCGTCACACAAGCTGGAGTTCGAAGGCCTTGAGCACCGCCCGGGTGCGGTCGCGAACGCCGAGCTTGGAAAGGATGTTGGACACGTGGTTCTTGATCGTGCCCTCGGCCACGCCCAGCGAATTGGCGATTTCCTTGTTCGAAAAGCCGCTCGCCATCAGGCGCAGGATTTCGGTTTCGCGGTCGGTCAGCGGATCGGGCCGGTCCAGGCTGACGAAATCGTTGCGCATGTGCTCCAGGCCCGACAGCAGCCGCTGCGTGACGGCCGGCTGGACCAGCGAGCCGCCCGCGGCCACGGTCTTGATCGCGCCGACCAGTTGTTCGAGCGTCACGTCCTTCAGCAGGTAGCCCTTCGCCCCCGCCTTCAGCCCCGCCAGCACCAGCTGGTCGTCGTCGAAGGTCGTGAGGATGATCGTGGGGGGCAGCGCATTCATGCGGGCCAGCGCCTGCAGGGCTTCCAGGCCCGACATCACCGGCATGCGCATGTCC
The DNA here is from genome assembly GCF_018406645.1 of Lysobacter helvus. Taxonomy (NCBI): domain Bacteria; kingdom Pseudomonadati; phylum Pseudomonadota; class Gammaproteobacteria; order Lysobacterales; family Lysobacteraceae; genus Lysobacter; species Lysobacter helvus. The sequence continues at coordinate 321,268 of NZ_AP024546.1, forward strand.
ATCAGGACCACGTCGGGCTTGGCCTGCGGGATCAGGTCCACCGCCTGGCGCCCGTCCGCCGCTTCGGCGATGACTTCCATCCCCTCGGCGAGCGCCAGCAGGGATCGGATGCCCTGGCGCACCAGGGTCTGGTCGTCGACCAGCAATATGCGGATCGTGCCGTTGTTCATCAGGCCACTGCTCCTCGCGGGGTGGTGCCATCGGTGGTGGGGGAAGGTTCGATCGGGGCCGCGCCCGCCGACACGGTGGCCACGGGCACGCAGAGGGGGCCGGTGGCCAGCGGCAGGACCAGGCGCAGGTGGAAGCCTTCGCCCGGCCGGCAATCGACCTCGAGCGCGCCGCCGTGCTGGGCCAGGCGCTCGCGCATGCCGCGCAGGCCGTGGCCGGGCACGACCGCGTCGGCGCCGGTGCCGTCGTCGCGCGCATCGATGCCGATGCCGCCGTCGACGCGGCGGGCATGGATCCAGAGGTTGCGCGCGCCGGCGTGGCGCACCGCGTTGGTGATGATTTCCTGCGTGCAGCGCAGCAGCACGTGCGCGCGCTCGGGATCGTCGATCGCGAGCGGCTCTTCGATGTCCATGTGGATCGCCAGCGACGGGACGTTCTCGGCGAGCGGGCGCAGCGCGGCGGCAAGGTCGATCGCCCCGCCTTCGCGCAACTGGCTCACCGCTTCGCGCACGTCGGTCAGCAGCAGGCGCGCGAGCGTGTGGGCCTGCTGCACGTGTTCCTTGACGCGGCCTTCCGACAGGTGCCCCGCCACTTCGAGGTTGAGGCTCAGCGCGGTGAGGTGGTGGCCCAGCAGGTCGTGCAGTTCGCGCGAGATGCGCGTGCGTTCGTTGACGCGCGCGCTTTCGGCGAGCAGCGCGCGGGTGGCGCGCAATTCGGAGTTCAACCGCCGTTGTTCGTCGCGCGCCTGGGCCTGTTGCCGCGCGACCAGGCTGGTGACGAACACGAACCCGGAGAAGCCCGCGTAAAGCACCGACTGCATCAGCGCTTCGAGCAGCGGGAAGTTCAGGCCGTGCACGAACACCGGCACCACCGCCAGCTGGCTCAGGACCAGCCACGCCACGCCCAGCGGCAGGGGCAGCAGCCACGGCAGCACGCAGGCGGCGACCATCAGCAGCACGCTGCCGAGGCCGCTTTCGTTGTAGTAGCTCACGCCCACCGCGGCCAGGGTGAGCACCACCAGCAGGGCGAAGTCCCCCAGCGTGCGGCGGCGCACGCCGAGCCCGCGGGTCAGCCACGCGTAGCTCAGGCCGAAGGCGAAATACGAGACCCAGCCCGGCCAGGGCATCGGCCGCAGCGCCAGCTGGTCGTCCGCGCCGTCGCCGAACAGGGGCACCAGCCACGAATACAGCAGGGGCACGCTGACGACCGCCCAGGTGAACAGGCCGGCGTAGCGCAACAGGCGATCGTGGCCGAAGCGGGTGAACATGCCGGCATCCTAGCCCCATCGCCCACGATCGGCGCCGAGCCGAAAGTCATGCCCCCGGCCGGGGCGCGCGTGCGATAATCCGCGCCGCGCCGGGGATGCCGGGCGCGCACCACACGCAATGGTCCCAGGCCGCACGCAAGCACGGAGTCTTCAATGTCGATCGTCGTCCGCGACGTGCGCGAGCACGAGCTGGATTCCGTCCTAGCCCTCAACAACGCCGCCGGCCCCGCGATCCTGCCGCTCGACGCGGCCAAGCTCCGCAGCTTCTTCGATACCGCCGAATATTTCCGCGTCGCCGAGCGCGACGGCACGCTGGCTGGCTTCCTCGTCGGTTTCGGGTCCACGGCCGCGCACGACAGCGACAACTTCGCCTGGTTCCGTGCGCGCCACGAGCATTTCTTCTACATCGACCGCATCGTGGTGGCGAGCCGCCGCCGCGGCGGTGGCGTCGGCCGCGCGTTGTACGCCGACGTGCAGAGCTACGCGGAACTGCGCTACCCGCAGCTGTTCTGCGAAGTGCTGCTGGAAGGTGGCGCCGACCACGCCCTGCTCTTCCACGGCAGCTTCGGCTTCCGCGAAGTGGGCCAGAACGTCATGCACGGCGGCCATCGCGCCGCGATGCTGATGAAGGACCTCTGCAGCTACGCCTGGGTGCGCGACACCTACGGCGACGCCCTGCCCGACGCCCCGTGGCTGCTGCAGCCGCGCCTGCACGCGCCCCCCGCCCACCGCCCCACCGGGACGTGCGCGTGAGCACGGCCGTCGATTACGAACAGGCAGGCGAACTCAAGATCGGCCAGGTCGGCATCGCCAACCTGCGCGTGCGTACGCTCGACGTCGCGCAGCTGGCCGCCGAAATGCGCGACCGCGTGCAGCGCGCGCCCAAGCTGTTCGAACGCGCCGCCGTGGTCCTGGACTTCGGCGGCCTGACGCGCACGCCGGACGTCGCCACCGCCCGCGCGCTGGTCGACGGCCTGCGCGAAGCCGGCGTGCTGCCGGTCGCGCTGGCCTACGGCACGCGCGAGATCGAAGAACTCTCGGTCGCCCTCGGCCTGCCGCTGCTCGCCAAGTTCCGCGCGCAGTACGAACGCGCCGACGCCGCACCCGAACCCCCACCGCCGCCGCGCGCCAGCGCGAAGCCCGCCGCCGCACCGGAACCGAAACCCGCACCGGCCGCGAACGCGCCGGGCGGCTCCGCGCCGGGCATGATGCAGGCCTCGCCCGTGCGGTCCGGCCAGCAGGTGTATGCCGAAAACAGCGACCTCACCGTGCTGACCACCGTGGGCGCCGGCGCCGAGGCGATCGCCGACGGCTCCATCCACATCTACGGCGCCTTGCGCGGCCGTGCGCTCGCAGGTGCGCAGGGCAACGAGAAGGCGCGCATCTTCTGCCGCGAGTTCCACGCGGAGCTCGTCGCGGTGGCGGGGCACTACAAGGTGCTGGAAGACATTCCGAAGGAACTGCGCGGCAAGGCCGTGCAGGTCTGGCTCGAACAGGGGCAGCTCCGCATCGCGGCGCTGGACTGATACAACAACAGCAAGCATTCGAGAGGGAGGACAACACTTGGCCGAAATCATCGTAGTCACGTCCGGCAAGGGCGGCGTCGGCAAGACCACCACCAGTGCCAGCATCGCGTGCGGCCTGGCCCGCCAGGGCAAGAAGGTCGCCGTCATCGACTTCGACGTCGGCCTGCGCAACCTCGACCTGATCATGGGCTGCGAGCGTCGCGTGGTGTACGACTTCGTCAACGTGATCCACGGCGAGGCGACGCTCAAGCAGTCGCTGATCAAGGACAAGCGTTTCGACAACCTGCACGTGCTGGCCGCTTCGCAGACGCGCGACAAGGACGCGCTGGCGAAGGAAGGCGTGGAGAAGGTGCTCAACGACCTGGCCGAGGACGGCTTCGACTACATCGTGTGCGACTCGCCCGCCGGCATCGAGAAGGGCGCGTTCCTCGCGATGTACTTCGCCGACCAGGCGATCGTCGTGGTCAACCCGGAAGTCTCCTCGGTGCGCGACTCCGACCGCATCCTCGGCCTGCTCGCGTCCAAGACGCGCAAGGCCGAGAACGGCGAGCGCGTGAAGGAACACCTGCTGCTCACCCGCTACAGCCCCTCGCGCGTGGAGACCGGCGAAATGCTGTCGATCACCGACGTGGAAGAAGTGCTGGGCCTGAAGACCATCGGCGTGATCCCCGAATCGGGCGACGTGCTCAACGCGTCCAACAAGGGCGAGCCGGTGATCCTCGACATGGAATCCAACGCAGGCCAGGCCTACGACGATGCCGTCGCGCGCCTGATGGGCCAGGAGCGGCCCATGCGCTTCACGCAACCCGAGAAGAAGGGATTCTTCACCAAGTTGTTCGGGGGCTGAGCCATGTCGATCTTCGATTTCCTCAAGCCCAAGAAGAACACCGCCGCGGTCGCGAAGGATCGCCTGCGCATCATCATCGCGCAGGAACGCTCGGCGCACGGCGGCCCGGATTACCTGCCGCTGCTGCGTCGCGAGCTGCTGGAAGTGATCCGCAAGTACGTCAACGTCGACGTCGATGCGGTGAAGGTCGACGTGGTGAAGGACGGCGAGCACGACGTGCTCGACATCTCGGTCGCGCTTCCCGAGGAGCGCGCGGCGGCGGTGTGACGTGACCTGCGCCGTGCTCACGCTGGCGGACATCGACCGCACCCACGTGGCGGCCCTGCTGGGCCGCTACGGGCTGCAACTGGTGCACGTCGACGATGGCGCGGCGATCCCCGGCAGCTACTGGGGCGAGCCGGAAGCGGGACTGGTCGGCGCCACGGTCTTCGCGCGCGCCGACACGCCGGTGCATTCGTTGTTGCACGAGGCGGCGCACCTGATCGTGCTGCCGCCGGAGAAGCGTGCGACGGTGCACACGGACGCGACGGATTCGGTCGCGGAAGAAGACGCGGTGTGCGTGCTGCAATCGCTGCTCGGCGATGCGATCCCGGGCGTGGGCGCGGCCCGCGTGTTCGCCGACATGGATGCGTGGGGTTACACGTTCCGGCTCGGCTCGGCCCGCGAATACGTGGAGCAGGACGCCAGCGACGCATGGCGATGGCTGCACGATCGCGGATTGGCGGATGCAGAGACCCGCGAACTCGTTGTTCCCTGATCTTTGCTCGTGATCCCCGCTCAGCCGGCGATCCAAACGCAAAATCGCATCAACCTCCTCCGGCACGGCGCTCCGCCGCGATGAGGGCTCATAGGTCCTCCCCCGTCGTTTTGCGATGCGTCCAGCCGCAAGACGCCGGCCGTGCGCCATCCATGGCGCACTGTACGGACCTATAAGCCCTCATCACGTCGAAGCGCTTCGCAACCGGAGCGTTGCGACGCTGCGTAGGAGTAGTGCCTCGCACCGGATCGGTGAGTCGCTGGCGAACACATCCGCTTCGGACGGACGGCGCACTGCACGCCCAGCCAATCCCGCTCCGCTGCCTCGCCATCCCTGGCTGCGAGCATCGGCGCCGTCCATCCATGGACGGCTGCGCGGGATTGGCTCGGCGTGCGGTGCGCCTCACCGCAACGTTGCGGCCTGCAGCTTCGGTTTGCGAAAGCAGCGCGCTGCTTCTGAAACTTGTTTGGCTGGCGCTTTGCTTGCGCAACAGAATTTGCGAAAAAAACGTTTCGGCGCTTCCCATCGATGAAGAGCCCCCTTTGAGTCAAAGGGGGCGGCGCGACAGCGCGGGGGAATGTGGGTGCATTGGGCCGGGGCCCAAAGTTTTGCGCAGCAAAATTTTGGGAGCGCTTTGGCGCGCACGCGACAAAGTGCTGCCGGATGGGGCGTGGCGGAGCGCCCTGATGGGTGTCCCCGCCTTCGCGGGGACGACGCCAGGAACCGAATCCTGCTTTTGGAGCCTTCGCGGGCCCGGCGGGTACGGACGGAACTTGCGCGCCATCGCCCCCACCCCATAGCCTGCGGGTCCTCGCGCCGCCCGGCGCCTCCAGGGACCGACCCGTGACCGCACGTCCTTTCCTGCTCGCGCTCGCCATCTCCGCCGGCCTGCTCACGATCGCCGGCTGCAAGAAGACCCCCGAAGCGCCCGTCGCACCTGGCGGCATCGCCACCACGCCGCCGCCGGAAGGCGAGACGGCCGACCAGTTCATCGCGCGCGTCAACGACGAACTGCGCAAGGGCTATCCCGACCTCACCGCCGCGCAGTGGGTCTCGTCCACCTACATCAACGACGACAGCGAACGCCTCTCGTCGAAGGCCAACGAACGCTTCTCCATCCAGCTCAAGGGCTGGATCGAACAGTCGCGCAAGTTCGAAGGCCAGCCGATGTCGCCGGCCACCGCGCGCGCCATCACGCTGCTGAAGCTGCAGACCCCGATGCCGCCGCCG